>JAAYSO010000049.1 GCA_012523945.1 Bacillota bacterium
AACAAGCTTCATTGTGGTATAATATAACAGTATCCTTACAGATTGGATGTGATCCTTTGACAGCCTTTTTTGCCGCATTTTTGGCCACACTGCTGGCAGAAATGGGAGATAAAACTCAACTTGTCACACTGACTCTTTCCACCCGCTACCCGCCGCTACGTGTCCTGGCCGGGTCGCTGGGCGCACTGGGCGTCATTACAGGTATAGCAGTAATTCTAGGCGATTTTCTTGCCGAACTTTTGCCGACAAAAGTAACTATGATTGCCAGCGGCCTCTTTTTTTTGGCAGTAGGTATTTATCTGGCCTCTTGTAAAGGTGAAGATGATAGCTGTGAAATTGAACATCCGCATAAGCATATTACTTTACAGGCTTTTATTATGGTGTTTCTGGCCGAGCTGGGGGACAAAACACAACTGACAGCCATCGCCCTCACAGCAGCGTACGGCTCCCCGGTGGCAATATTTCTCGGTGCCATGGGCGGACAACTTATTAACCACAGCCTTGCAGCTTATTTAGGTTCACGCTTTCTTTCCCGCCTGCCGGCTAGAATGATTAAATTGGGCAGTGCTTTGCTTTTCGTTTTGTTTGGCCTTATCTTTTTAATTTCTGCTTTTCGTTAAAAAATCGCTCCCGTCTACCAGGAGCGATTTTTTCTTGCCTACTTTAAATTTTTTACATTTCTTCCGGCGCGGCTATGCCTAAAAGCCACAGTCCGTTAACCAGTACCTGTCTGACGGCATCAATAAGAGCCAGGCGCGCGTTACGCAGCTCCGGTTCAGCCTGTAGCACAGGGCACTGGTGGTAAAACTTGTTAAATTCCGCTGCCACATCCACCACATAACGGGCAATAACGGAAGGCTTGTTAGCGGCAGCCGCCCGTATAATCATATCGGTAAAACGGGCCAAAAGACCAATCACAGCCTGTTCCTCATCGCCTGTCAAAAGTGATGCGTCATAAGCGGCCGGCCAGCCTTCTGCTTTGCGCAGAATACTGCAGATACGGGCATGAGCGTACTGGACATAAGGTGCAGTTTCACCGGAAAAATCCAGGACTTTGTCCCAGTCAAATTCAATATTTTTAATCCGGTCATTACTTAAATCACCAAAAATGACTGCTCCGATTCCCACCTGCCGGGCAACTTCGTCTTTATTCTCAAGGGTGGGATTCTTTTCTTGAATAATCTCTTTGGCCAATTCGGTGGCACGGTCTAAAACGTCTTCCAAAAGGACCAAAGTACCTTTACGTGTAGACATTTTCCCTTCTTTAAAACGAATCAGCCCAAAAGGCACGTGTAGGCACCGCTCGGCCCAGTCGTAGCCCATTTTTTTCAGCACAGTAAAAACTTGTTGGAAATGAAGTGCCTGGTCAGCACCTACCACATAAAGAGCCTTTTCAAACTTATATTTTTGGTAGCGGTAAATGGCGGCACATAAATCCCGGGTGGCATATAAGGTGGCTCCGTCTTGCTTCCGTAACAGGCACGGCGGCATCTCTTCAGCGCTTAAGTCGACTATGAGCGCCCCTTCCGATTGACTGACCAAGCCGGCTTCTTCCACCATCTTCACGGTGTCATCCAGCATTTCATTATAATAGCTTTCGCCTTGATAGGAATCGAATTCTACTCCAAGGATAGCATAGATCCGCTTAAACTCTTCCAGACTTAATTGGCGAAAACGCTGCCATAAAGCATAAGCTTCACTGTCGTCGTCTTCAAGTTTTTTAAACCAAGCCCGTGCTTCATCATCCAGTTCGGGTCGGTTTTCTGCTTCACTGTGAAAACGGACATACAATTCATACAGATGGTTAATAGCATTTTTCTCCAATAGCTCTTCGTTACCCCACATGCGATAAGCAACAATCAGTTTACCAAATTGTGTGCCCCAATCCCCTAGGTGGTTTATGCCCACACAACGGTAGCCTAAAGCCTGATAAATGCGGTAAAGGGCATGGCCGATCACAGTGGAACGCAAATGCCCCACTCCAAAGGGCTTGGCAATATTGGGGGCGGAAAAATCAATGACAATAGTCTTGTCTTTACCTATGCCGGTACGCCCGTATTGCTCTTTTTGCTGTAAAATGCTCTCCACCGTCATTTGCGCCAATTTTTTGCGCTCGCAAAAAAAGTTTAAATAGGGCCCTTTAGCCTCTATACGGGCAAAAAGTTCACTTTCCGGAAGTTTCTCTGCCAGTTCCGCGGCAATGGCAGCAGGCGACTTGCGCAATGTTTTGGCCAGTTTAAAACAAGGAAAAGCAAAATCCCCCATTTGCGGGTTAGGCGGTGTTTCCAATTCCGCTGCAATCTGTTCCGTATCTAAAGGCACATTGGCCTCAAGTAAACGAATTATTTCTTCCCGAAACATCTGCATAAAAAAAGGACCTCTTTCTTTACTTTTTTGTCTTATTATATCCAAATAGTGGCCAATCCGCAAGCAGATTGGCCGCTACCCGGTAAGAAGCAAAACTATTTTAATTTTCCATATTGATATAGTACGGCCGTCTGACTGCCAGTTCCCAGGGCTTATAGTGGGAAGGCTGATTGGGCTCATTGCCTTCCACCGTAAACTTTACTGTTGTAGTTTCCGGTAAATTCTCCACCAGTGATAAGGCAATGGCGTCACGTAACATGGCTGCCCGGGCTGCCGCCAGCGGCGTATTGGTCAAGGTACGGTTAAAAGAAGCTTCAAAATCGAGATAAACAGTATTTTTCTGAATCTGAAGTGAATTTAAAGTCACCTTAATACCAAACTTTTTATTATAGCTTTCAATTACTTTTTCCACAATTGCGCGTATCCGCGCTTCCCCTTTAAGGTCAGGCAAAGTTATTGTGTGCGGGCGCAAGTAAAAACGCATACCGGATCTATGAGGTAAAAAGATCAGATTTTCCCTGCTGTCTTTGCCGAAAGGCCGCGGAATAAACGCTCCTCCGATGGCAAGGCCTTCTTGACCGAATTTTTCCTGTTCCTTGCCATCCACAGTAAAGCGGATTTGTTTAATTGTATCGATTTGAATGGAACTTATTGTATACAAGAGGGAATCTAAAACGCCTTGCAGAAACGCCGTGCCCGCTCTTTCATCCAGAGAAGCCGGCAAATCAATATAAACCGTGCCTTCACTTTCTGTCACCGTAATTTCGGCATCTTTAGGAATGGCACGTACCAGGCCGCTGTTTTGCGCCGGCCCCCTAATCAGTTCCTGTATGGTATCACGCAAAAGCGACTGGCTGTTTTTAATACTGCGCGTCACCGGGATCAAATATTCCGCATTTTCATCAAAAAAGAATAATTGCAGATGTGTTGCCCCTTCTTCCTTGGTAAAGACAACGGGGCGATAGTAATCAGTAATTACTTTGTCTGCGTAATCAAAGGACTGTGATTTTTCCGTTGTTTCCAAAAAGTAAATACTGCCGTCCTCAAGACCTACAACCAATGTGTTTGCCTGGGAAGCAAAAGCTATTTTTTGCGCCCTGCCTGCCACATTAAGGACATTTAGCTCACTTCCCTGCTGATCATATAGATAAATCTTGGTGACATCATCCTGATATTGTTGCCAGGAAGCAACCAACACCCGGTTGCCCTCGGCGCCCACCAGAATATCGGCATCATTGGGCAGGCGTTTTTGCCACATTTTATTACCGTTAATATTTAAATAAAGCAGCTCTTCCTGTTGTATAGACTCATCCACCACCACGGCAGCAAGATACATCCCGCTCTGTGCCATCTGCACAGATTTGATCCGGCCGCCAGCTTCATAATTCCAGATTGCCTCTGCATTACTGTTGTAGCAGATGATCTCACTATCGCTGGTACTGACAATAATCTGGCCGCTTTTATCTGTCGTCAGCTGCTGGTGCTGTTCTTTGACCCACAATAACTCCCCTTCTGCGGAAAAAGCGGCTAAATAAGGAATCTCCTCTTCCTGCCAGTTCACAAAGAGAAGGTTTCCCTCTCCTACAACTATAGCATTAATGATTCCCGGCAGCTCTTTTTCCCAGCTTACTTCCCCTGCAGACAGTGCCACCAGGTGATCTGCTTCTTCTCCCCGGTTTAAACCTATAACCAAGTAATCATCCTTCAGGGAAGCCGCAATCTTGGCAACAGGATCCTCAAATTGATGTGTATATAATTCTATTTGTTCAGGAGTCAGGACAATCAGCCGACCTCCTTCTGTCCCCACCGCCAGAAAGCGCCCGTTCGGATCTAAATATGTCTTTAACGGCACGGAGGAAAGTTCCTTTTCCCATAGTGCCGTACCATCATTCTGCAAAAGATAAACAACTTTAGCCGCCGTACCTACCACAGTCAGTGCACCATCGGCTGTCACTGCCAGATCTGTAACCTGCACATCACTGCTTTTGACGCTAAACTGGCCCACAGCCGGAGTTTCCCCCTTCTCATTGCCCGGCGCAATGGGCTCGATCGGTTTGCCTTCACTATACCTCATACGCGGACTACAGCCGGCCACACTTAAGAGGGCAATTAAAAGCAAAATTATTAAATTGTAAATCCTTCTTTTCATTTTATTTCCCTCAATATTTTACGTTTTGCGGCATTTTTCCCGCCTCTTCATATTATAACGGCAAACTTCATTTATACGTGTGAAGATTTGTTAATGATTATTAACGATGCGCCCTGTGGGCAGGGTTAATCTGGGTAGCGTAACAATAAATGTTGTACCCTGTCCCCCCGGTCCGTCCTCAATCCAGACTTTACCGTGATGACGTTTGACAATTTCCAACACTATGGATAACCCGAGTCCGGTGCCGCCTTGTTCCCGCGAGCGTGCTTTATCTACACGGTAAAAACGTTCAAATACTTTTTCCCGCTGATCATACGGAATACCGATACCTGTATCACTCACCGTTAATTTGAGCAGGTTAGGCTCCTGGACCAGGTTGACGTTAATCTGACCGCCTTCCGGCGTATACTTAATGGCGTTATCAACCAGGTTAAAAACAATCTGTTTAATCTGATGAGGTACCACAAAGGCTGAAGCTTTTTCCGCCAAATTATAGTCTAAAGCAATATTTTTGTCTTCCGCCCTTTTTTGCATGATCTCCAAAGTATCACGCAAAAGCGGCACCACATTTACGGTCATCATTGTATCTTCCGCCGCCAACCGGTCAAGGCGGGACAGATCCAGTAATTCTTCTACCAGATTAATTAAACGCTCCAGCTCCTGATCGATATCTGCCAAAAATTCATCCTGTTCTTCTTGCTCCAGGGGGTATTCCCGCAAAGATTTCACCAGCAGGTTAAGGGACGTCAGCGGCGTGCGCATCTCATGCGAAGCATTGGCTACAAAATCCTTTAACTGTCTGGTACTTTCCTGGAGGCGATTGGCCATTTCGTTAAACTGTTTTGTCAGACGCCCAATTTCATCCCGGGAACGGACGGAAACATATTGTGACAAATCACCCGCCGCCATTTTTTCCGCCGCCACCGTTAATGATTCAATGGGATCAGTAATGCGGCGGGCTAAAAAATGCCCGATGAAACCGGCAAAGACAATAGTAAGAAGAATTAAAATAACAATATAATTCCGTAGGTCCTTTTGCACATCATATACTTCGGCCAGGGAGGAGGAAATGAACACGGCCCCTACAACTTTTTCACCGCTTAAAACAGGTACGGCCACCTGCATCACCCAAGTTTCGCTCAATTCGGAATACTGGATGCTCCAGGCTTCATCTTCAAATCTCATTAAAGCACGGGCAATTTCCATCCGGTCCAGTGTCGTTCCCACCAGCCCGTCCACACGCACCGAATCACCGAGCACACGCTGCTTATGGTCGGTAATCAAAATGCGGGCATTATTTTGTCTGGCCACCAGTTCAGCCTGGTTAGAAATATCCACAACATCCGGTGCCGCCTGCAGCTTGGTGGCGACTAAATCTCTCACTACTTTTGCTGCACCTTGTAGTTTGGAGTATTCGTAGGCAAGGTAATAATTATTGAGAACATTAAAGAGGAAAAATGCTGCAAAGGCCATGACAGCCACTATCAGCATGATATAAGTGGCTGTCAGCTTGGTACGGATACTGTTAAACATTCTTCCCCTCCCGGAATTTATAACCTGCCCCCCAAACAGTGAGAATTAACTGCGGGGCAGCCGGATCCTGCTCTATTTTCTCCCGCAAATGGCGGATATGCACGTCTACCGTGCGCGCATCACCATAGTAATCATAACCCCAAACATGCTCCAACAATTTTTCGCGACTGAAAACACGACCGGGATTACTTGCCAGTAAACTTAACAGGGCAAATTCTTTACTGGTTAGATCCACCTCTTTATCACGCACGCGTACTTTCTGCTGCAATAAATCAATTTGTAAGTCTTGCAAACGGATATACTGCAAAGAAGCGGGATTGGTTGACCTGTTCTGGGAACGCCGCATAACCGCTTTGATTCGCGCCACCAATTCACGGGGATTAAAAGGTTTTGTCATGTAATCATCCGCCCCCAGCTCCAGACCAAGAATCTTGTCGATATCTTCTCCGCGGGCAGTTAGCATAATAATGGGGACTTCACTGGTTTTACGAATCCGGCGGCAAACCTCAAAACCGTCTATCTCCGGCAGCATTAAATCCAACACAATTAAATCCGGTGCTTCCTGTTCAAAAATCTCCAAAGCTTCTTTGCCGTCATAGGCCACCAGCACTTCAAAATTCTCTTTTTGCAGGGCAAATTTAAGGCCCTTAACAATGGTTTTCTCATCATCAACAACAAGAACCTTGGCCATGCTTAACCTCCCTTAAATCAGTGAACGATAAAAATCCCTGATTTTTTTCATATCCTCCCACACCGGACGTTTTTTACGCTCATCCCGCAAAAGTGCCGCCGGGTGAAAAGTAGCCATGACGCGGGCATTAAATTTATCAAACCAGCGGCCGCGCACAACAGACACACGTGCTTCCGGCCCAATAATTGTCTGTGTGGCCAATGCCCCTAAACAAACAATTATTTGCGGTTTGATCAGTTCAATCTGTCGTTTTAAAAAGGGCAGACAAGCTGCCACTTCATCTTCTGTGGGCATGCGGTTGTGAGGCGGCCGGCATTTAACCACATTGGTGATATAGGTATCTTCACGGCGAATTTCTGCCGCCGCCAAAATTTTATCTAAAAGCTGTCCTGCTCTGCCCACAAAGGGAATACCTTGTCTGTCCTCATCAGCTCCGGGGCCTTCCCCCACAAACATAAGGACTGCCTGCGGATTGCCTACCCCAAAAACTACCTGGGTTGCACCCCGGCGCAAACGGCAGCCTTGGCAGGATAAGGCTTCCTGTGTTAAAGCCGCAAATTTATCTGCTGGCCTCTCTTGCCGTACTATTTTTCTCCGTTTACCAACCGTGACCACAGGCACTTTTTGGGCCGGTACTAACAAATCAAATAAGTATCTCTCTTTCATATTGTCACCCTATCTTTAGTTCCACAAACAATAAAAATTCTCCTTTTTATCCACAGCTGAATTATCCCGTCCTGCACCGCTTAAATGCATATAGGAGAAAAAAAGAGAAGGCTTATTACCTTCTCCTAAATCTATCTTATCCGCAAGTTTTTTACTAAAACCTGCCCTTAAACGCCCCGCTCCTGCATCCTTTCCTCCTGACGCAAAGCGCTGATATCCACACCGGACATGGCTTCACCCAGCCCCTTGGAAAGTTCAGCCAGGACTTTGGGATCGTCATAATGTTCTGTTGCTTCAACGATAGCCCGGGCGCGGGCTTTGGGGTCCTTTGATTTAAAGATTCCGGAGCCGACAAAAATCCCGTCACAGCCCAGCTGCATCATTAAAGCTGCATCAGCCGGGGTGGCAATTCCGCCGGCAGCCAAGTTAGGTACCGGTAAGCGGCCCAAGCGCTTAACTTCCTTGACCAGCTCGAAAGGTGCGCCAATATTTTTGGCAAAAGTCATTAATTCTTCATCCGGCGTGTTTTGCAGTTTGCGGATTTCACTTAAAACCATACGGATATGCCGTACAGCTTCCACCACATTACCTGTACCCGGTTCTCCTTTTGTCCGAATCATAGATGCACCCTCACCGATACGCCGTAATGCTTCGCCTAGATTACGGGCTCCGCAGACAAAGGGTACTTTAAATAAAGTTTTGTTAATATGAAACTCTTCATCGGCCGGTGTTAAGACTTCACTTTCATCAATATAGTCAACGCCTAAAGCTTCCAGAATTTGCGCTTCTACAAAATGGCCAATACGGACTTTTGCCATCACCGGAATACTGACCGCATCCATAATACGTAAAACAATATCGGGATCTGCCATCCTGGCCACTCCCCCGGCAGCCCGAATATCTGCCGGCACCCGCTCTAAAGCCATTACAGCTACGGCCCCTGCCTCTTCAGCTATTTTAGCCTGCTCCGGTGTGGTCACGTCCATAATGACGCCGCCCAGCAATTCTGCCTGGCCAACTTTAACGCGTAAAGTGTCTTGTTCTGCCATCCATAGATACCCCCTTCAAGACATGTCCCAGATTAAGATTTAGTACCTTATTTTACTATACTTTATAAATTTGGACAAGTAAAATAGGAAAACAAAATACATAAGCTTTAAGCCGGAGTAAAACTGGTTTTTAACTGCGCTCTTTTTGCAGCCCGCTCTTCCGCCAGTTCCACCAGCCGGCGCAATAGTTCAGGAAAAGGAATGCCACTGGCTTCCCACAATTTCGGGTACATACTAATAGCAGTAAAACCGGGCAGGGTATTTATCTCGTTAATCCAGATCTTTCGCGCTTTTTCATCGACGAAAAAGTCAACACGGGCCAAGCCGGCACAGTCCAGCATTAAAAATGCTTTTATCGCCAACTCCTGCACCTGCTGTACTGTCTCAGGTTGGAGTTGAGCCGGAATAATCAATGCAGAACGATCATCAATATATTTAGCCTTGTAATCATAGAAATCATTACAGGGAACAATTTGTCCCGGCAGGGATGCCATGGGATCATCGTTGCCCAAAACACTGCATTCTATCTCACTGCCGGGCAAAAATTTTTCCACAATAATCCGGTGATCATACTGCAGAGCTTCCTCCACCGCCGGCTCTAATTCAAACTGCTTGTAAACTTTACTGATGCCCACACTGGAACCTAAATTGGCAGGCTTCACAAAACAAGGAAACCCCAGCTTCGCCGCTATATCTTCCACCAGCTTGGTCCGGTCCTTTTTCCACTTGGTAGCCGTAAACCACAGATAATCCCCAACCGGCAAGCCGAAAGATTTGAGCACAGCTTTCATTAAAATTTTATCCATGCCCACGGCAGAGCCGGCAACACCGGCACCCACATAGGGAATGCGTGCCAGTTCCAGCAGCCCCTGGATCGTGCCGTCCTCACCGAAAGTCCCGTGTAAAACCGGAAAAACAACATCAATGGATACAATATTACCCCCGCTTTCACCGTCAAGCAGGTACAATCCGCCAATGGCGGGATCAGGCAACAGTGCCACACGGTTGCCATGAAGCTGCCATTCACCTTCTTTAGTAATAAATACAGGCACAACTTCATAATCTTCAATTTGCTCCAGGCCCTCCATAACCGCCTGGGCAGAATTGACGGAAACTTCATGCTCACCGGAACGGCCGCCGTATAATACTGCTATTTTTTTTATCATTTTTTCTCCTCCAACAAGCTTGCTAATGCAATGTATTCAAAATTACTGCAAAGTATGAGCAAGCGAAGCGAAAGAGCAAGCGCCCTGTTGGTGCTTGCTCTTGTATCTTTTGCAGGATGTTTACCTTATTCCTCATCCTGTGCTGCCTTTGCTTCAGCTATAATCTGTTCAGCTAAATGCGCCGGCACTTCCTCGTAATGATCGAACTCCATGGTGAAGGAACCACGGCCTTGCGTCATTGACCGCAAGTCAACAGAATACTTGAGCATTTCCGCCATGGGCACATGGGCTTTAATCACTTGGTTGCCACCTTTGGCTTCCATACCAAGGATGCGTCCGCGACGGCTGTTCATATCGCCCATAATATCACCCATGAACTGTTCCGGTACAGTTACTTCCACATACATTACCGGCTCCAGCAAAACGGGATTGGCTTGCTCCATACCTTTCTTAAAGGCAAGGCTGGCAGCAATCTTAAACGCCATTTCCGAGGAGTCAACTGTATGGAAAGAACCGTCATACAAGCTGGCTTTAATGTCAACAACAGGATAGCCGGCCAAAACTCCTTGCTCCATAGCTTCCCGCAAGCCTTTTTCTACAGCGGGAATATACTGTTTCGGTACGGCACCGCCGAAAATATTATCTTCAAATACGAAGTATTCCCCGGAGGGTAGCGGCGAAAATTCAATCCAGACATGACCATACTGACCGCGGCCGCCGGATTGTTTCTTATGTTTCCCTTCCACTTTGGCCGTACCGCGAATAGTTTCTTTATAAGGAACTTTGGGCAGGGACAATTCTACTTCAACGCCAAACTTTTGCAAGAGTTTGCTGGTAATGATTTCCAAGTGCAGTTCGCCCATGCCGGATATTAAAGTTTGTTTGGTTTCTGTATTCCGCTCCAGACGGAAAGTGGGGTCTTCCTCCAAGAAGCGAGCTACCCCTTGCGCCACTTTTTCTTCTTCACCCTGTTTTTTCGGTACTACGGCGAAGGTGGTAACAGGTGTGGGGAAAGCAATAGGTTCAAGCTTAACCAGATTCTGCTTATCACACAGTGTATCACCGGTACCTGTGTCCTGTAACTTGGCCACGGCGGCAATATCACCGGCCGGTACTTGCTCCAGGTTAATCTGGTTTTTACCCAACATGGTAAAGACTTGTCCCAACCGTTCGTTTTTGCCTTTATTGGCATTATACAGCTGGCCGTCTCCTGTGACAGTACCGGAATAAACTTTAAAGTAGGTTATTTTACCCACAAAGGGGTCCACAAGAGTTTTAAAGACAAGAGCACTGACAGGCCCGTTGGCATCAACTTTAATCGCCACTTCTTCATCATCTGCATTGGTCCCTTTAACTTCCCCTGCATCGGCCGGGGAGGGGAAAGACGTGGCAATAGTATCCAACAATGGTTGTGTACCGGTATTAAGGGTAGCTGCACCACACAGAATAGGTACTACCTTCCCGGTAAGGATGCCGGTTCTCAGGGCTGCATTAATCTCGTCATCTGTCAGCTCTTCGCCTTCTAAATATTTCATGAGCAGGTCGTCATCACTTTCAGCAACCGCTTCAATTAATTTTTCCCGGTATTCCTCCACGGCATCGTTTAACTCGGCGGGGATTTCACCTTCAGTCATCTTCTTGCCGTTGTCACTGAAGGAATAAGCTTTTAGGGCAACTAAATCCACAACGCCTGCAAAAGTATCTGCCGCACCGATGGGAAGCTGCATAGGAACAACATTCAGCCCGAAAAACTCCTGCAGTTGGGCAAAAACTTTACCGAAATCGGCATTTTCCCTGTCCATTTTGTTAACAAAAACCAGACGGGGCAGCTTATACTCATCAGCATAAGCCCAGAATTTTTCTGTTCCCACTTCAACCCCGGATGTGGCCGAAACTACCATCACAGCCGCATCGGCAACGCGTAGAGCACTGATAGTATCTCCAATAAAATCAAAATATCCCGGAGTATCGAGTAAATTGATTTTAACGTTTTTCCATTCAATAGGTGCTAAAGAAGTATTAATGGTAATCTGACGTTTAATTTCTTCCTGGTCGAAGTCAGTAGTAGTGGTACCGGCATCTACCTTCCCTAAACGGTTAGTAGCTCCGGCGGTAAAAATCATGGCTTCGGCCAGAGAAGTTTTACCTGCTCCACCGTGAGAGATTAGAGCAACATTACGGATATTCTCTGTCGTATAATTTTTCACGCCAACGCCTCCTTTTAACTTTGCCGGAAATCAGGAAATCAAGCGAAACATAGCTTACTTCGACTATTACGACAGCTTTTCCTGCTCAGGCTCTTAATATTTCTCGTTAAACCATATTTTATGTTATCTTTATACAAAATTACAAAAAACATACAGGGTTGATGCCTTATGTTTTTCATACAAATCACTATTTCGTACTCATCTTCCCTCCTTCTAATGTGTAGAGCATAACAGATTTGATCAAAATCTGTCCTTATTAAAGATTTTAAAACAAATTGAAAATTAGCGTGATGTTTGTTAAACACCACGCTATTTTGATTAAAGGCAATAAGTATAAATTAAAAATCTTCCTTAGCATCAATCCAGGTCATCATGCGACGTAATTTTCTGCCCACTTTTTCAAGTAGTTGTTCTTTTTCCAACCTGTCAGTGGCATTAAAGTAGGGACGATTGGCCTGGTTTTCCTGGATCCACTCCAGGGCAAACTTTCCTGTTTGCACTTCGTGCAGAATTTTTTTCATTTCTTTGCGCGTCTCTTCGTTAATAACCCGCTTACCCCTGGTAAAATCGCCGTATTGGGCCGTATCAGAAACGGAGTAACGCATATATGACAGGCCACCTTCGTAGATGAGATCCACAATTAGTTTCAGTTCATGTAAACATTCAAAATAAGCGATTTCCGGCTGATAGCCTGCTTCCACCAGTGTATCAAAACCGGCTTTAATTAGTTCAGAGACACCGCCGCAAAGCACTGCTTGCTCACCAAACAAATCGGTTTCCGTTTCTTCTTTAAAAGTAGTTTCAATGACACCGGCTCTTGTGCAGCCGATTCCTTTGGCATAAGCCAAACCGATGTCTTTAGCTTTACCGGTTGCATCCTGGTAGACGGCTAGAAGGCCCGGCACACCTGCTCCTTCGGTATATGTTCTGCGCACTAAATGACCCGGGCTTTTCGGTGCCACCATAATGACGTCTACATCGGCCGGAGGTACAATTTGGCCAAAATGAATATTAAAACCGTGAGAAAAAACTAAAGCGTCCCCTGCTTTTAAATTTGCTTTAATTTCTGCCTCATATACTTCCTTTTGTTTTTCATCAGGCAGTAAAATCTGTATCACATCGGCTGCTTTGGCCGCCTCCGCCACTGTCATTACTTTCAGGCCGGCAGCTTCAGCTTCCGCCCAGCGGGGACTGCCTTTGCGCAGACCTACAATGACATTAACCCCGGAATCATGTAAATTTTGTGCCTGCGCATGGCCCTGACTGCCGTAGCCCATAACGGCCACCGTCCGTCCTTCCAGCACAGCCAAATTTGCATCACTGTCATAATACATTTTTGCCATTTATTTTACCTCCCCATTTTTAATCGTTTTACTGCCCCGCAATAAGGCAATTTTACCGGTCCGTACAATTTCCAAAATCCCGTAATGGGATAATAACAACTGGATGGCTTCCAGCTTTTCCTCGTTGCCTGTAACTTCAATAATCAGCGATTGCAGTGAAACATCTATAATTTTAGCCCGAAATGTTTCTACAATCTGCTGAATTTCAGCACGACTGGAAGCAGGAGCCTTAACCTTAATCAGCACTAATTCCCGATCGACGGAAGGCTCTTGTGTCAGGTTGGATATTTTTATCACATTAACCAGTTTGTTTAACTGTTTATTTATTTGCTCCAATGTTTTTTCATCAGCATCTACTTCAATGGTCATGCGTGAAATTCCCGGATCCATTGTTCTCCCGACGGCAAGACTTTCAATATTAAAACCGCGCCTGGCAAACAATCCGGCCACACGGACCAGTACTCCCGGCTTATTTTCCACCAGTACTGCTAAAATATGCTTCATTTTAATCCCCCCTGACCATTTCACTGATTGCATGGTTTGGTGGCACCATGGGGTAAACATTTTCTTCCGAACGTACTCTAAAATCTATCACTACAGGCCCCGGTGTGGCAAGGGCTTTTTCAATTACCGGCACTACTTCAGCCGGTTTTTCGGCACGCAGGCCCACAGCACCAAAAGCCTCAGCCAGTTTGACAAAATCGGGGCTTTTTTGTATGTCCACCGCAGAATAACGCTTATTAAAGAAGAGCTCTTGCCACTGGCGCACCATACCTAAATACTGGTTATTAATAATTGCCACTTTAACCGGTATGTTGTACGCAACTGCCGTTGCCAGTTCCTGCAAATTCATCTGGAAGCTACCATCCCCGGCAATACAAAAGACGGTTGCTTCCGGTGCTCCGATTTGTAAACCGATAGAGGCCGGGAAACCGAATCCCATTGTGCCTAAACCGCCGGAGGTAATGAGGGAACGGGGTTTTTTGAAACGGTAGTACTGGGCCGTCCACATCTGGTGCTGGCCTACTTCCGTGGCAATTAAAGCTTCCCCTTTCGTCACACGATAAATCGACTCGATGACATACTGTGGCAAAATCTGTTCATTATCTTCCTGGTTATACTTTAGCGGAGCTTCTTCTCGCCACCCGGCAATACGTTCAAGCCATGGCTGATGTTCCTTGGGCTTAACTTTTTTCAGTAATTGTGTCAGTACCTGTTTGACATCACCCACAATAGGCACATCAGCCTTGACATTTTTACCGATTTCAGCCGGGTCAATATCAATATGCACAATTTTGGCATGCTGGGCAAAAAGTTTTAAATTACCGGTCACACGATCGTCAAACCTGGCGCCAATAGCAACAATTAAATCTGCTTCATGCATGGCCATATTGGCCCAGTAGGTGCCGTGCATCCCCAACATTCCTAAAGCCAGGGGATGGTCGCTGGGAAAACCGCCGATACCCATTAAAGTAGTGGCTACAGGAATATCAGTGATTTCCGCCAACTCCAGCAGCAATTCGTGCGCTCCGGAGATTACAACCCCGCCGCCGGCATAAATAACAGGTTTCTTTGCCCGGGCAATAGCTTTTGCCGCCCGGTTAATTTGCCCCGGGTGACCTTCAAAAGTGGGATTATACCCGGGGATAAAAACTTCTTCAGGATACTTAAATTCTGCCTGCTGCTGCTGAATATCTTTAGGCAGATCGATCAACACAGGACCCGGGCGGCCGGTGGTGGCCAGGTAAAAAGCTTCCTTTATAATTCTGGGCAGATCCTTTACATTGGTCACCAGGTAATTATGTTTTGTAATGGGCAGGGTGATGCCAAACATATCGGCTTCCTGGAATGCATCTGTGCCGATTAAGGAGGTGGCAACCTGACCGGTAAAAACTACCAGGGGCACAGAATCCATATAGGCATTGGCAATGCCTGTAACGGCATTAGTTGCCCCGGGACCGGAAGTGGTAAACACTACCCCGGGTTTGCCGGTTACTCTGGCATATCCGTCTGCCGCATGTACAGCGCCCTGTTCATGACGGGACAGATAATGTTTAATTTCACTGTCAAAAAGTACGTCATACAGATTTAAAACACTGCCACCGGGATAGCCAAAAACTATTTCTACATTTTCTCTTTTCAGCGCTTCTATAACTATTTGCGCTCCTGTTAATTTCATGTCTGTCCCTCCTTAAAAACGGCTCCTGTGTTGGCACTGGTCACCAAGCGTGCATAACGAGCCAAGTATCCTTTTGTTATTTTTGGCTGTGGTAATTCAAGTTCATTAAGCCGTTTTTGCAGTTCTTCTTCACTAATGAGTAATTCCAACTTACGTGCATGGATATCGATACTGATCAGATCGCCCTCATGTACGGCGGCAATCGGTCCCCGCTCCATGGCTTCCGGAGAAACATGTCCGATAGAGGCACCGCGTGTAGCGCCGGAAAAGCGCCCGTCTGTAATCAGTGCCACATCTTTATCCAAGCCCATTCCCGCCACGGCTGAAGTAGGAGTCAGCATTTCCCGCATTCCGGGACCGCCTTTGGGACCTTCATAACGGATTACAATAATATCGCCCTTATTAATTTTGCCGCTAAAAATTGCTGCTACCGCATCCTCTTCACTGTCAAAAACGCGTGCGGGCCCCGTCTTTTTCATCATTTCGGGAGCTACTGCACCCTGCTTAACTACAGCTCCGTCAGGTGCCAGGTTGCCCCGCAAAATAGCGATACCACCGCTATCACTATAAGGATTATCAAAGGGACGAATAACATCTTCATCAAGAATCCGTGCTGCTGCCAGTTGCTCGCCAATAGTCAGGCCACTGACGGTAAGGCAATCTATATGCAGGAAATCTTTTTCATTTAAGCGCTTCATCACGGCCTGAATTCCGCCGGCTGCAGCCAAATCTTCAATATGATTATCTCCCGCCGGTGCCAGTTTGCACAGCTGGGGGGTGCGCTCACTAATCTCGTTGATATAATCCAAATTAAGTTTAATGCCTGCCTCATGGGCAATGGCGGGCAGGTGTAAAACCGTATTGGTGGAACAGCCTAAAGCCATATCCACAGTTAAAGCATTAGTAAAAGCCTCGGCAGTTAAAATTTTATCCGGCGTTAAATTTTCACGCACAAGTTCCAGGACACGCATGCCTGCTTTTTTGGCCAAACGGATCCGTGCCGCCGCCACCGCCGGGACGGTACCGTTCCCGGGCAGTCCCATACCCAGTACTTCCGTAATACAATTCATGGAATTAGCGGTAAACATGCCGGAACAGGAACCGCACCCCGGGCATGCTTCCATTTCCAGTTCAGCCAGTTCCGCTGCCGACATCTTGCCGGCTTTAACACTGCCTACGGCCTCAAAAACACTGTTTAAATCCACCACATTTCCTCTGTATCTGCCGGCCAGCATCGGGCCGCCGCTGACAAAAATTGCGGGCAGATTTAAACGGGCCGCTGCCATCAGCATACCGGGGACAATTTTATCACAATTGGGGATAAAAACCAGGCCGTCAAGGGGATGAGCATTAACCATTATTTCCACAGAGTCAGCAATCAGTTCGCGGCTGGCCAAGGAATAATGCATCCCCTGATGATTCATGGCCAGCCCGTCGCAGACACCGATGGTGAAAAACTCCAGCGGTGTACCGCCGGCCAGGCGCACTCCTTCTTTGACCGCCGCCGCAATCTGATGCAGGTGTTTATGACCCGGAACAAAATCATTGGCCGAATTTACAATGCCAATTAAAGGCCGCTCGATCTCCTCCTTAACCATGCCCATGGCATATAATAAGGAGCGGTGAGATGCCCGTTCTACACCTTTTGTCATTTTATCGCTGCGCATATTATTCCTCCTGCTCATATTTTTACGGATAAACCGGCTCCCCTTCAACCCCGGTCAAAGCACGAAAACGTTTAATGAGATCTTTCGTTACAGGCCCCGGTTTGCCGTCGCCGATTAGACGTCCGTCTACTTCCACCACAGGGATGGCTTCGGCAGCCGTGCCGGTGAGGAAACATTCATCAGCCACATACAGTTCATGCCGCGTAAAGGGCCTTTCCTGTACTTCGTAGCCGGCTTTTTTTGCTTCTTCTATGATAACCCGGCGCGTGATACCGGGCAGGGCACCAAGATAGGTGGGCGGTGTAATAACAATATTATTTTTCACAATAAAAATATTATCAGCTGAACCTTCTGTGACATAACCTTCTTTATTCAGTACAATTGCTTCCGTGACACCGGCCCGGTTAGCTTCAATTTTAATCAGAATATTGTTTAAGTAATTTAGCGATTTAATTTGCGGATCTAAAGCATCGGGGGTATTACGTCTGGTGGCTACCGTCACTACCGGCAAACCTTTCTCATATAATTCCTTCGGGTAAAGCACAATGGAACTGGCGATAATAACAGTGGTTGCCCGGGAACAATTTTTGGGGTCCAGACCTAAATCCCCGGGGCCTCTGGAAACAACGGCACGAATATAAGCATCCTGCAGCTTATTTCTGCGAATAGTTTCCAGAATGGCTTCCTTCATTTCTTCATAACTTTCAGGTATCTCCAACATAATTGATTTGGCCGATTCATAAAAACGATCCAAATGTTCTTTCAGCTTAAAAACCCGTCCGTTATAAGCACGAATACCTTCAAATACTCCGTCCCCGTATAGAAAACCATGATCGAAAACGGAAATTTTTGCCTCTTCTTCCGGCACGTAATTACCGTTTAGATAAATAATACTCATCTTTACTGCCTCCTAAAAATTAACTAAATATTAAATATAAAAAAACCTTCCGCCCCCAAGGGGCGAAAGGATTCCTTCCACGGTACCACCCTTATTTACCGGCAATCACCGGCCTCTAGGTTTCCTGCAGATAACGGGCAGGTCCCGGCCACGCCTACTTAAGCCAATGTTCAGCGGGCTGCTCCGGGGTGACATTCTTTTTCGCCGCCTGCCGGTTCCCAGCACCCACCGGCTCTCTGAAAGGTCATACGAAAAATACTCTCCCCGTCATTGCTAATTTAGCAGCATAAAGTTTTGAGACTTATTATATCGAAGCAGGCAGCAGTTGTCAATACAAAATATTTCCCGCCAAAAAAAGCTAACCCCTGCCTTTTATCTGCAGGGGTCAGCTTTTTATCCTAACCGGGATAGGAAGGAGAAGTTTTTTGCTTTTTCGCTTCAGCAGTTTGCAAACGCAGTACACGTGCCACTGATTTATATACGGCAAAGGTAATGATACTGTTAGCAAAAGCTTTAATTAAATTGAAAGGAATAATGGTGGGAATTAACATGGCCACTACCACTTCCCGCGGTGCTCCTAAAAAGCGTACTGTAAAAATCAAATTTAGCGGGATCATAAGCAAAGTCATGACCAGACTGCCGGCGATTAAAGCCGCCGCTGCGCCTTTTCTGGTTTTAAATTTTTGATAAATCAGGCCGGCAGCGATGACAAAGCCACCGGTGGCACAGATATGCATAATGGCCCCGATCCACCCGGAGCCGGCTGAAACAGTCATGGCCTGGATGATGGAAACCACTACAGTCAAAATTAAGCCGCTGATGGGACCCAATAAGAAGGTACCAATAAGAATAGGTACATCGGCCATATCATACTCCAAAAAAGGAGCTGCCGGAAAAATAGGAAAACGCACCAGGTACATCAATAAAACTGACACTGCCGCCAACATAGCCAATGTTACCAAATGCTTTGTGTTCCTCTTCATATTTGCCTCCTCTTTTATTCAGTACTTACTTCATGCTTAAGGGCCGGCGGATACATACACCTTACCCTGTATGCAGCCTCAACCGGGGGAAGCAAAATACCCCCGATTGCTATCGGGGGTATACTGAGTAACACTGCCGGAAAATACATTATACCTGCATTTATCCGCTTCTCCCATCCGGACTATACCGTCGGCGCCGGATTCTAACCGGCTCAGCTGAATTCAGCTCGCGGGCTCATCGGCTCATACGGCCGCTTACCGCCGGTGGGGACTTGCACCCCGCCCCGAAGCATCAATTTTATTATACTATTTGTAGCTTTTTTGTCAATGCCGGTTTCTCTTTAAGCAGCTTAATTCGCGGCTACAGTCTTTTGCTTTTCTGTTAAGCGAGACGCCCGGCAATAATACGGGCCACATAAACTCCGCTGGCACTGGCCTGTGACAAACCCCGCGTAATCCCGGCTCCGTCGCCAATGGCAAACATATTGGGAATTTCCGTTTCTAATTCTTTAGTCAGTTTAAGTCTGCTGCTGTAAAACTTTACTTCCACCCCATACAGCAAAGTATCGTTATTGGCGGTACCCGGTGCAATTTTATCGAGGGCATAGATCATTTCTATAATATTGTCTAAATGACGTTTAGGCAGCACTAAACTTAAATCCCCCGGTGTAGCATTAAGCGTAGGTTTGGTAAAACTTTGCGACAGGCGATGTGCATTGGTCCTGCGTCCTTTAATTAAATCACCAAATCGCTGCAATAAAACACCACCACCCAGCAAATTAGAAAAGGAAGCAATTCTTTTCCCGTATTGATGCGGTTCATTAAAAGGTTCTGTAAAACGGTTACTGACTAAAAGAGCAAAATTTGTATTGGGGCTTTGCAGTTTCTTATCCCTGTAGCTATGACCGTTAACGGTGATAATCCCGTCTGTATTTTCTGCCACCACATAGCCGTACGGATTCATGCAGAAAGTGCGTACCAAATCGCCATATTGCTTTGTGCGGTAAAGCAGTTTGGCTTCATACACTTCATTAGTGATGTCTTCAAAAATAACTGCCGGTAATTCCACCCTTACCCCTACATCAACCTGGTTATTTAAAAGGGAAAGACCCAGTTTTTTGCATTGCCCGGAAAACCAGTCTGAACCGGCCCGGCCGGGGGCGGCTATGAGAAAGCGGCAAGCAATTTGCCCTATGCTTGGCACATCCAAAAGAAAACCGTCTTTGTCTATGATAATTTCCTCCACACGGGCGCGGCAAAAAATCCGGCATTTAGTCTGCAAATAGTCATAAATCTTCTGCATCAGAATAAGATTGTTTTCCGTTCCCAAATGGCGCACACGCGCCTGTAGCAGGTGCAAATCATGTGCCAATGCTTTTTTTAGTAATTTATTATTGGTGGGGGTATAACTTTCTGCTGGTGCACCGAAAGACAGATTGATTTCATCAACATAATTAATCAGCTCCAGTACTTTTTCCTCCGGCAAGTATTCATTCAGCCAACCGCCGAACTCCGCCGTAAAATTATATTTGCCGTCAGAAAAAGCACCGGCGCCGCCAAAACCGCGCATAATCCCGCAAGGATTACAGCGAACACAGCGATCCGCCTTTTTTTGGTTAATGGGACACCGGCGTGAATAAATGTCGTGGCCTTCTTCAAAGATGGCAACACGGAGAGTAGGTCTGCATTTTGCCAGTTCATACGCGGCAAAAATAGCAGACGGTCCTCCGCCAATAATAGCCACATCAAAATTCTTCTCCATAGAAGCACCTCCTACCTGACAAACCTCCTGTATTATACAGGAAAAACCTTTTATTGTCTATTGCCACCAAAAGCAACTAAAAAAGGCCCAATTCTGTTTTGACACAGAATGAGCCTTAATTTTCAACTTGAATTTACTTTACAACCGGTTACTGCAGCCAGCTCTTCACTAAATCCCTGTTTTGCTCCAGCCAGACTTTAGCCGCTTCATTCTTATCATCATATTCTTCCATCAGGGAAATCAAGCCGCCAAACTGTTCCGGTGTCAGATAGTAATTAGCCAAAAACTCATTTATTTCAGGATAATCATCGGCAAATCCCGCACGGGTAAAGGCATTTATTGTTTCTTCCCCGCCGTAGACATTGGCCGGGTCTTCCAGGAACTTCAGGTCAAAGGTGCCAAATTTCCAGTGCGGAGCCCACCCGGTAACCACAATCCACTCCTCATTTTCAATGGCAGTTTTTAATTCTGCAGCCATGGCGGCATCACTGCCCTCCATCAATGACAGCTCCAGATCATATACCTCAATGGCATTCTTTGTTGCTTCCATAATGCCGGCACCGGCATCAATCCCGGTGATACGTCCACCGAATTTATCTTTGTGCGCGTTTAATTCCTCAATAGAGTCGATCTCAACATAGGCCGGAACAACCAGCCCAATAGCAGCACCATTATATAAAGGTCCCAAATCCACCACATCATCCTGTAGTTTATCGAAATAAGACTGGTGAGTTAACGGCAACCATGCCGTCACCATAAAATCAATATCACCGGTGGCTACACTCTGCCACAGAATCCCTGCCTGCAAATCATGCAGATTCACCTTCACATCAAACTCTTCTTCCAATAGATTTTTCACCATATAAGAGTTAGCAGTAGCACAAGCCCAGTTCACATACCCTAGATCAATCTCTGCAGCACTTTTTTTCTCATTGGCACACCCGGCAACAAATAGAGCAAGTACAAAAACAAAAACCAGTAATAAAACTAAATTCCTTTGCTTAAAAATGTCTTTTCAACCTCCTAATTTTTTAGTGAGCAATTTCTTTTTCTTTACGAGTCCCTTGAGTCAGCCGGTCCAAAATAATAGCAATAATCACAACGGCGATTCCGCCTTCAAAGCCTAAACCCACATCCAAATTGGACAGACCGTTTAACACAACAGAGCCAAGTCCGCCGGCACCAATCATGGAGGCAATAACAACCATGGACAAGGAAAGCATGATACACTGGTTAACGCCGGCCATTATGGTCGGCAGAGCCTGCGGCAGCTCCACTTTTAACAGCATCTGGAACCAGTTTGAACCAAAGGCTTCACCTGCTTCTACCAGTTCTTTAGGCACCTGGCGAATAGCCAGATTCGTTAAACGAATGGTAGGCGGCATGGCAAAAATAACAGTTGAAATTACAGCAGGCACAGCCCCCATGCGAAAGATCATAATCGCCGGAATCAGGTAAACAAAAGCAGGCATGGTTTGCATAAAGTCCAATACCGGATGTAAAAGTCGGTCTAAAATATCCGACTTGGCTGCTAAAATTCCTGTAGGAATCCCAATTAAAAGCGCCAGCAAAGTGGCTTCAATCACTAAAGATAAAGTAATAATGGTTTCCGGCCATAAATCTATAGCAGCAATGAAGAGAAGTCCTGCCAGAGTAAAAAGTGCAACTCTTTTACCGGCCAGGAAGTAGGCAATAACGGCTACCATAATAGCCACTAACCAGAACGGCGGCAGCTCCAGCAGGAATACTAACTGTTCATTTACCCATAAGAGAATTACTTTAATCCAATCAAAGGGTAAGGCAAATGTTACCCGCACGAAATCAACCAGAATTTCAAAAAAACCACCGACAGGAAGTCTAGGCACTTTCATCACCCCTTTCCGGGATTAATGCCCTTAACACACTGCTCTTTACAATTACACCCATCAGCCTGCCGCCTTCACTGACTACCGCCACCGGTATAGACGACTTTAGCGTCAGTTCAATTAAATCCATCACACAATAATCAGGTTCAACTCTCACTACTTCATTTTCGCGCACAATATTGCGGAGCGTTTGTTCGCCACGCCTAATTGCTGCTATGAGGTCATCAACAAAAACTATACCGGCAAGTTTCATCCCTTCTTTTGTAACCAAAATGGATTCAATCCCATGCTTCTTACATTCTTTCAGGGCCAGTCGCGGACCCTGGTTTATACCGACTGTTGTCCAGGGTTTAACCATAATATCAGCAGCCGTCAATACTTCACTGCGGTTTACACCTTGCACAAAGCGACGAACATATTCATCGGCCGGATTAGTGAGAATTTCCTCTGCAGTACCGATCTGCACCGTCTGCCCGTCCTTCATCAGCATAATCCGATCCCCAAGTTTTAAAGCTTCATCCAGGTCATGCGTAATGAATATTATTGTTTTTTTCATTTTGGCTTGTAATTCGATTAATTCATCCTGCATGTCACTGCGAATCAGTGGATCTAATGCACTGAAAGCTTCGTCCATCAGTAGAATTTCAGGGTCATTGGCCAGAGCCCGGGCAATACCCACACGTTGCTTCATGCCCCCGCTCAGCTGATCGGGATAGCTTTCTTCATATCCCTGCAGCCCGACCAAGGCCAAAGCTTGCTCTGCTTTTTCCTGCCGTATTGCTTTATCAACTCCTTGTACCTCCAGGCCATATTCTGTGTTAGCTAAAATGGTACGATTAGGAAACAGGGCAAAGTTTTGAAAAACCATACTCATCACTGTACGCCGGGTTTGCAAAAGTTCTTTTCTATCCATTTCCAGGATGTTTCTGCCATCCAGTAATATTTCCCCGGCAGTTGGCTCAACCAGACGGTTAAGACAGCGCACAACAGTAGATTTTCCACTTCCGGAGAGCCCCATAATCACAAAGGTCTCTCCCTCTTCGACCTCAAAATTTGCATTATTAATGCCAACAGTTAAACCTGTTTCCCGGAAAATCTGCTCTTTGCTGCATCCCTCCTGTAAAAGTTTGAGTCCACGTTTAGGGTTAGAACCAAAAATTTTATATAACCCTTTGACTACCAACTTACTCATTAATTTAATCCTCCTCGTTACAAAGCCAAAAAAAAATGTATGAAGAATTCATACATTTAAACACATAAATGTAAATTCACAAATTTAAACACCTCTTAAATTCTATCTTCCTTTAGCCTCTTAGTCAAAAAGGCTCACAGAGGCTCTCAGCAGCTAAAAGCTCCCGTAATCGCCTCCATTCATATTAGAATACTGAACCGGCAAATTGTTGCCGGATCGTCTCATATAGTCAAGAATACTGCTAAAGTTGAATTTTCCGTGGTAAATTCGCCTGTTACCATAATAAAACATACCCGGGAATAAAAACAAATAGGTTAACTCCAGTGATTGCCTCCGGCTCCCCGATGTACTATACTTGAATGCAAGTTAGATTAAATGATGCGGGAGACCCTCCTGCCGGTGCTGCCCACTACGCCTTTTTTACTGTTAAGTTTCTTTTTCTTTACCAGAAGCTCCAGGCGCTGGCAACAATGGTTTGTGCGCACAAAAATTTATAATAAATATTTAAAAACTTATTTTAGCCGCCCCCATCAGGCGGTTTTTACTTTTAAGCAAGATATTCCCTTGCCAAAATGTATACCTGGACTCAAGCAAAAGGTTGCAAGTAGCAAAGGCAAAAAATGCTCCCCTTGCGCAAGCCTACTCTTTATTTCAGGCAACTACGCAAAGGGGAGCATATTATAGTCGGTATTTTCCGGAATTAAGCAAGATTGTTTAGCATTTCACACGCCATAATCGTATGTTTACAAAGTACTATAGTGGTAACGGAACCGACCCCGCCGGGTACCGGCGTAATTTTCTCCACAATGGGCTCCACAGAATCAAAATCAACATCACCGCAGTACTTACCCGGGCGGTCCGGATCGGGATTAATGCCCACGTCAATGACAATTTGTCCCGGCTTTACATAATCTGCATTAATCATTTTCGCCCGGCCGATGGCAGCCACCACAATATCTGCTTCCTTGCAAACGGCGGGCAGATCTTTTGTCCGCGAATGGCAGATCGTGACGGTGGCATTTTCACGCATTAACAGCATAGCCACAGGTTTCCCTACCACCAGGGAGCGGCCGACCACGGTAACCCTTTTCCCTTCCAGGGGAATCTTGTAGTGTTTTAAAATTTCCATACAGGCAGTAGGTGTACAGGGCGGGAAACCGGTTTCATCGTCGGCAAATACTTTTCCGGCACTGCCTAAAGTTAAGCTGTCCACATCTTTTTCTACCGGAATTAAAGCACGAATTTTCTTTTCATCCAATGACTTTGGCAGGGGTGAAAACATCAGGATGCCGTGAATATCCTGTTTTGCCCCGATTTCTTTAACAGCCTGTTCAAATTCAGCCTGTCCCACATCTTCGGGATACTCAAACACTTCATACGCCAAACCTATGGAATCACAGGTTTTCTTTGCCCCGCCTTCATAGTAGAGATCGTCCGGGCGGGCACCAACACGCACAATACCCAGCTTTGGTGTAATTCCCTTGGCTTTGAGCGCTTCAACCCGCTGCATTAATTCTTCTTTCATTGCTTGTACAACAGGTTTGCCTCTTAATTGTTCTGCCATCTTCAATCCTCCTAAACTGGTATTATCAACTGCATCGCAGCTATTTTGTCAGCTTATTCAACACGAGTTCCAGCGTCTCATCGGCAATTCTTTTGCCTTCTTCCAGCAACTGATTCATTTCGGCTGTAGTTTCAGCCACAAATTTTTCGTCTTTAATAGTATTGGTATTTATAATCACATTTAAAGAAGCGCTAATGAGAGCTGCTTTCAAGAAAACTACTCCACAGCCCACATCGGAAATGGCAATTTTAGTACCAATTTGTCCCATCCGCTCATGAATTTTAATGCCCTCATAAGCTTTACGCATTATTTCCATTGGTACAGAGCAAGCCAGTTTGGAACATTCCTCTAATTGTTTTTCTTTGTATTCTGCCTGTTCCGGTGTATCCTTGGGTAAACCGTATGCTTTCGAGAGCGGTTCAAAAACTTCGGCATCTTTATCAACCAATATTTTCAGTTCAGTAATTACTTTTGTTCCTTGCTCAACCAAAGATTTTACTTCATCTTCCACATCGGCATATCTTTTTTTGCCGATAGTTAAATTACCGACCATATTAGAGAGGGCCATGCCAATGGCACCGCCCAAAGCGGAAGCACCGCCACCGCCGGGGATTGGGGCTTTAGACGCCAAGGCATCCAGAAAATCACCACAGCTTTTTTCTATCAAAGACATAAAAACGCCTCCTTTACAATGTTTTCCTCTATGCCTGCTTTATATTTCTGCATAAAGCCTGAGATTCCTCTATAGGTTGCCACGAATCATAGCCGGCAATTACAAACTTCTTTTTTTAAATGCCTTCTCCACAGATTACCAAGTATTTTTTCATAGTTTTTTCTATCGCTAACGGTTCCGGTATCATGCTTTGCTCGAAATCTATCCCCGAATCGGCCCTGCCTGCACTGGTCATTTACACCGCCCCGGCAAGTTTATGCCTGGCTACCTGCACTCCTTTGACAGCAAAAATCTTCTCCCTAATTTGTTAGTATTATTCTTATCTTACTTATGGTAGGGTTCACCCCGGTTAATTTTAAAGGCCCGGTAAAGTTGTTCTAAAAGCATCACGCGAAATAACTGGTGCGGAAAAGTTAAACGGGAAAAAGACAGGCGTAAATCAGCCCTGTCTTTAATTCTTTTGGCCAGACCTAAACTGCCACCAATGACAAAAGTTACATGGCTTTTTCCTCTGAGCGATAACCGGTTAAGGTGGCGTGCAAATTCTACGGAAGAAAACTGTTTGCCGTCAAGATCCAGGACAATTAAGTATGTTTGCGGGTTAATGAGTGCCTCCAGGCGGGCGGCTTCCTTTGCCAATATTTCTGCCTCCTGGCCGGCAGTGACTACAGGAGGCACCTTTTCATCTTTGATTTCAAAAATCTTGACACGGGCATAAGAACGTAATCTTTTCTCATATTCCTGCAGAGCCGCCTGCAAATAGTTTTCCCTGATTTTTCCCACAGCCAAAATTTGAATGTGCATGAAAACCTCCTCAAAAACAGTCACATGTTAAAAAAACCTATCGTTTACAGAGCTTTTAACTTTTGCAAAACAAAAGGCGTAACATCAGTTAAATCGGCAAAAGGCGGCAAGTTGTCCCGGCCGGCACCGACCAAAAGGAGGGGAACGGGATTAAGTGTATGGGCGGAAGTTGTCATGTCCTCCAAATTACCATGGTCGCTGGTTAAAATAAATAAAGTTTGCTCTAAATTAATATTGTTTATGATACCGGCTACAAAACTATCAATCGTAGCCAGGATCGAGGCTATTTTTTTTGTATCACGCTTATGGGCATAAATATCCGTGAGAAAATACTCATATAGCACAAAATCAATTTGACGTGATTTCTCGGCTACAATATTTCCTGCTTCCTTCGGCTCAATCTGAGGAATATCAAAACCTTGCCGGCGGATAATTTCGTTTGTAATATCGGCATTAACAGCCTTTTTTTGTTTTAAATCGTCAAAGTCACGAAAATCCAATCCCGCATAATAGTTCAGCCAGGTGGTCACAGAATATGCTCTTTTTTCCGTACGGGGAAATTCAGTAAAAAAAGCAGGACTGTAGCTATTTAAAAATTCCGCCCTTTTACCCAGGGAGAGGATTTTCTTAAAAAGTCCTTCTTGAGCCAAAATTTCCCGTAAAGGCTCCGTAGGGAAACCCCGCACATGCCGTCCTACTGCTTGCGGCGCATTAATACCGGTAAAAAGAGTGGTTTGCCCCGTGGCACTTTGCGGTTCTCCCGGTACACCTAAAGTGGCATTCAATGCCAGGAGGGTGGCTTTTTCCTTGTTTGTGCCTACGGCTTCCAAAGTCAAAGGCTGTCCGCCCAGCAAGCTCCTTAAACAAGGCATGGGGGCGGCGGCAAGAGGGTTTTTATCATCGGCTGCAGCCAATCCCAAGCCGTCTATAAAAAATAGAATAATGCGCATCTTTTCTCCCTTCACCTGCTGGAAATTATTCTGTGCTAAAAAGACGGCTGCAGCCGTCTTTTTATTGCAATTCTTCCGGAGTTTCTCCCAAAGTTACCTTCAGTTTAACTTCCTGGTCTTCACGTATGACCACCACTTCTACTTCTTCACCGATTTGATGCCGGTTAATGGCATCGCTAAGATCGGCAAAGACTTTTGTTTGTTTCCCGCCTAAAGCTATTATAATATCGCCGGCTTTGATGCCACCCTGTTGTGCCGGGCTGTCCGGCACTACCCGCTGGACAATGACACCGTAATCCACCGGCAGGCGCAGTTGTTTTGCCAATACCTTATCAACATCGCCTCCGGAGTAAATACCCAGCCAAGGCCTGACAATGCGACCGTTTTCAATTAATTGTGTCGCAATATTTTTCACCATATTGGAGGGAATGGCAAAACCCATTCCTTCCACACCGGCTACTTTAATTTTGGCCGTATTGATCCCGATAACTTCCCCGTTCAAGTTTACCAGGGCACCGCCGCTGTTACCGTCATTAATGGCGGCATCCGTCTGAATAAAGTTAAAAGCCTGCTGACCGATATTAATGGTTCTTTTTTTGGCACTAATATGTCCCACGGTGACAGTTTGGGAAAATTCAAGTCCTAAGGGATTACCGATGGCGATGGCAGTTTCCCCCACGACAATTTTCTCGGAATCACCAAACTGTGCTGCCGGCAGTCCGGTTTTATTGATCTTCAGCACAGCCAAATCAGTGGCCAAGTCGCCTCCCACCAGTTCAGCCTGGATTTCTTCCTCTCCTAAAGTCACCCAAATTTCACTTGCACCGTCAATGACATGATTATTGGTCACAATATAACCGTCTTCACTAATAATGACACCGCTGCCCGTTGAACGGTCGCGCAGGATTGTGCGGCCGTGAAGGATATCATAAACTTTCGCTTTATTGGTAATACCCACCACGGTGGGCACAACTTTTTGAGCCGCTCGGACAATGGCTGTATCTTGATATTCCGGCAGATCCCTTTCCGTAAACGGAATTTCCTCCTCATCACCGGACGGGAAAATAATTTCAGGTGCAGGATCAGGCTGCACATTGGCCTGTTCCGGTACAAAAAAGCGCATAGCAATATAAGCAACCACTAAACCGCCAATGACGGCGCCAAAAAGGGCAGAAAGAATTAATCCGGTTTTGCTGGATCTTCGCGGCTGCTGAAAATCGCTAAAAAAATCCATCATCATTCCCCCCTGTTTAGACTGCTATTTTAAATATAGCAAGAAGTTGTGTCAAAAATATGAATTCCTAAGAAATTTTTCTACTCTAGCAGTATTTCCCCGAATTCATTTGCCATACTAAACAAGCCGGAGATAACAACTGGGGGTATGACGCCTGGCTACCTGCACTGAAAACTGTTTTCCCGGCAGGTGACCTGATGCTTCCAAGCGATTGCAAACAGTATCATAAGCCAACTGCGGCAGATTATTCTGCTCACTTAAATGGGCCAAAATCACATATTTTGTTTTCGGTGTCAGGATTTTACGCAGATACTCGGCAGCCAAAGTATTGGACAAATGGCCTGTATTACCTTTAATGCGCTGTTTCAATGGCCAGGGATATGAGCCGTTCATAAGCATTTCTTCATCATGGTTAGCTTCCAGAATAATACAGTCAAGCTGCTGTAGGCGGTCCAATATGTAGGGCGTTACATAGCCTAAATCAGTAACTAAAGCCGCCGCTTGCTTCCCGGAGCGAAAGATAAAACCGACCGGTCCGGCTGCATCATGCGGAACCGGAAAGGTCTCCACCAGCAAATCGCCTATTACCAGCCGTCCGCATAATGGCAGACGGCGGCAGTGTTCAGCGGCAATTTTACCTAACCTGTTTTTAGCCGCCTTCCAAGTAGGTTCAGTGGCATACAGCGGCAAACGGTAGCGCCGCGACATCACGCCGGCGCCGTAAATATGATCGTTATGGTCATGGGAAATTAGTAAAGCCTGTAGAGCCGTAGGTTCAGCACCTATTTCCGTTAATGCAGCCGCCAATCTTTTACCGCTAAGTCCGGCGTCAACAAGTAATTTTGTCTTTTCTGTTGCTACATAAACGGCATTGCCGGAGGAACCACTGGCTAGCATACAAATCTCAAGCATGAAAATCTCCTTTTAAATGGCATTTTTCATTAAAACAAAGTAAGCGGCGGCGGCCACGGCTGTTTTGTAAAACACTAACTGCTGCCGAGGCAAAAGTAAAAGGCCAGGGTCCGTTAAAATCAAGCCCTAAAAACTCAACCATTAACGCATTTAAATAACGCCCATGGCTGATTAGTGCCACAGACGTCTCCTCTGCAGACAATAAAAGAGATAAACCTGCCTGCACACGTTTGCGAAATGCAGCCAGGGGCTCTGCCTCCGGAATTTCAATGGTACGTAAATCCGGCTGCCGGGCAGGAAAAATTGCAGGATAACGTACCGCAGCTTCTGCCCAGGTTAGCCCCTCCAACACCCCCCAGGAGTACTCCCGAAAAACAGGATCTGCCACAGGCTTAAGTCCTAAAAGAGCAGCTAAAGGGCGCGCCGTTTCCTTACTTCGGGTTAGATCGCTGGTAAAAATGCGTCCCGGTTGATACTGTGCTATTAGTGATGCCAGTTTTTGTGCCTGGCGTTTTCCTTCTTCATTGAGGGGAATATCTAAAAAACCCTGAAACCTACCTTCAGCGTTTGAAGCCGTCTGTCCATGACGGGCCAGAACAATCAGTTCAGCCATTTTACTCTATTTCCTTAATTTGCGCACCTAAGGCCGCCATTTTTTCGCAGATTTTTTCATAACCACGATAAATATGGTTAATATCACTGATGACAGTTTCGCCCTCAGCAATAAGACCGGCAATAATAAAAGCTGCACCGGCCCGCAGGTCACAAGCTTTGACAGGTGCTCCCGTCAAGCGGGTCCGCCCCTCAATTAAAGCCGTGCGACCTTCCACTTTAATTTTCGCACCCATGCGCTTCAATTCATCCACATGTTTAAAACGATTTTCAAAAACATTTTCCGTAATGACACTATTGCCTTCCGCCTGTGTCAGCAGGACCATGGAGAGTGACTGCAAATCAGTAGGGAAACCCGGGTAAGGAAAAGTTTTAATATCAGCAGCGGCAGGATAGGTGTTACCCAAAACGCGGATCTTATCGCCCGCTTCCTCAACCTCAATCTCCATTTCCCGCAGCTTGGCCGTGATGGGATCTAAATGTTTAGGAATCACATCTTGCAGTACGACGTCCCCGCCTGTGGCGGCGGCGGCAATCATATAGGTGCCTGCTTCTATACGGTCCGGAATCACCGTATGGGTAACAGGTCCTAAATTATCCACCCCGGTAATACGGATCACATCTGTACCGGCACCGCGGATCTTAGCACCCATGGCGTTAAGAAAATTGGCCACATCAACAATTTCAGGTTCTTTGGCCGCATTTTCAATTACTGTTTTCCCTTCCGCCCTGGTGGCAGCCAGCATAATATTGATGGTGGCGCCTACACTGACCACATCCAGATAAATATTGGTCCCTTTTAATTTTTTGGCTTCTACTTTAATTAAACCATGCTCTACATTGACGTCGGCACCTAAAGCCGCCAGGCCTTTAATATGTTGATCAATAGGTCTTGGCCCCAAGTCACAGCCGCCCGGCACAGGAACTTCCGCCCGTCCGTAGCGCCCCACAAGGGCACCTAAAAAGTAATAAGAAGCTCTTAACATTTTTACCAAGTCATACGGGGGCTGCCACCTGTTAAGACTTGAAGGATCAATTGCCAAGGCAGAAGGCGACTGCCAAATAACTTTCACACCTAAATATTTTAATATCTCCACAAGAACACGTATATCCTTGATATCAGGCAGATTATCTATCCTCACAGGAGCTTCAGTCAGCAATGCCGCCGGGATCATGGCAACTGCAGCATTCTTGGCTCCGCTGATTTTCACCGTACCGGTCAGCGCGCTGCCACCGGTTATATGGAGTCTTGCCATAAACTCTATTCCTCCTGATCATTGCAACAATATTTTTGCGATAAAACTTTAAGCTTACAAATAGCTGTTTACCTTATTCAGGGGGGAAACTTATTAATAAATCTTAATATAGTATACTTCTTTTTCCGGAGAGGGAATTCCTCTAAACATCATTATAAATTAGAACCTTCCGTTTCTCCACTAAAAGCATTAATATAAAATGCTTTACCATCGGCTGTCGCAATCCTCCAAACCGGAGCAACTTCCCAGCGGCTGGCATTATAATCCTGACTGTAATACCCCAGGGAAATATCCACAATAGTTTTATCGGTAAAATGCTGCGCTCCTTCCTCCACAAACTTTTCAATAGCAGTTAAAGCAGAAATAACAGTCACTTCCTGCTGGGCAAAGCGCAGCGGATTTACCTGGTCAATCTTAACATCTGTGACGTTACCGTCAACCAGATCGACTTCCGTAAGGCAAAAAAATAAAGGAAAACCCTGGTATGTTTGTATAAAACGAAACCGCTCTTTCATACCGTCAACAACGACCAGATCAAAGCGCAAAGAATTATGCCAAAGATTTTTCTCGCGCAGATAACGTTCAGCTATGGCCTTACTTGACTCCACGCCTATTGACTCACTGTCCTTGGCCTTATAGACAATACGGCCATTATCATAAACCACTAAAGTACTGTGTTCGCAAGCAAAGATTCTTTCCTGACCGCTGCGGCGCTGCTGCACTTCACATTCCGGGAAAAAAGTGTTTAACCAAAAGGAAAGGGGCCTGGTATACCTGGCCACATGCAATAATGCCAGTTGCGGAATTTGTTTAGGAATTGGGGTTTGCAAGCTAAAACCGTGTGCTTGCAATAATTCCCGCGCCTGCTCCGCCTGCTCGTTAGTGAGCACATCCCCTTGCCATAAGGACTTTGGATTTGCCCACAACTTGTAACCTAAAAAAATATTTAAACCTAAAAAAGCCACAATTAATAATGTTTTTGCCTTTGATAAATCCACAACTGCCTCCTACTCCAGCCACTTAATAAACTTGCCGGTATATCCATCCACAACAGCCTGCCTGTTTTCAAAGCGAAATAACCAGGCAGGTTGGGCAAACGGCTGGACTTGATTGACATTATCCACATAATAGACCGGGTAAAGAGACAAAAGGTTATCATTGCCCGCCTGTAGCCGCCACCAATCACCGGCGGCAGCCACGGCTTCCTCCGGCGAGATTAATGGCATTGCCTCCCCCACAGGAGTTGCCAGGAGGTAGACCTGACGGTTATAACTGACAATTCCCTTCTCTGAACATACTATCGAAATAGGAGCCGATCCCACAAGGGTAAAACCTTTTTGGACAGTTTGAAAAGCTATTTCATGAGTATAAAAGTAGCGGCTGTTTTCAAAAGCCTGCCTGTTTGTTTTAATGCCTTTGAGATATAAATGGTCTGACCATCCTCCCAGTAAATGCAGGTACTGAGCTGTATCTTTGAGCAATTCAATGATTGTTAAAGGACGGGTACCCATTTCATTTTCAGGAATTGTGTACTCCAGTTCCCCATAAGGAAAAATTTGCAATCCTCTTTGCCCGTCTGTATAGATACGGGCTCCGTTTCTTTCTTCAATGCGGCGTACTGTAGCCATATTGACAAACATACTGTGTAGCAACTTATCATAATCTAACGGTTCCGGCGCTAAAGTATACCGGTTCATCACCGGCACTTCCCTAGGCACCAGGATACCTTGGGCCGGGAATTTCAATAAATCTGTTTCTTCCAGTCGGGCCAGGCGATAAACCTGCCCGGCGGAAAAAGCCACTTCCAGGCGATTCAGCCAGCCGTCAGGTAAGATAAGGCCACCCGCACGCCACCACTGCTCATTCTGATCTAAAAACCACATCACATCATCATGGGCGGCATACCAGACTACAGTTTGCACCAGGTGATCTTTAAGCATTGTCGATGCAAACCATAAAGTCGGATCAACTTCAGTCAGAAATTCTATTTCTACTTTCAAGCCCGTTAAAATGCCGGGAGGATCACTTTTTTCCGGGAGCAACCCCGGCTGTAAAAGCTGCCTGGCCCGCTGCCACGCTTCACCATAATGCGGCAGCCACGGTGCCTGCTCGTAAACGGCATCTTCCTTCTGTAGACGCAAAAGAGGCAAAATCTGTTCTTGAATTGGCTTCAATTCACCAAAAGTTAACTGCTCATACTGGGGTGAATCTGCCGTTTCCAGGCTTGGCTGGCCGAAAACCAGGCAATTTGTTAAATATAAACTTGATAAAACTAATAGAATCAGCACTATAGATTTTATGCGCTCGCGCATTGATCTTTATCCTCCCCGGGTGGGGCTAAAGGAAGCTCAATTCTAATTGTTGCCCCTTCATTTAATTGGCTCTGCATGGTAATAGCCCCTTGGTGCGCCAAAACTATTTCACGGGCAATGGCCAACCCTAATCCGGTACCGCCGTTATCACGGGAACGCGTTTTATCCACGCGATAAAACCGCTCAAAAACACGTTCCGTTTCTTCCGCCGGAACGCCGATACCGTCATCAGTTACTAAAATTACCGCCTTCTCGCCGGTTTGTAACAAACTGACGTCAATGCGGCCGTTTTCCCGTGTATATTTATAGGCATTAGAAATGATATTAAGTAAAACCTGTTTGATCCGGTCCCGATCCACCACGGCAAAAACTGTGACCTCAGGAAAGGTAACAGTTAAATGCCGGGAATGTGATTTATATTTAACTCTAAAATCATCCACAACTTCCTGAATAATCTCTGCCAGGTCATACTGTTTTTTATTCCAGCCCATTTGACGGTGATCCAGCTTGGACAGATCCAATAAGTCCTT
>JAAYSO010000050.1 GCA_012523945.1 Bacillota bacterium
GCAGTAGTTAAAGGATCAGGTGTATGAATACCGGCGATGCGGATTAAATCAATACCGAAATGAATGAAAATAAATTGCACAAAAAGAGGAATTTTGCCTACTTTTTGCGGACCGATAAACTTTAATGCTTCCGGCAAGAATTCAGGCTGTAGGGACACCAAGAGATAAAGCGGTGCCAGAAAGACTGAAATAAGCACAGCGAAGAAACGAATCCAGCGCACATAAATTCCGGAAAGAATATTTTGCCTGTATTCTTCAGCATGCTGCAGGTGATGAAATAAAGTGGCCGGCAAAATCATCACCGCGGGAGAACTGTCAACCATAATCAGCACATGCCCCTCAAATAGATGTTGTGCCGCCACATCAGGACGTTCCGTATAGCGAACCAGGGGAAAGATATTCCACCTGTTCAAAGTAATAAACTCTTCCACTGATTTTTCCGCCATAGGCAACCCGTCCACATCAATCCGCTGTAAGCGACCACGAATATTGTCAACCAGTTTAGGATCGGCAATATCTTTAATATAAACAAGGGCTACATCTGTCTTGGAACGGCGTCCCAGACGTATGCCCTCCACACGCAGTCCCGGATCGCGCACACGACGCCGTGTTAAGGCGATATTAAACATCATTGTTTCCACAAAGCCGTCCCGGGAGCCTCGCGTCAGCCTTTCCGTATCAGGCTCTTCCGGACTGCGGGCCGGATAAGTCCTGGTATCAATGACAATTGCTTCCTTTTCTCCCTCCAAAAAAAGCGCCATTTGCCCCGACAAAACTTCATCAATAATGGCAGGGAGCTCTGTAAAAACTTCCAGTTCCATATAGGCAATTTTTTGCGTGGCAAGTTTTTGTATCGGGTGGGGGCAAAGCTCTGTGCGTGTAATTTGCGTCAGCTTTTGTAAAATAAGAGCCACGACTTCTCCTTCAGTCAAACCGTCAATATAAAAGAGAAAGCCTTTTTTCCCGCCTAAATCAAGATCTTTTGTTAAAACATCAATGCTCTCCCCTGCTCCCAACTTTTCTGTCAGGTATTTTCTGTTTTCAGATAGTTTGGAGCTAACTTTCAAGGAAGGATCAGATGTTTTCATTTCCCACACATCCTTTCAAGAAAGGCGCTTGTCCTGACCACCCCGCAAACTTAAGGGAGAATGAACAAAAACCCTCCGCAGTTGGAGGGCTAAACTAACGATCTTCCACTCTGAAAGCAATTTTTACATTTGCTTTATACTCAACAAGCTCGCCGTTGTTAACATTTGCGGTTAAATTTTTAATCTCCACCCCGGCGATCTTGTCAATAGTTTTGGCAGCACCTCTCACTGCATTCTTCACCGCATCTTCCCAGCTTTCCCTAGAATCACCCACCAACTCAACCACTTTAATCACAGCCATAGCCTCACCTCCTCATTTTGCAAATAGTTTCCCCCAAAAGATAAAAAAATACACGATCCAAACCGGACCGTGTTTTTACCGGGTATTTTCTTCATTTAATTCTTTTTGTAATTTATGTAAAACATTGCGTTCTATGCGCGAAATTTGCATTTGTGATACACCGAAAATCTCTGCCACTTGTTTTTGTGTTTGCCGGCGGAAATAGCGGTAAAAAATAATTTGTCTTTCCCGCTCCGGCAAACTGCTTAAAGCTTCCCGCAGTGCCAGCCGGTCAATCACTGCATCTGTTTCCGCCGGCACGGCAAGCTGTACAGTCTGACTTTCTGCCTCCAGGGAAAGGGGCAGGCGGGAAGCATCCAGTGCCATTAAAACTTCTTCACGCTCTAACCGGCAGGCTGCCGCCAATTCTTTCAGTGTGGGCTGCCGCCCCAGGCGCTGCTCCAGTTCCTCCTGCACCTTTTTTACACGTCCGGCTTGCTGTTTGACGGCGCGACTGTATTTTACCGTCCCTTGCCCGCGTAAATACATTTTAATTTCCCCGGCAATGACCGGAACGGCATAAGTGGCAAAAGCAGTATTGCGGCCGGGATCAAAACCTTTTAAAGCTTTCAGAAGGCCAATACAGCCTACCTGAAACAAATCTTCGCTTTCCGCGTATTCACCACGGTAACGTTTAACGAGACTGTGCACAAGGGGTAAATGTTTGGTAAAAGCATCATCCATAGGCGCCATTACGCCTCCGCAGGCTCTTTCTTGCCAAAAATTTTTACCATTCTTACAGTTGTTCCTTTGCCGGGCTCTGAGATCACATCACATTCGTCCATAAAATTTTCCATAATGGTAAAACCCATCCCTGAACGTTCCAGTTCAGGTTTGGAGGTATACAGCGGCATACGTGCCTGTTCCAGATCTTCGATCCCGACACCGTAATCAATCACTGTTACCTCCAACTTCCTCCCTTGCAAAGTGGCACTGACAACAATAGTACCGCTTTTATTTTCATAGCCATGGATAACGGCATTAGTTACAGCCTCGGAAACGGCAGTTTTAACATCGGAAATTTCATCCAGAGTGGGATCTGCCTGGGCAGCAAAGGCGGCCACCACAATGCGGGCAAAAGCTTCATTTTGCGATTTGCTGGGCAATTCTAATTTCATATAATTATCCATCTTTCTCCCCCCTATGCTCTCTTAAGGCCTCTTCTTCACTGCGGCAAATAATAATTCTCTTTTGCAAGCCGGCCATTTCAAAAATCCTTTTCACTCTTGGGTTCAAACCACAAGCAAGGACCTTGCCGCCCTGTGCCGAGACCAGCTTGTAGCGGCCAAGTACCATGCCCAGGCCTGAACTGTCCATAAATTGTACCTTTTGGAAATCAAAGAGTAAATCGCGCACCCCTTCACGTTTCAACTTGGCATCAATTTTTGTGCGCAGTATTTCCGCCGCATGATGATCCAGTTCTCCCGCCATGCGCACAATGAGGGTACTGCCGACACGTACAAACTTTACCTCCACGGGCTCCTCTCCTTTGTCGATTAATTCCAGTTTTAGATTCTACCGCCGCCGGCTTAACTCCTGCCACAAAAAGTAATTTACTCCTCCTGCCGGAGTTTTCCCGGGTATCAACGACATAATCCAAAAAAACCGGCGCCTGCAAAAGGCGCCGGTTTTCCTAGCGTTTACCAAAACGCAGCCAAGCATTAACATAACGTTTAAAAAAGGTGATGAAATTAGCCCGCTCCACCTCTACGGCAGGCACTAAAGCTACACTGCCCAGCTCCTCACCGTCCTTACTTTTTACGAGCAGGCTGCCTACACTCTGTTCCGTGGAAAGCGGGGCCGGCAAACGTTCTGCCAGATTAATTTCTTCCGTTAAATCCTGCCCTGAACCTTTGGGCAGTAAGAGTGCCAAATCAGCAGCAGCCAAAATATCTACCTGCGTCAATTTGCCTTTATCAACTGCCACCTGACCCAGCACTTCACCTTTTTTCACAATGGGCACACTTTGAAAATTGGCAAAACCCCAGTCTAAAAGCTGACGCGCTTCAGCAAAGAGTGTGGGCCGGCCCGGAGCTTTCATAATTACTGCCAGCAAGCGTGTATCTCCCCGCTTGGCTGTGGCGGAAACACAATTACCGGCCTGATCTGTAAATCCGGTTTTTAAGCCGTCTGCTCCCTCATAGAAGCGGACTAAATTATTGGAGTTACTTAAGTACACACCTTCTTCTTTTCTGATTTTGCCTTTTAAAAATTCTTCATCCATCCAGATGCTTAACCACTCATGTACTTTGGGGTAGCGCATTAATTCCAAAGACATGAGCGCAATATCGTAAGCCGTGGTATAGTGATTTTCATCATGCAAGCCGTGGGGATTGACAAAGTTGGTGTTTTTCATCCCCAGCGCTTTAGCTTTGGCATTCATTTGCTCCACAAAGGCTTCCGCCGAACCGGCCAGGTATTCTGCCATGGCCCAGGCCCCGTCATTGGCGGAGCCTACACCGATCCCAATCATTAAATCTTCAAAGGAAATCTGATCTCCGGGGGAGAGAAAAATCTGCGAACCTCCATGTGCCGCTGCTTTTTCACTGACAGGAACCATATCCGTCAGTGTAACTTTTCCCGCTTCCAGTGCCTCCATAGCTAAAAGCATGGTCATAATCTTGGTGACACTGGCCGGGTACAGTTTTTCATGGGCATTATGTTCGTAAAGGACTTGTTTGCTGCCCACATCCATTAACAATTGGGCTTCGGATTGAAAGTCAAATTCTACTGCCTGCACAGGCATAACTGTGGCCAGCAGCAGAAAAACGACTAATAAACAGACAAATCGTTTTCTCATCATGGCAATTTCCTCCCAGCATATAGTAGCTCTTACTACTAGTTTCCGGCAGAAAGAAAAAAATATACCGGCCCTGGCCGGTATCCTGCTTTTTTACCTTAATTTAAGCAATGCGTTCATAAATTAATGCCGGCGCCTGTGGCTTTTCTGCCGCTATGACAAAAGCTTGTGCCAAAAGCTCTGACGCCGCTTCTATTTTTTCTAAACTGCTACTGAATATTTCCGCCACACATTCGCCGGCCGCCACTGCAGCGCCTACTTTTTTATGCAGTAAAATGCCGGCGGTAAGATCAATGGGCTCATCTTTTTTTAAACGTCCCGCCCCCAGCAGGACGGCCGCCTGCCCAACTTTGCGGGCATCAAGGCGGTTTAGATACCCGGAAGTTTTAGCTTTTAATTCTTTGCTCTGCCGCGGCCGGCCCAGTAGGCTGTAATCATCAGTTACCGCCGGATCCCCGCCCTGTGCAGCCACAAAGCGGCGAAAATGCTCCAGTGCCAAACCTTCCGCTAAAATTGCTTGCAGTTTCATTTTCGCAGCAGCAGGATCACTTGCTTTGCCGGCCAAAAGCAGCATTTCCGCCCCCAATCTCAGGCACAATTCCTCCAAATCATGAGGTCCTCTGCCTTTAAGTGTTTCCATGGCTTCCACTACTTCCAGCTGGTTACCCACGGCAAAACCTAAAGGTTGGTCCATATTAGTTATCAGGGCAACAGTTTTTCTGCCCAGACTGTTGCCGATGGCCGTCATAATCTGTGCCAGTTCCTTCGCCCTTTTCCGGTCCTGCATAAAGGCACCGCTGCCTGTTTTTACATCTAAGACTATAGCCTGTGCCCCGGAGGCAATTTTTTTACTCATGACGGAGGAGGCAATGAGCGGAATACTTTCCACCGTGCCAGTCACGTCCCGCAGCGAATATAGTTTTTCGTCCGCCGGCGCCAGCTTGGGAGTCTGGCTGGTAAGGGCCACGCCGATTTCCTGCACTTGCCTTTGGAATACATCCTGGGGCAAGTCTGTACGGAAGCCGGGAATACAAGCCAGCTTATCAATGGTTCCCCCGGTATGCCCCAGGCCGCGGCCTGACATTTTGGCAATTTTTACGCCGGCAGCCGCTGCCAGCGGTAAAAGCACCAGTGTGGTTTTATCCCCCACACCACCTGTGGAATGTTTATCCACCACGGTACCTAACTCACTAAAGTCCAGGACTTGGCCGGATTTTACCAGCGCCTCCGTTAAAGCCACAGTCTCCTCGTGATTCATACCCTGGAGATAAACGGCCATTAAGAGAGCCGACACCTGATAGTCAGGAATCTCCTCCCGCATGTATGCAAACACAAAATCTTCTATCTCCTGCGCCGACAACTCCAGGCCGTCGCGTTTTTTTTCTATAATTGCCAGTGCGTTCATGAGCCTAATCCCAGCCTTGCCCGCAAACTTTCCCCTGCCGCCAGCGCTTCCACGCCAAATAAATCGGCTATTGTTTGTCCCACATCGGCAAAAGTTTCGCGCACACCTAAATTAACCGGTTGCACACCGGAGCCGTAAACTAAAAGCGGCACATATTCACGTGTATGATCTGTATGATGGTAGGTGGGATCACAACCATGATCAGCAACGATAAATAAAAGGTCCTTGGAGTTCATTTTTTCTAAAACCTGCGGCAGCTGCCTGTCCACTTTTTCTAAAGCCTGAGCATATCCTTCCGCGTTTCTGCGGTGTCCATAAACCATGTCGAAATCAACTAAATTCACAAAAATAAGACCACGCGGAAAATCATCCAAAGCTAAAATCAGTTCTTTCATGCCCTCATCGTTATCACCTGTCTTGATTGTAGCCGTGAGACCGCGCCCGGCAAAAATATCAGAAATCTTACCTATACCCAGCACCTCATGGCCGGCCCCTACCAGATGATCTAAAAGTGTAGGCTGCGGCGGCTCCAGCGAATAATCTTTCCGGTTGGCTGTCCGGACATACGCCCCCTCCTCTCCCACAAAGGGCCTGGCAATAACGCGGCCCACCGCATACTCGCCTGTCAAAAGCCGGCGTGCCGTTTCACACCATTGATAAAGAGTTTCCAGCGGCACTACTTCTTCATGGGCAGCAATTTGCCACACACTGTCAGCAGAAGTATAAACAATGGGAAAGCCTGTCCTTTGATGTTCTGGCCCCAATTCCCGGATAATTTCCGTGCCGGAAGCTTTCACATTACCTAAAACCGGACGCCCAATGGCTTTTGCAAAAGCTTCAATCAGCTCCGGGGGAAAACCGGAGGAGAAAACAGGAAATGGATTTTCCAAAATTATGCCTGTTAATTCCCAATGACCTGTTGTTGTATCTTTACCCCGGGAGCGTTCTGCCATCTTGCCGTAAGCAGCCAGGGGCTTTTGCGGACAAGGCACTCCTGCCACTTCCGTTAAACAGCCAATGCCAAAGGAACCTAAAAGAGGCAACTGTAAGCCACCCAAAGCTTTTGCCAGATTGCCCAAAGTATTGCTGCCTTCGTCACCATATAAGGAGGCATCGGGCAATTCCCCGACGCCTACACTGTCTAAAACAATTAAAATTACACGTTCAATCTGCATGAAATTTTCTCCCCTATTCTAAAATCAAGCCCGCGGGTGTGTCTTCTCATAGATATCCCTTAACTTGTGCTTTGTAACCTGGGTGTAGATTTGCGTGGTGGAGATATCAGCATGTCCCAGCATTTCCTGTACAGAACGCAAATCCGCACCGTTTTCCAGAAGATGTGTGGCAAAAGAATGACGTATTGTATGCGGGGTAATATCTTTGGTAATCCCTGCCTGCCTGGCGTACTTCTTAAGGATTTTCCAAAATCCCTGCCGGGTCATACGCCTGCCGTGCTGGTTCACAAAAAGGGCTGTCTCTCCCAGGAAACGCACCAGTTTAGGACGACTGTTTTGCAAATATTCCTCCACGTAGCGAACGGCCACGGAACCCAACGGAATAATTCTTTCTTTATCACCTTTACCAATACAGCGGATAAAACCTGCTTCTAAATTAATATCACTAAGATCCAGCGACATTAACTCCGAAACGCGAATCCCGGTGGCATAAATTACTTCCAACATGGCTTTATCACGCAAACCGCCAAGCTGCCGGCAATCCGGCTGTTCCAGCAAAGTCTCCACTTCCTGCGTACTTAAAACGCGGGGCAGTTTCTTTTCAATTTTTGGCGATTCCAAATCGGCGGTAGGATTATCACTAATTCTTTTTTCCATAAACAAAAAATTATAAAAAGAACGAATGGAAGCCAGATTACGGGAAAGCGTTGATGCAGCTCTACCGTTTTTCCGCAAACTATGTATATAAGCCACAATCTGATTACGTTTAACTTCTTCATAAGCACTGACACCCGATTTCTTCAAAAAAGAAGTAAAACCACGCAAATCCCGACTATAAGCTTCTAAAGTGTTGGCGGCCAAGCCTCTTTCCACCGACAAATAATGTATAAATTCCCGTAATGTCTGTTCCATAACGCTCTCCTTTATATAAAAACTGCTTATTAACCGTAATCTACACACAACCTGTTTCCTATATCCGGAAAAACTATTCGTCACAATTTAGACAAAATCCTTTTCCTTTAGCAAAATCATAACCCGTTTTGATAAAAATCATGTAAATAAGACTTGAAGCGCGCGGCAAATTTCTTTTCTGTTTCCTCTAAATCTGCCGCCAGGGCGGGAAGAGAATGCCTTTCGGGCATAAAACTTTCCGGCTGCAGAGCCCGCACCCCGTAAAAATGAATTAACGGTAAAACAAAGATTAAAACCAGCATAATCACCACAAACCGCCAAAAAGCTTTTATTACCGTCACAAGTATTACGCCTCCCCGGATAATGGCTTTTCCCTTAATTATATGGTGACATGATCCTGTCAAGAACGTTTCGCTTTAAAGCAAGGAAACAAGAAGACGCATGAAAACCGGTGAAACCATAGTCTCTACTAAACTGCCGGCCAGGAAAAAAACTCCCGTTACTAAAAACACAAAAGAATACTGCAGCAAGGATTCACCATAAGCAAAATTTTGCCTGCCCCCAAAACGGCGGCAAAACAACAGCCAGGAAAAAGAAAGGGCAAAAACGGCGGCAGCTGCTGCTGCCGGCACAAAGAGCAGATTTTGCGGTAAAACTGCCGCCGCTGCAAACATGACTCCGCCGAAACCTTTTTGCCGGGCTAAAAAACCAACAGTAAAACCTATGGTAAAACCCCTGTAAAACATGGCTCCCAGGACAAAAATAAAACCAAAAAAAAGAATCCCACAGAGCCAAAGGATAAACAAAAACAAACCGTTTTGTAATAAAGACTGTTTCAGAATCAGAATTTGGTTTAACGGTTTTTGCCCGGAGAGATAATCAATAAAACCAAAAAAAACCCGGTTTAACTCCTCAACCTGTTCTGCCTGCAGCCAATAAACAGATAATGAACCGGCAATAATCCCGGCAGTAAACAAGATGAAAACCAAAAGATAAACTTTTATATTCTCCTGCAGATGGTGAAAAAGCCCGTTTTTGTGCCTCCGCATAATCTCCCCTCCTGTCCATCATGCACATTTTATGCGACTAAAACTACAGATATGATACAACTTGTCTCCGGTAGCTCTTTTTGCTCCCTGACAAAACAGAAAGCCGGGCATATTTTTTTTACCGGCAGACAGGAGGCATAAATTTATCTGCTGCACGTATACCTGCAATAAGGAGACAGAAGGGGAGGTTGTTTTCGATGCGGACCGTCTGCTTTCACAACGGTTTTATATTTATCGGTACAGTGCGCCAGTTACGCCTGTATTTACGTGCTTTACCACGGAAGATGACTTTGCGTGCATTCCTTCACCGGCAAATCCATTAATTTTTGCTCTAAAATTAAAGCGGTATGGTGGGCGGCGGCCACTACCGCCAGGAAAAAATCAGGATCTTCAGTTAGACTTCGTCCCATGGTGCGGCATAAATCCTCATTCCCCGCCAACACTGAAAGTGTCAGCCCTTCATACGTATAGACGGCATGTTTTTCTGCCAGTCCTTTGGCCGTAATTTGCTGCTGAAGATAGGCATTTTTCTCCTCATCCAGGACAGGCAGGGGCAGATCGGCAGAAACAAGTGCCGCCACCGTCAATGCTGTCAGGGTATGGTGAGATAAGCCGCGGTGCCGGGGGCGTCTGTCCGCAAAGCTGATTCTGGGCACGGCAATGGGGCGTCCCCCTAAAACTGCTGCACGATTTAAATTGTCCCCTAATTCCAGCCCGGAAAAGCCAAAGGGGGTACCGGTGCCTACCACGCCGGGCCCCATACAAATTATGACGGCATCGGCATGTAAAACCTGCTTGGCTGCCAAAAGGCCGCTGTAAACATTTACAGCCTCCAAATCACCGCCAAAAGCATGGCCGGCAGTAATGGTGCCGCAAATAAATCCACTTTTCTTTAATGCATAAACTGTTTTGCTAAAAAAAGCCGGCAGTGCACCTCCGTCTGTCATTAAATATGCCAGGCGCACATCAGGCTTTTTTTGCTTGAGGGCAATGGCAGTTGGTGCCAGCATGCTGTGTAATTCAGCCACGATCACAGGCATTCCCATAAGTGAGCTTGCTTCTTTCATAATGCCATGATAGGGTGAAGCTTCCTCTTCCACGGCCAAGACGCGCACCTGCTGCGGCGTATAACGCAATTTCATAATATGTCCCGGTTCTTGGCTGTTAGCTTCCGGGCGGGTCAAATTAAGACAGACAAAATGCAGCCCGCCTGTACCTAAGCCCAGCTCCACCGCCGTAGTATTCAGCATAACATAATCGCCCACATCTGCCCGCCCGGTCAGGGGCACATAATTTAAAGCCTGTGTCAATTTTTCTTCACAGATAACTTCCAGTACTTCACACTCACCCCATTTACTACTGACGGCCACAACTTCCCCCAAACGGCGACTAAACAATTTCTCTCACCTTCATTTTTGCAGAAATCATTTTTGTTCCTCCCGGGTCCTTAGTCTGTCCGCCCTAAACGGTCAAGATAAGTTAAAAGCGGGTAGCGGGCAATTAAGCCGGTTAAAGAAATTCTTTCCGCCAGCAAATGCAGAGATAAAAGCAAAACCAAAAAGAGCAGTTGCCACCAAAAATTAGCATACAGCACTACGGCCAAACCGAGTACAGCCCCTAAAAGATTGGCCCCGGCATCTCCCAGCATGACAGCGCCGTGCAAATCATACGGAAGCAATACCAGCGCAGTGATAAAAAAAGGAAATAAAAGCAGGATATGCTCCTCTTGCGGCAGGAGCAAAAGCCAAAATAAAGCAAAAAGAAAAAAAACTTTCAGTGCCCGTCCGGGGCGCAGATCAAATAAATTTAGCAGGTTTGCCGACAAGGCAATGAGAGAAGCTTCAAAAATCAGTAAAAACCTTAACCCGGACAGTAAAAACACCACATAAAGGCAAAGCCCAAAACCTAGTACTGCCTTCACCAATCCGGTAGTAATTTGACCGCGGGCAAAAAATTGGCGAAAATGGCCGCTAAAACCTTTGACTACGGTACTGCCCCAAAGGTCATCCAAAAAGCCTAAAAGACAAAAGCCAAAAGTAAGCAGAAAAACTGCCAGCAGTTTCTCCTTCGCCACTAAACCTTGGCGGGCGGCCCAAAAAGCTGCCGGCACGTATACCGGCAAAAATACTATACCCAAACTTTGCGGTATTTTTTTTTGCCGGTAATTACGCTTAACATGGCCTGCCATTTGCAAAAAGACGGCCGTGGCAGGGACAAGTAAAACAGCCAGCAGGGTAATTAAACCTAAGTACAAAGCCACAGCCATTAAGCTTTCACCCCCCCTTTCAACCACAGAGACCAAAATGTTAAAAGCAGATCGCGAAACTGGCGTCCCCGGTGGCAAAAACCGGCCCAATCCCGGCCTGTTTCCCGGTGGTACATCTGCACGGGCAGTTCACGGAGTGTAAACCCGTGTCGCAGGCATTCCACAGTCAGGCCCACTTCCACGCCAAATCCGGTTAAAGCCGGTGCAGCCGCCTCCCAGACTTGGCGTCTTAAAACACGTTGCCCCGATAAAGGCGCCGTCGCTTTGTATCCACCCAATTTACCGACACCCAAGACGGCCAACTTTTTCACTAAACCAAAGCCGCCCTTGCTTTTTGCCGGCGGAAAGATGGCCACTGTCATATCCACCTGGCCTGCTGCCACCGGCGCTATTAAATGTCTGAATTCTATGGCGCTCTCACCTAAATCGGCATCGGCAAAACAAAGGATCTCACCCCTTGCCTCCCTGACACCTATTGCCAGGGCTCCTGCCTTGCCCTGATTTTGCGCCAGGCTTATAACATGAGCCCCGGCGGAAAGGGCTCTCTGGGCGGTATCATCACCGGAGCCGTCATCAACCACAATAATCTCATCAATTTGCCCTGTGGCGGCAAGGGCTAAAACTGTTTTTTTAATTGTTTTTGCTTCATTAAAAGCAGGTACTACAGCGGAAATCATTTTTCCCTTCCCTGTTTACTGAAAGTAGCTATAAATTCATCAGCAGTTTCTTTCAGGCCAAAACTGCCTGCATTGCCCTGTAAAACGGAAAGCAGTGAATAACGCCCAAAGACTGTGTCAGCATGATCAATAGTGGAAGCTCCGGTCTTCTTTATTTCCTTTAAACATGAATTTTTCACTTCACTTGTTTCTACACCGACAAGGGAGACATTTTCATTTTGTAAAGTAGCAACTAAAGCCGAAAGCAACTCACTTTTAATCTTTTCCCGCTCGCCTAAAAAAAGCAGTACGTGATCCGGTCTAACCGCAAAATACTTGTCTATTTGCACTGCTTCCTTGGCCATTAATACCGGCAGAAGTTCCGGCAATTCACTCCCTGGGTCCCCACCCAGTATTAATTCAGCCAGCGTCTCTCCTGCCTGGACTAAATTTTCACCGGTAAAGTTTTTGCCTTCAAGTCCTATAACTGCCGTAATTTCTGCCTGTGCATCCTCCAGCATTTCCAGGATCTCCGGTGGCGGGCTTGTATCATGGTGAAGAATTGCTATTTTCTGCTGTGCTAATACTCCCTCAACCACAAGGGGATAAAGAGCTTCCTGATATTTTTCCCATAAATATAAATCCTGATGCAATTTTTGGATCTGGGCTTCCAGTTCTTTGCGCGTCTGATTAAGGCTTTGAAAATCCTCCGCCATTTTTTCAATTAATAAGCGCTGTTGCGTAACAAGCATATCCTCGGCAAGTCCCGTACCAATTAAAATACCAAGACCCAGGGCGAGAAAAACTGCGACTAAGGAGATGATGTGATCACGTAAGCGGAACATGGCAGCACCTCACAGGGCTAAACGTATTCGTAAGGCAATTAAGCGAAAAATATGTCTCACTGTTGGATTGGCAAAAATCATCACCAGTACAGGTATACTTGCGGCCAAAGCAAGTAAAAGCAGCCAGCGTCCGGAAATACGTCCCCGGTACAGCTGGCTGACACCGCGGGCATCCACAAGGCGACTGCCCACTTTTAAACGCACTAAAAAAGTACTGGCCATCCCTTTGCGGCCTTTTTCCAAAAAATCAATCATATTGGAATGAGTGCCCACAGCGGCAATCAGTTTGGCCCCGCATTCATAAGCAATGAGCATAGCTATATCTTCACTTGTTCCCGGTGCTTTCATAATCCCGGCAGCAAGGCCGAGACGTTTAATGCGCTCCATACCAGGTGCCCTGCCGTCTGTATATGCATGTACAATTAGCTCCTTTGCTTTAAATAAAGCCAAATCACTGACGCTGTCCATATCACCAACGATCAAATCAGGAATATAGCCATACTCCAAAAGTGCATCGGCACCACCGTCCACGGCGATGAGAACAGGCTTTACTTCATCAAGATAATGTTTAATGGCTCGCAAATCTTCCCGGTATGATTTGCCGCGCACCACCACTAAAGCATGTCTGCCGGCAATGGGAACGGAAAGAGGCGGTATTTCCGGATTACCCAAGATTAATTCTTTTTCTTTTAAGGCATATTCAAGTGTATTTTGCACAAAATCAGCTAATAAATTATCCAGGTTTTTTTCCGCCACGGCAGTTTGCCGGCGAATTAATTCAGCATCCACCCTGCGTGCCACCGCCAGCCGCTCTGCACCGCGGTAAATGGCATTGCCGCGTATAGTTAAAAGATCGCCGTCCTTCACCAGCTCCAACAGGCGGCTACCGGCCTGATCCAGGTGGGGAATTTTGGCCTGCAAAAGTTTTTGCGGCCCGTTATTAGGATAATGTCCCGAAATGGAGGCATCAGCATTAATGACTGCTTTTACTTTACGAGCCACCAGCGACAAGGCCGCCAGTTCATCCAGATCACGGTGATCAATGACGGCAATATCGCCTGGCTGCAGTTTCCCGATTAAAATTTTTGTCCGTCTTCCCACTTTGGCCGGGGCACTGATGTCACCGGACCCTTTTAAATGCAATGCCATAACCCTGCTTCCTTAACACATTTTTCTATTAGTATGTGGCTAAGCTGAATTTTTAAACGCCCGGGCGGTAAATAGATCAGGTTTTGCCTCTGGCAAACAAAAATATACATTTAAAAATAAAAAAGCGCACCCCAAA
>JAAYSO010000051.1 GCA_012523945.1 Bacillota bacterium
GCTATTCATGCAGGATGAGGCACTCCTTTCGGTTTGTTTTGCTTAGTAACTTAACAATAACCGATTTGTCCTCATCTTGCATTCTTTTTTTTAAAGCTTAATGTCCAAGATGTATTGTAGTCCTACACGAAAAAACATGGTTTATTGGGGTAAAGAGAGCCCTGTAGGCCATGTTTTTTAATAGGTAATAAGAGCCAAGTAAAATTGAGAAAATGCGGAGTAGAATATGGAAGATTACAATGTTTTGCAAAATGATTTTAATGAGATCGCATGAACTTAAGCAAAAACGGTAGGCTGGAAAAAGATGATGAGCATGCAAAAGAAGTTTGGGCAAGACATGGGGAACATGATACATATATGACAATGAAAGAAATAAGAGCATTGATAAACAAACATATACCAACGGCAAAAGTTAGGCGAAAGCTTTTTTGGCGATATTTGCTGGTATGGGAAAATAAATTGCAAGATATTAATAAAGAGGAGTGTGTAAAATGGTTGGAGTAGAAATTGATATGGTTGTTACAGACAGTTTGCAGGCGCTGGAATTGTACGAAAAAATCTTTGAGATAGAACGTGTTGAAGTTTCCAATCTGCCTAAAGGTGAAAATGAAGCTGTTTTTACCCTGTATGGAGTACGGTTTCATCTGTTAGATGAAAACCCCCAATTTGGACTTGTGGCCCCGGATCAGGAAAAGCCTAAGACAATTTGGTTTAATATTTTGGTTCCTGATTTTAAGGAAACATTTGCCAAGGCGATAAATGCGGTTGTACAGAAATCCAGCCGGTAACGGAAGTGCCTGATTACGGGATCACAAATGCCATCTTTACTGATCCTATCGGCTATCAGTGGATGCTAATGCAAATCCATAAAGTAGTGAGTCATGAAGAACGCATCCGGCTCTGGGAGGAAAAAAAGAAAAATCAGAGCTAGCAGTACTCAAGAATTTATACGCAAAAAAAAGCCGGCAAAAACTTGCCGGTTTATTTCTGGAGATTAATCAATTATGATTTTTATAGGGGTGCATTTGCCTCCATTACACTTACTTTCAGAAACACTACAAGCAGCAACCCCAAGACGCACATCCATTTCTGCCCTTAAAACCACTTTATCCCCCGGTTTTGAAAGAGGCTGTTCAACAGATATGCTTCCGTCAGTATTTATTTTTGTATGCATGAATAAATTAACGGGATGAATAATGGGGTATTGCTTGTTTAGACTGCTATTTATATTTTCAAGGCAGTTAGGGTGCCCTTTTCCGTTTTGATAGAAAAAATCAAACATTTCCGGTCTACAACAAGGATGAAGGAGATCATGTGTCCCAACATCATCTAAGATTAGCTTAAACATTGGATTGTAAAGATTGGTAAAAATTGTATCTCCTGCTTTTAACTTTAAAGATTGATTGCAATCTATGGTGACCCCGGTTGATAAAAATTCTAAAGGATTATGTTGGGATTCTGCAAAAAAATCAACAACTTGTGCCCCTTCCAGATCTATGATTGTTATCTTTTCGTTTTTCCTGACCTCTATCGATTGTCCGCTGCATGCTTTTATCGTAAATTCTCTTTTCATCTACATTCCCCTTTCATTAGAGAAGTCTCCAATAATTATATAGTAATTTGCATGTTTAGTTCAGGAGATTGGCAAATAACTGTAAAATGAAGGATTGATAAAAATGAAACGGCTTTTTACAATAATTTTGCTGTTTGCTTTTGCTATGTTATTAGCGGCATGTGCAAACACTAACGATTCCCTTAAAATTATAACAAAAGAAGGAATTAAGCCTTACAAATTATCAAAAAATGAAAAATATTTATTACAAGCTTTTGGTCTGGAAGAGGATGCACAAATTATTTCTTTTTTTGCACCTAAAGAAGCAATCACTTTAAAGGTAAATGTTTATAGATTAGGCGGTGGTAATACATGGGA
>JAAYSO010000052.1 GCA_012523945.1 Bacillota bacterium
AAAAAACAGGACCGGATAATTGGTCCTGTTTTTTATCTCTATTTTTTTACTGTTTATTAGACTGCCTCGTTTAATTTTTTCAAGAACTCATCGGGATCTTGACCGTGTACCATGGCAGCCTCCCGGATGGATTCAGCTGTGGCAGAAGGACAGCCTAAACAGTGAATCCCCATGGACATTAGAATTTTAACTGTTGACGGATACTTTTCTATGACTTGGGCAATTGTCATATCGCCGGTGATTTTTGCCATTTAATTCACACTCCTTTTACTATCTTAACATTATTATTTGTCTCAGACAGATATAAAAACCGTCATTCACATTATACCATACAATAACATAAAGAGCATTACAACCTAAAATCTAAAATAAATTGTTAATTACTTAATTTTCCTCATTCGCATCTTCCTGTTCTGATTTTTCCAATTCGGCTTTGACGGCAGAAACCCAAGCACGTGCCGCTTCAACTAATTCAGTATTCTCCTCATTTTCCAGGGCAATCACTGCTTCCCATTGGGCCAGTGCTTCATCCGGTTTATTGGCACCATAATAGAGAAAAACTCCGTACTGATAGCGAGCTTGGGCGTGTTCCGGATCCAGTTCAACGGCCTGCTGAAATTCAGTTTCAGCCACTTCTGTCTCTCCTGCATAGTAAGCTGCCACTGCCCGATCCACATGCAGATTGACATTTTCCGGCTCTGACTCCAGTGCCTTGCCATAAGCCTCCATAGCCTTGCTAAAGCTCTCATTTGCTTTTTCACTTTCATCAGTTAAGCTGTAGAGCACACCCAGATTATAATTAGCATTACCCAGTTGTGTTAGCAAACCAACATCTTCTGGTGAGTCTTTTAAGCTTTCCTCGTACTGGGCCACTAAATCATTAATCTGGGCAATTTGACTTTCATAATCCCAAGGCTCCTCCTGCCTGGGAGCGGATGGGTTGGCAAACACTGCTATAAGTGAAGAAACAATTAATCCACCTGCAATCAAAAAGACAAGAATATAAACTGCAACTTTATTTTTTCTCATTCTGGCTATGAAGTTGTTTGCTGACGACGTATTTTTCTTTTTCACTGGTTACCTCCTGGGGCAGATGTTTTTACGTCTGAAGATCCTGCTTTCTATCTTTCGCTTTATGCTGATGAAAATCCTTTGCTTAAATTTTGAATTTTTTGTGGCGTTTCTGCAGTTACTTTTTTCTTTTAAACGTATATTTATGACAAGGAAAAATATACAGGAGGAAGTAATGAAAAACTCTACCATTTATCTCATGTCGGCACTGCGGCTATTCTCGGGGCTCATGGAAATTTTGGCAGGCTACCTGATTCTCCGCTTTAACAGCATCGAAACTGCTTTGCGCATAAACAGCCTTTTAGCAGTTGTCGGCCCTTCTTTACTCATTATCTGTATTTTCATAGGCATCACCGGTCTTTCCTCACGCCTGCCCCTCTACCGCTTAATCCTCATTTATGCCGGAGCTTTTTTAATTTTTTGGGGAACACGTACTTAAAAAGCATACTTCTTTCTTAAATGGGTCAGGCTAAAGTTAACAAAGAAACAGGTGATGCAGATTTGACTACAGACCAAAAAACTCTTTCCCGGCTCTTGACTTTGCCTGGCCTGGAAGAAGTGGAAAAACGCCTGCAGGAATTAAGTACAGGTTTTGATGATTACACCCCTCTTTTTGCCAAAGTTGTCACCGGCGGGGGCAAAAGATTACGCCCGGCGCTGGTATTATTATGCGGCTCCTTCACTTCTGCCCCGCCGGCAGTTTTAGTGGATGTGGCTTGCGCCGTGGAATTAATCCATGCAGCTTCATTAGTCCATGATGATGTGATTGATCATGCCCAATTGCGGCGCGGTCTTCCTACCGTCTCCGCCCAGTGGGGGGATCATCAGGCTGTTTTGTACGGGGATTTTTTATTTGCCAGAGCTTTTTCCCTTTTAACCAAGCCGCAAACGGCACAGATTTTAGAGTCCATGACAAAGGCCATCAGCCTGATGTGTGAAGGTGAAATAGAAATGGCTAACCTGCTTTACAATTGTGATTTTACAGAAGCAGATTATTACGATTACATTTATAAAAAGACTGCTTTTTTTCTATCCGCCTGCTGTCTGGCCGGTACACAAGCCGGTAAAGCGTCGCAAACAGTCTGTAATGCTCTGGCTGCTTTCGGTTTACATCTGGGCTATGCCTTCCAACTGAAAGATGATCTTTTAGACTTTACCGGCAAGGCAGAAATCACAGGCAAACCGGCACTGCAAGATTTGCGGGAAGGTTACCTGACTTTGCCGGTTATTAAGCTTTTACAGCATCCCCTCTACAGTACATACACAAAAAAAATCATTACGGACCGTAATTTTACAGTGCAAAATCTCCGCTTTATCCGCCAAAGTTTAGACGAAAGCGGCATTGTCACCGAACTGGAAAATGATGTCCGCAATTTTACAGCTAAGGCAAAACAATATTTAAATCTTCTGCCGAAAAAACCAGGCCGCATTATTCTGGCCCGCCTGGCCGATTATATCGCACAACGCAAACACTAGATTACACCGCCTTTACGCAGGTAGAGACAAAAGCGATGCAGCCATCTTGCTTCAGCTCCCGCAAAGTGCAGCAATTGCTGTACTGTTTTTTTGCAGCCGTGTTGGAAAGCTTTAGGATCAGAAAGATATAGAGCCAAAAGTCCTATACTCACTGTAAAATGAAAAGCCGGCCGGGGGAGCTTCTTAACGCGGGTTAAGGTTTCTTCCAGGAAACGCAACAGACCTTTTTCGGCAGCCAAAGCAGTAGGATAAAAGTTGACAAAATTTAAATCATTAAAATCTTTATCTTCATCCAGATCAATAAAGTAATCTAAAAGGATGTGCAGTCCACAAAGCCAGGGGAAGTAACAGGAAAGTAGTTGCGAGATTTCTTTTGGCGAAACAGGGCCTGCCGCCGCCATGGCTGCCAGCATAAAAACGCCAAGAGTTGAACCGCAGGCAGCGGCAAACTCCCACCAGTAAACATCCGTTTGACTGCTATTTTGCCGGTTAAACCAAGAAACCAGCTTTTCCACGCGTACATTTATCTCCAAATGCTTGTAAACTTGCAAATCTGCATATAGCTCCACCAAACGGCGCATGTTCTGACGAATATCATTATACCCTGCCAGTTCTGACAGCGCCTGCCGGCAGGTTTGTACTAAATGATTAAGATAACCGCCGTCATTTTGGTAAGGATAATCTTCATACCAAAAACAGAAAGGTTCATTTAAATCAACGGCTGCCAGGATCGCCTGATGTAAAGTCCTCAGGCTTTTTTCATTTGTCCCCGGCACCCGGTCACTTAAATTATCCAAATAATCACTTATGGTTTGTAAAGCAACAATAAAACGGAGTAAGACGGACTTTTTTTCCGGCGTATAAACAGAATAAATGCTGCCACCCTGGCAGTGAAAACGTTTGTGGACTATGCTGTTTAGGGCTTGCGTACGCAGTTGCGGACAGGGGATGGCTGCGGCTAGTTTCCGCCATCCGGCCAATTCCCGGTTTACCTGCGGAAAAACTCGCAGGGTAAATGGTACAATTAATGCCAGTTCCTTTGATTTTGCCAAGATACTTGCCAAAAAAGTCCCTCCAATCCTTTAGCCTAACCTTACTATGCCCCAAAACAATGCCTTTAGTCGCCCCAGCTTGCGCGGCGCCGTACAAAGGAATTACCCTGTAAGGTAAGCAAATGCAGGATTTCTCAGTTTGCACAAAAAAAAGACGATGAAGCCAAAGCTTAATCGTCTCGATAATTAAAGCTAAGATGTCGTTTATGCAGTTAGTTGCTGGCGATTGATAATTTTTCCGTCCAGGGAAATACGTACTAAATTTACCGGTACGGGAACACCGGCGCGTTTAACGGCTTCCTGGACAATTCTGACCAGCCCGCCGCAGCAAGGCACTTCCATGTAAGCAACTGTAATGCTTTTCAAATTGTTTTGACGGATGATTGCTGTCAGTTTTTCCACATAGCTCATGCCGTCATCCAGTTTCGGACACCCCACGGCAAGTGCTCTGCCGCGCAGTAAATTTTTATGAAAATCGGCATAAGCAAAAGATGTGCAGTCTGCAGCAATTAAAAGGTCGGCATTTTTAAAATAATCAGCTTTAGGATTTACCAGGGCAAATTGTACAGGCCACTGTGTCAGTTCAGAAGGTGTTTCTGTAAAATCGTCAACATTGGTTGTTTCTTTTTGCGGTTGAATTCTTCTGGCCATGGTGCCAGGGCAGCCGCAACCCAGAGGCTCCTGCTCTTCTTTTTGGGTAGCCAGATGTTCAGCCACGGCTTCTTCATCAAAGGCTTCAGCTTCCCGTTCTTCAATGATTAGTGCACCTTTAGGACAATCACCCAAACAGGCGCCCAGGCCGTCACAGAGATTTTCCGCCACTAATTTCGCTTTTCCGTTTACTATTTGCAAAGCGCCTTCTGCGCAACCAGGTATGCATAAACCGCAGCCATCACATTTTTCTTCATCAATCCGAATAATCGGTCTTAACATTTTTTTCGCCATTTCTTGTACCTCCTGCATTCTTCTTACTTGCAGTATAACACGGTGTAATAATTAAAGATGTGATCTAGATCAAATCCATAAGAAAGACAGAAGTATATCATGAAAAAATCCGCAAGCCTTCACTTGCGGATTTTTTTTAGGCATTTTGCTTTTTCGTGTGATTGAGTAAACCACCGGCCGTAATTATATTGATCTGGCGCGGGGTAAGACCGTGATAAACAGCAAAAGTTGTGCCCCTGGTCTCGTTTTCAATTTCAATAGTTTCCTGTTGCAACTGCTGGTGCAGGTTGCGAATGACTAAAACGTCATCCTGTTTAATCTGCTCATAATCGGCTTCATTCACAAATGTTAGCGGTAAAATCCCGAAGTTGACCAGGTTGGCATGGTGGATACGGGCAAAGGATTTGGCGATAACGGCCTTCAAACCCAGGTACATGGGAGCTAAAGCGGCATGTTCGCGACTGGAACCTTGTCCGTAGTTATGCCCGCCCACAACAACGCCGCCTTTGGCTGCCTTGGCCCGTTCGGCAAATGTGGGATCAATGCCGGAAAAGACATATTCACTGATGGCTGGAATGTTTGAACGTAGCGGCAAAATTTTTGCCCCCGCCGGCATAATATGGTCCGTGGTAATATTGTCTTCTACCTGCAGCAGGACTTTAAGGCTCATTGTATCCGGCAGATCCTCATTAACCGGCAGCGGTTTAATATTGGGGCCGCGGATTACTTCCACTTCATGCGGGTTATCAGCAGGAGGTATAATCATGCCGTCATCAATAATGAATTTCTCCGGCAATTCAATTCTTGTATATTCTCCCAGCTCACGGGGATCAACCAGTTCACCCCTCAGGGCGGCAGCAGCGGCAGCTTCCGGTCCCGTTAAATAGACCTGGGCATCTGCTGTGCCGGAACGTCCTTTAAAATTACGGTTAAAAGTACGCACAGAAACTGCCCCGGAAGCAGGAGCCTGTCCCATACCGATACAAGGGCCGCAAGCCGATTCTAAAATCCTGGCGCCGGAAGCGATTAAATCGGCTAAAATGCCGTCCCTGGCTAGCATTTCAAATACCTGACGTGATCCGGGTGAAATCACCAGGCTTACATCCTCATGTACTTTTTTGCCGCGCAATATTTTTGCCACCTGGGCTAAATCGGCATACGAAGAGTTAGTACAACTGCCAATAGCCACTTGCTGCACTTTCAACCCGGACAGTTCCCTGATGGGCTTGACGGCATCCGGGCTGTGGGGGCAAGCCACAAGCGGCTCCAATTCACTTAAATTAATGATAATTTCTTCATCATATTCAGCATCTGCATCAGGCTGTAATTCCACCCAGTGGTGGAGGCGATCCTGTGCCGCCAAAAATGCTTTCGTCATTTCATCGCTGGGGAAAATAGAAGTGGTGGCTCCCAGCTCGGCACCCATATTGGTAATGGTAGCCCGTTCAGGCACAGTTAAAGTTTTGACGCCTTCCCCGGTATATTCAATAACCTTGCCTACCCCACCCTTTACAGTCAGGAGGCGCAGGACTTCCAGGATAACATCTTTTGCCGAGACCCACGGCGACAATTTGCCCAATAATTTTACCTGCACCACTTTGGGCATGGTCAAATAAAAGGGTCCTCCTCCCATGGCCACGGCCACATCCAGGCCACCGGCACCTATGGCCAACATACCGAGACCGCCGGCAGTAGGCGTATGGCTGTCGGAACCAAGGAGAGTTTTACCAGGCACGCCGAAACGCTCCAGATGTACTTGGTGGCAAATACCGTTTCCGGGGCGGGAGAAATGGATACCGTGTTTGGCCGCCACAGTTTGCAGGTAGCGATGGTCATCAGCATTTTCAAAACCTGTCTGCAGCGTATTATGATCAACATAAGATACAGATAATTCCGTTTTAACCCGCGGCACGCCCATGGCTTCAAACTGTAAGTAAGCCATGGTCCCGGTAGCATCCTGGGTTAAAGTCTGATCAATGCGAATGGCAATTTCAGAACCGGCAATCATTTCACCGGAAACTAAATGTTCTGCAATAATTTTACGCGTTATATTCTGTCCCATTGCATCTCCTCCTTACTCTTCACTTGAATTTACCACATATATTTTAAATCGTCAACGAACACTATCTTTCCGGGCGGTTTTTAAGCAGGAACTTTTTCAGCTCTGTAGCGGTAGCCTTAAAACGTTTTTCAGCAAAAGTGTAAAAATGGGCTTTAAATGCGATTAAGACGAGTAAAAGTGCACAGAAATATCCAGCCTTCTTGACCGGGTTATCTTTTATCCGCTACAGACTCATATTTTGTTTGAAATCCAGCACCTCCTGGTGCAGATTGATGATAAAAAAACCTCGTTTTGTCTTGAACATAAGAAAGGGCGGCTCTTTGGGATTTAAATACAGTTTGCCCCGGGCGTGGTAAATTCCGCTTTTACTGCCGCCCACAGCACTGCCACAATATATATTAGTGTGGAGAGCATAAATACCATAAAGGAAATCCGGCCGGTTATACCTAACCAAAATATAATGCAATATACTGCGTTTAACCAGGCAGAGATCAGCCAAAAGCGGGCCCAGTTATATTTTCTAACCTTGGTTAATTCTTTATTGATCGCACTATCTATATCAATAATTTCTGTGGGCTGCCGCGAAACAAGCCGGGAAAAAATATATAACAAAACGATCCCCCAAACCAGTCAATGTTGTTTTACCTGCCTATTCCCTCAGTTCGCTGTACCAAATTCCCGCCGTCATACTGTATAAAGTCCTGGCGGCATAAATTTGCCGGAGGCAGTAGAAGAATAAATTTAACAGTGGAGGCTAAACAATTGAAGAAATTGTCCATTTTTCTTTTTTGTCTCATACTTATCGGCTCAGGTGTTTATTTTGCCGTACAACGGCAGGATCGTGCTCCCAATGGTGACATGTTGCCACCGCCTGCCGGCGATCAAAATGACAAAGGACAACCGCCCATACCCCGTGATCCCTTAAAAGAACAGCTTAACAAGATGACCCTGGAAGAAAAAGTGGGACAACTCGTGATCGTAGGAATGGACGGTACTGAACTCACTGAAAATATTACCAATTTAATTCAGAACTATCATGCCGGCGGTGTCATTCTCTATCAGAAAAATATTACCAATAGTATGCAGCTTTTACAGTTATTAAATCAGCTCAAAAGCAGCAATAACAGTAAAATACCTTTATTTCTCTCCCTGGATGAAGAAGGCGGAGCCGTAAGCCGCTTGCCTGATGAAGTGACAAAGCTTCCCTCCAATAAAATTATTGGTGAAATTGATAATGAAAAGCTTTCTTACAATATCGGCCTGGCCCTGGCACTGCAACTGCAAGCCTATGGCTTTAACCTTAATTTCGCGCCTGTTGTAGATATTAACAGCAACCCGCAAAATCCGGTTATTGGAGATCGCTCTTTTGGTGCTGAGGCAGATTTGGTCAGCAGGTTAGGCGTGGCCACCATCAAAGGTTTGCAAAACGGCGGCATTATCCCCGTGGCTAAACATTTTCCCGGACACGGCGACACATCCGTTGATTCCCATGTGGGTTTGCCCATCGTTAACCATGACTTGGACAGATTAAAAAGTTTTGAATTGCGGCCTTTTCAGGCAGCCATAAACACCGGGGTTGACGCTGTGATGGTGGCGCATATTCTACTGCCCAAACTGGATGACGAGTACCCCGCTTCCCTGTCTCACACCATTATTACCGGACTATTAAAGGAAGAGTTGCAATTTCAGGGGCTGGTAGTCACGGACGATCTGACCATGGGGGCCATTGTCAAGCATTATTCCCTTGAGCAAGCCGCTGTCCAGGCAGTTAAAGCCGGTAGCGACCTCCTCCTGGTGTGCCATGATTATGAAAGCCAAGTGGCTGTTTTAAAAGCTTTACATTACGCCATGGCACAGGGAGAAATTCCGGAAGCACAAATCAACAACAGCGTTTATAAAATCTTACAGCTGAAACAGAAATACAATTTAAACAACCAAACCATTGCAAATATTAATGTGACGTCTGTAAATGCCGAAGTGAAAAATCTTCTGGCTCCTTTTCTGACGCCGGACAATTAAACCTATATTTCTGAATGTAAACTTCTGTTCTCTCGTCTATTCCTCGCCATCATGGATAAAATCATGCGGGGCAGAAGCCACCTGCGCTTCAACTTTCTCGCCTGCTCTGTTTTCATTCCATTCAATTTTAAAAAAGTTTAAATCACCGGGCTGCAGCATGGGCAAATCGAAAACTGTTTGGTACCCGGCACTGCCTGCCAAATCATAGGAAACAACAGGGCCTTTTCTTGTTGGCTTAATAACCAGATTGGGGTTATTGAGACTACGGAGGGCATCGGCGTTGCCCCTGGCAACAATGCGGTAGCTGCCCGTTGTTAATTCTCCCACATAGAGATAAAGGGTAAAAACGTCATTGTCATAAACAAAAAGAGAAGCCTGTCCCGGGCCTTCCAGGTAAAAAGGTACCGTGTCCGTAAATTGAGAGCGGATAATGGCCAGGATTTGCGGCGGGAGATCGTAGATATACCCATATTCATCGGGCACTGCAACTGTAATCAATTGACCTTTCCCATATGTATCCCGCAGCACGATGGGATAGTTTTCTTCACCCACCACGGCTTTTGCCAGTGTCCAAGTAGTATTATTACGATGCTCCAGTAGTGGGAAAGTCATTTTGTGCCGGCTATACCAGTACTCGGAAAAGACAACACCGCCGGACTGAAACTGATTGGAGCGAAAACGGCGGCCGCGATAGCGAATGGATGTGAGTTGGTCAATCCCCTTATTTAACCCCTCAAGGACAAAGCCGGAAGTTACAACGGCTTTGCCGCCTGCAGCCACAAATTTCTCCAGCTTACTGATAATATCGGGATCTTTATGCGCCTGAACCGTTAAGAAAACGGTTTTACTTTCATTAAAGTCCGGAAAATTAGGTGTATGCTCAAAGGGAATCCCCGCCATGCCGAGGAAATCCTCCAGATGATCTTCCCCCTGGGCGTTGGGCGGTAGATAGCAGGGCGTCCCCAGGCAATTACCGGCCTGGGTGAGAAAACGGTCAATGAAATCAAGCTGCAAACCCAGCGGGGTAACGACACGGTTTTTATACAGAGAGCCCCAACAAAAAAGAGTTAACTCCTTTGACTTGGCAAAGGCAGACAGATAAGCCTGCTCAAGATAGATATCTATTGGCGTACAACCATAGGGATCAAACCAGCTGCCCAGGTTTTTACCGGGGGCATAATTTTCCAAAAGGCGCACCAGGGAATAACTTAAATAGCGGGGCAGGTGCTGATCTGTGGCTTTTGTGTTACGTGTTTCCGTGCCGGTATAAATCCCGTCAAAAATATGTCTTTGCACGGCAGGGTCGTAACCTGCTTCCTGATACGATTCAACCCAGTTGGGAAATTTAATAATGATTTTACAATTAGGATTCACTGCCTTTGCTGCTTTCACAATGAGATTTTCACTGACTTCCGCCAAAAGTCTTGTCCGGAATTCTTCCCAGCTCTGATTTCCTTTGGCCTCACAACATTCCCGGCAGGTGCAGTTGGTAAAAAACCAATCATCAATAATAATTTCATCAAAAAGGCGGGCCGTGTATTGAACAGTTTTAACAAGATGAGCGCGCATATTTTGGTTTACATAGCAGTAGGTACCGCCCAAACGTTGTTTTTCCTGATCTGCTTCCGTCAGGTTGTGCACAGTTGTAGTCAGGGCACCTGACACTTCTATGCCTTGAGACTGAAAAAAATTTCTGATCATCTCCAACTGCTTTTGCGGCACCATTAAACCGTCACGATACGGTTCAAGATAGATTTTGTCACAACCGCAGTAATGTTTGAAAAATCCCAGCTGTTTGTTTAACGCCTTTTCGGAAATATCCACCATATTTTGTGCTGTACAATAAATAGCCAGTTTAAAATTTTTATATCTCACTGCAATCTACCCCTTTCGCAAAAGATCAACCACCCAAAAGTTAATTCCATTTTACCCACATTATACCACTGCCAACTACATAAAGCTGCTAAATTTTTTTCCTAATGTTTTTTGTCTAAAACTAGGATAAAATTAATATAGGTACTATTAGTGGCACTATCCAAAACAAGTTTTCGGAATTTTCGTTCTACTTTTGGCCTGTCAAAACTTTAAGCTACAAACATGAAACAGATACTTCAAGCAATTTTCTTGGCCGGAGAAAAAAGAGAAAAGAGCTTGAGGGGATGAATCATGGAAAGCTTGCTGGTTATCTCCAGGTTGTATCTTCTTGCCCTTGTCTACAATTTCATCATGCTTGTCCTTTTAAGTTGGTGTTATCCCGAAACATTTTCACTGGTGCAGTACCCGCTCAGTTGGCTGGGAAAAATCGTCCTTGATAGCGGCCTCACCAATATTCTGGCGGCAGTTTTGTTTGCTGCAGGAAACCTTTTCAATATGTATCTTTGGAAAAAAGTAATGGATGAATTAACTAAAACAAGCATGGGCAAGAAACTAACGGCAAAAATTTTCGGCAACTTTATACTGCTTGGCTTCCCGCTTTTGGCCTTACCTTGTGATGTCTTTGTCCTGCTGCATAGCATCGGTGGAGGTTTACTGGTAGGAGGGCTGTGGGCTATGACCACCTGGCTGCTTTATTATGCCAGAAACGACCTCGGACGGCGTAACCACCTGCTGCTGCAGGTAGTTCTGCACTTTGCCGCTTTATATTGTTTTTATCATTTTCTTCTGGACAGCGACTTAAAAGGATTAAGTCAAAAACCTTTACTTTTGGCCATAACTATTGGCTCGGGAGCCAGCCTCAATACGCTCCTGCAAACGCGCTACGGCATAAACCTTTTTAGAATGCCTTTTTTCCATTCCTACAAATATTAACACGAAAAATTTTACGCAGACTAAAACTTACCCGGCTGAGTTTTTTCTTGTTTTAAGCAGGTTAAAATGGTCCGGATCAAGAAATTAAAAATTATCTATTTTTAAAATCTTAATAAAATAAATATACAATGTTTGCGGGGCAAGTATTTAATATCAAGAAGGAGGCAAAAAAATGACTGATTATAACAAGTATGGCCGGGAATTGGACGAATTGCTAAAGTTGCGTTATGCACCTATAGCCATAAAACTTTTAAAGACTGAAGATGATATTCCCGAGGGGAGCTTGCGCCCCAAAAGAGATTTAGGGGAGCACTTGGCATTATGCCAGGCCTTTGCCATGGTGCGCCGTCAACGAACAAGTCTGGTTTTGCTAAAAGAAGATCATTGGTGTGTCTGGCCCCTGATTAGTTTTGGGCTGGTGGAATTCCGCAAGGGTGAAGATTACTACGACCAGGTAGTTTCCATCAATTTTATTGAAGACCCGCAAAAAGCTAAAGAGTTTTTTGAAAAAAATTATCCCCGCCTGGAAAACGGGGGGAATATTGGTTTAGCCATGGCACCACTGGATACATGCAATTTTGAACCGGATTTAGTTTTGATCTATGCCAGACCTGCCCAATTGAGAAATATGGTGATGGCGGTAAAATTTAAAACGGGTGAGCTGCTGAAAAGTGAGTTTGATGGGGCAGATTCCTGTGTCTATTCAACAATACCGGTATTAAAAACCGGTGATTATAGAATTACAGTTCCCGATCCCGGTGAGTATGAGCGGGCTTTAACTGATGAAGATGAAATGATTTTTTCCGTCCCGGCTGCCAAACTGGCAGAACTGCTGGATGGACTAAAGAAACTTTCCGACAGGGGGTTTGGCTACCGGCAACTTTTTATGGAAATGAAACTGGATTTTGCCCGCCCGCAATTTTATGATGATTTATTCAAAAGATGGGGTTTAGAGCAGGGAGAAATCTGGAAAAGATAATTTTAAAGAGATAAAAACTTTAGATTAAATGTTCGGAAAAAGAGCAAACCACCCTCATTCACTAAAGCTGAGGGTGGTTTTTAGCTTGGAATGCGTGGCATAGTCTGAATTTGAGGGAAAAGCAGCTTACTTTGTAGTGATTAAAATGCCGGGACGACACTGCCTGCATAATTTTCTTCAATAAATGCTTTTACTTCCGGTGACTGCAGGGCTTGAGCAAGCTTTTTGACACTTTCTTTATCTTTATCTTCTTCCCGGACAACCAGGACGTTAGCAAAGGGAGAATCTTTAGGTTCCATGAAAATGGAGTCTTCCACCGGGTTTAGATTTGCTTCCAGGGCATAGTTACTGTTAATAACACAAATATCGAGATCGGCCAAAGCCCGGGGCAGCATAGCGGCATCCATCATTTGGATTTCCAGCCCTTTGGGATTCTCGACGATATCGGCATCTGTAGCCGTGACCCCGGCCCCTTCTTTCAGTTTGATCAGTCCGGCAGATTCAAGCACATTCAAAGCCCGGCCGCCGTTAGTGGCATCATTGGGAATACCAATGGCAGCTCCGTCAGGCAACTGGTCAAGACTGTCAATTTTAGTGGAATAAACGCCCATAGGTTCGTTATGCACTTTAGCTACCCAGACCAGGTTGGCATTATTTTTTTCATTATAGTCCTCAAGATAGGGTATGTGCTGGAAGAAGTTGGCGTCAATCTTTTTATCACTTAAGGCCGGGTTAATTAATACATAATCGGTAAACTCTTCGATTTCTAACTCAATGCCTTCCTTTTCCAGCAGCGGTTTAACAATATCCAGGATTTCAGCATGGGGTTTAGCTGTAGCCCCCACCACTAACTTGCCGGGATCACCGGTCTTATTACCGCTACTCCCACAGCCCGTAACAACTACTGCCAGTAAAAGAAGAGAACATAATAAAGCAAAAATTTTTTTCATTAATTATTACCCCCTGTTTTTACTTGCTTTTTGGGCGAGTTTTTCGCCAAGGAATTGCACACCCTGAACTACCAGGATTAAGACAATAACGGTTGCCCACATGATTGTATTTTCATAGCGCTGGTAACCGTAGTAATAAGCCAGTGTCCCCAAGCCACCTCCCCCGACAATACCTGCCATAGCTGAATAGCCAATCAGATTAATGGTCGTTATGGCAACTCCTAAAATTAAGGAGGGTTTTGCTTCCGTTAATAAAACTTTGGTGATAATAGTCCAGGTGTTGGCTCCCATAGACAAAGCTGCTTCAATTAATCCCCATTCTATTTCTTTCAGGGAGGTTTCCACCAGCCGGGCTACAAATGGGATGGCGGCCAAAGTAAGCGGGACGATGGAAGCCACAGTACCAATGTATGTTCCCACCAGCAGCCTGGTAATGGGAATGATTAAAATTAAAAAGATAATGAAAGGTATGGAACGAGTGGCATTAATAATCCACCCCAGCACCCGGTTTACCACTTTATTTTCCATGATATGGCCCCGTTCGGTAATAACCAGGATCACACCCAGGGGCAGACCAAATAAATAACTGAAAAATGTTGATGTTGCAACCATGTAGATTGTTTCCCAGGTGGCAACCAGCAATCTTTCCATCAGCCAACTGTCAATCATTATTCAACACCTCAACTTCCAGACCCCGGCTTTGCAAATAATCTATAGCTTCCTGCAAATCATTGGACAGCCCCATTAACTCTAAAGTCAGATTACCGTAGGGTGTATCTTTAATCCGGTCAATATTGCCGTAAAGAATATTGGCCTCCACATCATACTTGCGGATCAGGGAAGAAATGATGGGCTCGCCGGCGGAGGTACCGATAAAAGCCACACGCACAAGCCAGGTTTGTTCCCGGTCACCCCCGGCAGTAGTACGGTGTAACAATTCCGCAGGAACTTCCCGGCTAAATACCGAATTCACAAAACTGCGCGCAGTAGGTGAACCGGGGGAAGTAAAGACATTCAGGACATCGTCTACCTCAATAATGCGGGAATTATCAATAACTGCCACCCGGTCACAGACCTCTTTAATCACATTCATATCGTGAGTAATAAGTAGAATAGTCAGGTCAAACTTTTTGTTGATATCCCTTAATAACTGCAAAATAGAGCGAGTGGTCTGGGGATCCAGGGCCGATGTGGCTTCATCAGATAACAATAATTTGGGATTATTAGCCAAAGCCCGGGCAATACCAACTCTTTGTTTTTGCCCACCGCTAAGCTGGCTGGGATAAACATTTGCTTTATCAGTCAGTCCTACCAGCTCTAAAAGTTCATGTGTCCGTTTAATGGCTTCCTTCCGGGGAACTTTGGCAATTTCCAGCGGAAACATAATATTGCCAAAAACAGTTCTGGAAGACAAGAGGTTGAAATGTTGAAAAATCATGCCGATTTTTTGTCTGGTCAGCCGCAGTTCATGCTTATTTAAGGTGGTAATTTCCTGGCCGTCCACCAGAATTGAACCGGCTGTCGGTTTTTCCAGCATATTAATACACCTGATCAGTGTACTTTTACCCGCACCGCTTAATCCGATAATGCCAAAGATTTCACCCTTTTCTATGGTGAGACTGACATCATCTAAAGCAACAATTTTTTGCCCGGATGCGTGATAAATTTTAGTCAGGTTTTCGATCTTAATCACTTTTGTGCCCTCCCCAGGATTTTCCACACAATGCTTTGCATAGAGACCATAAATATAACTATTTCCTCAACGAAAGCGGAAAACCTGCTATCTAAATAAAGTTTATCTCCATCATATCATAACGGACACATCATTATTGCATACAATAATTAGAAAGTAAAGTAGGACAAATCCTGAAAAGCACCGGGAAAAGCAAGTGAAGCGGCCTGGAATGGTAAAAAACCGTCTGTATAGTTACAAACGGTTTTTCGATAATTTTTTTTCGCTTATGCTTTGGCAATTTTTTTACCGAACTCTACGGCGGCAAGCTGCTGGTCATTATCGGGATACCAGGTGGTTTTCAGCTCTTCGTCAATTAACTGAAAACCGGCTTTCTCCAATAATTCCCGGATATACTTCACCGCTTCCCCGCTCCAGCCATAGCAGCCGAAAGCGCCGGCTTTTTTCTTTTTAAAGCCCAATCCTCTCATCAGCTCTATCAGTCCGGCTACAGAATGCAAGATAGTCCTGTTGATGGTGGGTGAACCGATAACAACCGTTTTGGCTTTAAACACCTCAGTAATGGCATCGTTGACATCTGTTTTGGCAATATTAATTACTTTGACTTTAACCTCCGGATCGGCACTGGAGATCCCTTCGGCGATTTTTTCCGCCAGTCTTTTCGTGCCACCCCACATGGTATCATAGATGACTGAAATCTGGTTTTCCTGGTAGTCATCGCACCACTGTGCATACTTTTCTACGATCTGCATGGGGTTGTCCCGCCAGATAACACCATGGCTGGTGGCAATGATATCAATTTGCAAGTTCAAGGCCAGGATCTCATCCAGTTTCCTCTTTAAAATTCTGCTGAAAGGTGTCAGGATATTGGCGTAGTATTTTATTGATTCGCCATACAGGTCACACTGATCCACCAGGTCATTAAAAAGCTCTTCAGTAGCCAGGTGCTGGCCAAAAGCGTCGTTACTGAAAAGAATATTATTACCGGTCATATAGGTGGCCATACTATCAGGCCAGTGTAACATTGCCATTTCCACAAAGATAAGTTCTTTGCCGTTACCCAGGTCTAACTTATCGCCTGTTTTGACCACCTGAAAGTTCCAGTCCTGATGGAATTGTCCTTTCAGAGATTTAACGGCATTTGCCGTGCAATAAATAGGTACGTCCGGGATCTGTTCCATTAAAACGGGCAGTGCGCCACTATGGTCTATCTCACCATGATTAATAACTATGTAGTCGATTTTATTTAAATCTATTTCTTGCGCCAAATTGTCAACAAATTCCCGGGCAAAAGGACTCCAGACCGTGTCAATTAGCACAGTCTTCTCCTCCTGTACCAGGTAGGAATTATATGTGGAGCCTTTGTGGGTTGAATACTCATCGCCATGGAACTTCCTTAATTCCCAGTCCACCTTGCCTACCCAATAAACATTATTTTTAATCTGTTTTTTCAATTACCTCAACCCCTTTGATTTTTTACCAATCCGCCTTCCGCTAAAGAAAATCACTCGTCATTTTAATACCCATTATTTGTGGACATATACTTTTTCCCGCTTAAGAGCAAAATTGAGCAAGAAAATGTTTGGAAATATAGTACAATTATATAAGCTGCGTCTTGCCATGTCGAGGAATAAAAAATTAAGAAAGGAGAAAACAAATTACGTGGGTGCTTTTAGAAGTTTTTACTGGGGATTTTTGTTGACGATGTTGGATTTTCGCATCAACGGTTTTGATATTTTACCTGATATCCTTGGCTTTATCTTTTTTGCCATTGGAATTAATGCTCTACTTGCAGAAAGTGAACATTTTCAGCAAGCCCAAAAGTTTAATCTTGTAATGATTCTGCTATCTATTTTTTCTTTTTATGAGCCACAAGCGGAACCAGGTTTCCGTTCCTATTTGTTTGTTATCTTAATTAGTATTGTCTCGATAATCGCCACCTGGTTTCTGGTTTATCATCTTTTTATGGGGATCAGTGAAATGGCAACATATGCAGGGCAAGCAGATTTAGCAGAAGAAGCAGAAAGGCGCTGGGAACAATACCGGCTACTGTTAATTGCCACCTTGGTTACACTCTTTCTGGTTATTATGCCACCACTGGCAGTGCTTGCCATACTTGGCTTATTATTTGCTAATATCATTCTGGTTATTAGAATTTTAGGCTTTCTAAAACAATGCACGGAACGCCTGTAAGTATTAGACGCGACTAATTCCTTTTAAATTCCGTAGAAAACAAAAAATTAGTTTGATACAATTTCTTATTCAGAAAAAACCGCTATCTCCGATGGGGAAATAGCGGTTTTCTTATTATCGTTATACTCCAAGCTCAACTCTGTTAATATAGTCCTCCTGCATGTCAAAGGGCAGGTGTGTAAAGTAGGCGGAGAAGCCTGCAATACGCACGATTAAGTCTTTATAATCTTCAGGATTCTTCTGGGCTGCACGTAAAACTTCTGTATCCGCCACCGTAAAGTGGAACTGGATTCCACCCATTTCAAAGAACGATTCTATCAGTTTCCGTACCTTGGAGGTGGCATCTTCACTACGGACGGAATTGGCATCAAGACGCACATTAATGGCTCCGCCGCAGCGCATTTTATCCCACGGTAATTTGGCCACACTCTTGACATAAGCCAAGGGGCCGTTTTTAACGGCACTCTGGCGCGGGTCACTTGAGTGTGACAATGGTTCACCGGCTTTTCTGCCGTCAGGTGTTGCCCAAGCCCTTTTACCGGCGGCAACCCAGTAGAGATCCAGTGCACCACAGTTATTGGTGCCGTTATTAACTCCCGGACGCGAGTTATAATAGTCGGCGTAAAAGTTGGTAAACCATTGCATCAAGGAATCAGGCTCATCATAATCGTTGCCGTAGAAAGGTACTTCATTCAGGATACGTTGACGGAGCAGTTCGTAACCTTCCCAGTTAGCGCTGAGTGCATCATACAGCTCCTTGGCAGAAACAATTTTATCATCGAAACAAAGCTTTTTGATTGTCATCAGGCTGTCTGTGACTGTGCCGACGGCACTGAACATGGAGCCCATACCGTTATACTTGGCACCGCCCCAGGTAACATCTTTACCTGATTCGATACAGCCTTCAGTCATCACGGAAGCAGACAGGCACGGCCATTCATGGTTAAAGACCAGGGCGGCAAAGTGGTACAATCTGGCCTGGTAATCGAGATAATGTTTAATTTGCCGCTCAAATTCTGCCTGCAGCTCTTCAAAAGACTCGTATTCGTAGAGTTTTTTACAGGGCAACATCCCTTTGGCACCGGTCATGGGATTGACGTTGCCAAATATCACATATTGCAGTATATCAACTAAACTGGAACCGCCGCCAAAGCCACCGCAGTTGGCTGCCATGGACCATTCTTTACCGCTGATTGCCGGTTCGACACAGCCGAAAACGGCATAGCGCCTGGCATCCTCCAGCGGCACACCTTTGTCAAGCATGGTCTGGATAATAACATCATCATTATTGAATTGCGGCATACCGCCCGAGCGGATACTGCAGGCAATGGCCAAATCCCAAATGCGGTCAGGGGTATGCTTATTAATCCGCAGTGCCAGGCTCGGCTCAGCAACACGCAACCGGTAATACGACAGCAGCAGCATTTCTGTAGCCAAGTTATAGTCGCCTGTGCCGTCTGGTTTTTGCCCGCCAAGAGTAATCAGGCTGCCTGCGGCAATATTTTGCGCACCGCCCTGAAGGTCAAAGAATGTTTTTCCGCTTTCGTGAGCTTCAATAAGCTGGTCATTTGTGGGTTTCGGGAACATAATAATTTGGTTACCCACTTGCAGTAAATATGCATCGCACAATTCCTGTGCCTGTTCAGGAGTAAGTACTCCTGTTTTAATATCATTTTCCAAAATCGGACCAAGGAAACTGTCAATGAGTCCCGGGGAATCTGCCCAGTGTGTCCCGTCGGCAATGAGCAGGTACTGGTAGAAAAGCATGGTCTGGAAGGCTTCCCACAAGTTCCTGGCAGGATTTTCAATAATCCAGTCGCAGGAATCAGCCATTCTCAACAGTTCTGCACGGCGTTCAGGAGTTGGTGCCGTTTCCGCTTTCTTACGGCATGCCTCGGCATAACGCTTGCTCATCAGGATCATGCCGTCGCAGACCTTGATGATGGCACGATAGAATAAATCACTGCGTACATTGTCGGCTGTTGTATGCTTGCGAATTTCTTCCAGCTTTTCCATGGCGGTACGACGCACCGCACCGAAACCTACAGTTACTGCCCGCTCGTAGTTAGGGTTAAAGTGACCCGGATACGAACCGGATAAATGCTCAAGAAACGGCCCGACATTTTTAAAGAATTCCGGCGGGAACAAGCCACGGGCTGTGGCCGCTATATCGTTATCTTTCCAGTAATCTGCAGCTTCTAAAATCCACTCACGATCTTCATCGTCCACCCAGACACTGCCCGGAACCTGCCAGGCGGCACGGAACCGTTCATCTGTGTCGCCAAAACAGCCGCGGATCCAGGTCTGGCTGGTTTGTTCAATATCGAAGTGTACCGTGCGGCAACGCGGTCCGCCGTCACCGAGAAAAATATCATCGTCATCGATGTTTATTTCCCGTGTTGCGCACCATTCATAGAGGAAGCCGGCGCGCTTTAACACCGGGTATTCTTTTGCATGGTTCTTATAGTAATCGGTGAGAATGCGATTGCGTTCAAAGTTTAAACGCATATCCCTGTTAATACGCTCCCGTTTTTCCTTGAGCGCTTTAATACGATCAGAAATCGGAACATCAAATTTTGACAATAAGGTTGTTGACATAAAACCCTCCATCCTGCACCTGGTAGGCGCATTTATTTTCTAATGCAACTGGCAATTTAAGCCATAACCTTGAAACATTTCGAGAGCTTTTTGCATAAAATCATCTTCGGGAGGTTCAAGATTGGTCAGCCGGTAACGCCAGCCCAAGCGTTCATACTTAGCGCTACCAGTCTTATGGTAGGGCAAGAGCTGTACCAATTTCACCGCTTTACCCAATGATACACAAAACTCTGCCGTCTGCAGCAGATTTGTTTCCTTGTCATTTAGTTTAGGAATAATTGGGACTCTAATCTGTAAAGCAGCATCATGTTCGGCTAAAAAGCGGGCATTGTTAAGTATTTTCTCATTGCCAACCCCTGTCAGTCGCTCGTGCATTTTGGTATCCATATGTTTAATGTCATACAAAAACAAGTCAACATACGGCAAAATCTTTGCATACAATTCCGTAGCGGCTAAACCTGACGTATCAAGGCAGATATGTATGCCGCTATCCTTTAATCTTTTTGCTAAATTGTAGGTAAATTCAAACTGAGCCATCGCCTCCCCGCCGGAAATTGTTATGCCACCGCCGTCATTAAAGAACCCACGATCTTTAATAACGCGGTCAAAGACCTCATCAACAGTCGTCTCCCAACCGGAAGGATAAAGTGCCTTCGTGACACAGACTTCTGCACATTTTAAACAGTTTGTGCAGCGGGAGCGATCAATTTTTGCTTTTTGTATCAAGCCTGACTTGTCTGTGGCCTCTACCGGTTCATCTCTGGATATTGCATTTTCGGGGCAGGCATCGATGCATGCGTTCTGGCAGATGTCCGCACCGATACATTTTACCGGCAGATAACCCAATTCAAACTCATAGCGCTGTGATTCCGGACTATGGCACCAGAGACAGCGCAAAGGGCAGCCTTTGGTATAAACTGTAGTACGAATCCCGGGCCCGTCATGTACAGCATATCCCTGTATGTCATAGATGTGTCCTGTTACGTTTTTATATTCCACTGTCGAACCTACCTTTGCTGAATTTGATTGTTAGCCTATCTAAGCAGTAGAAGCTTCGAACCCGTAACAATCTTCAAAAAAATTTACCTTTTACAAATATTATAGTCTTTTTCCGGTAGATAGCAACAATTATCTTTTGCAATGTTTCTAATTATATTAAAAATGGGCGCTTGTGCGCCCTATAATACTTTTTTATACCGCCGCCAAACTTACAGCTTACCGGCTGAATGGCGGCGTAGCAGCCAGTATACTATTCCCAGGAGCGGGATGGCAAAAACCAGGAAATAAAGAGGAGGAGTGTTTTTTTCGCTGATAGGTATAACCGGAGGAGCAGCTCCGTCTAAAACGACAGCTGTATCGTCAACTGAGTTGGTCTGTGCCAGCTCGGCTTCCAGAGCATAAACCCTGTCATCACTGATGAGCCCAACTGCATCTAAAGTAGCAAAGTCATTAATTTCTGTCTTTGTCAGTTCAGCGGTAATTACACCATACTCATAGGTGTAGTTAAGACCCAAATCTGATAATCTCTCTGTGATGATTCCGGCAGAGGCCTCCAGACCGGCAAGGCGGATTGCTTCCAATTCTTGATGGTACGCTTCATAATCTTCTTCTATTACGGGCAGGTGGCGTGCCGGTTCCCCCGCAGAGCCGCCATATGCCGGCATGCTTCCGCCTCCTTCTTCGTCTTGATACAGGGGGGTGTCGGCATCATCCAGGATTTCGCCTGTTTTTTCCCGGATATAGATGGCGCCGGAATTAGGCTGGGCAGGAAAAGCATTCGCGTCAAAGCGGGGAGCATTACTGACAGGCGTATCCGGATCCTCCCCATATTCGGGACTGGGCAGATCTTCCGGCAGATCCGGCTCCGGTACAGGCGTCACTTGCGGCAGTGCAGGTTCTATACTGCCGGGTGGCTGCGACAGAACTGGCTGAGTTGGGTCAACCTCTGTAATCTCATATTTAGCACACCAAAACGATTCCTGTAAATACTCTAAAACGATTTTACCCCCCTCATAGAGATGGACATGTTCTGCCGGGACACCGTGTTTTTCCACTAAAAAGTCTATTGCGGCCTGGCGGTAATCTGCTGCAAAACCAGGCAGAGCCATGGCCAAAGTGATAACAAGGGCAAGCAAAAGAGTTACCGGTTTTCTCATGTTAAGCCTCCTTTTGACCTTTGCCCCATTAGACGCCGGCAGATTCCTTTAGGTTCCGTACTATAGAGTAAAAAAATCAAGCCTGGCCGGCTTGATTTTTTACTCTTATTCTTCTACCAGTCTCTTCTCACCACTTATGGCCTGTAGCGGCGCTATATCCTGTGTCACTTCCATCACGCCGAGGAATTCATTGTTTTCATTCCTGACGGCAAAGTAGCGAATGTGAACATATTTGTCCCCCATGCGCAACCAGAAATCTTCATGATCTTTTTTCCCTGCCCGCAAATCTTCCACAATTTGTTCTACAATATGCACACTTGCCGGCGGGTGGCAGTTGGAGACTTGACGCCCAATAATAGTTTTGGGACGGGCAAAAATCCGCTCTTTACCCTGGGAGAAAAACTTTACTGCCCCGTCTTTATCCACATAGGTGATGTCTATGGGCAGAGTATTAAAGATCGCATTAATCTCCTCCGGCTTGAGAATGCCGGCAGAAAATTTGATATAACCCTCGTCAAAAGCCTGCTCTCCCCGGGCTTGCTCTTTTGCTTCCACATCTACCCTGGCCGGCTTCCATTTTACCTGCGGTTCGTAGAGTGTGTAACCGATTTCTTCGCTTTCCTCTTCTATGCGGATCCATTCATCTTCCGCCAGGGTTTCTGTAACCAAGGGGAAGAGAATATTTTCCTCTTTATAGATCATTTCATTTACCCCGTCCACTGCCGCCTGCGCCTTTGCCAACAACGCATCTTTACCGCCGCTGTAATCCGCCAGCATTCTGCGTACATCCTTAATATCGGCACGGATTTCATCGTCCACTCCCCACATCACTTTCGGGGGTGCCGTGATGCCGTATTTCTCCAAGTAAGGGAAAAGCAGATTCTCCTTACGTGAATAATGTTTGTCTATTTCCCAAAGCTGCTCAAAAGCTTCGGTCAGAAGATGAACATTGTCCACATTGTCGTCTTGACGGAAACTTTCCAAAAGCGGCTGGATTTTTTCATTAATTAACTTCTCCAGTGCTCTGTTTTCCTCTTTAAAAGTATGTAAAGGATGTCCCGGTATTTCTGCGAGAGTATCCGGTTTATGAATATCTTCAATTGAACCTTTAAAAACGGCAGCATGAACATCACACAACCGCTGGATCTCTTCCACTGGCATACCTTCTGCAATTAAAGCTTGCTCCATTTCTGAAATTTCTGCGGTGGAAACGCCTTCAATCAACTTGGCAAAACGCTCTTTTACTTCATCCACGCTTTTGCCGTCATGCAGCTCCATAATCAGCTCTTTTAAGACTTTTTGCCGGTATTCCCGGTTATTAATAATTTCACTCATTTTTTCACATCCTTTTATTCACTGATTGTGTATCCCCTGTTTTTAAATTCCGCCTTGACTTTTTCCAAATCGATCCCCCGCATGGCTGCACCTTTCGGAATGGTCATAAACCTGCCCACAGAATTCAGCATGGTCGGACTTGTAATATTGTCAAAACCCAGCTCCTTCATAATTTCAGCCACTTCCGGGTTTTCCCGGCATAAGTCGCGAACAGATTTTTTTAAATCCAGCTTCTTTGCCACCGGCACCAGCGCCTTCCTTTTTATGTTAGATATAGATAAATTCTGCATCCATCTTTTCTTACCTTCAGAAGCAGCAAAGATCTTTCTTACATAAATCTTAAAATTTGACGCACTTTACTTATTTTTTTCTTTCCGGCAAGTTTATTATTCTGTCGCGACAAAAGTAATATACACAAAAAGCCCACATGAGTCATCTCCTTGCACTGAAGTAAACCAGTAAATAAGAAGTCTCTTTTTTGCTTCTATTTATAGAACCGAAAAGATAGGCTTTTTGTTACGAAGAAATTTTATTTTTATGATTTGCAGGTGGGCATGAATTACCGGTACAAAAGCATTAAAACCATGGCAGAACATGTGCCTAACAACGAAAGGCAATCAGCAAGATGGCCACTTTAAATCCGGCCTGACATAAGCCTTCCGGGTAAATGAGCAGGATTTACCGGGTTTAAACAAGAAATTTAGTAAAAAGCCTAAAGTGTGGTGATTTTTATGCCTGCTAACCTCACTCCTCAATATTATGAAGCTGAAGAAAAATACAGAAAGGCATCTACACCGGAAGATAAAATTGCCGCCCTGCAGGAAATGCTGGCAACTATCCCCAAGCATAAAGGTACGGAAAAATTGCAAGCAGATTTAAAAAGGCGGCTTTCCCAACTGCGGGAAGAAAGCCAGCAAAAAAAGAAACAGAAAAGCACGTACAATCCCTTTCATGTGGAAAAACAGGGAGCCGGACAGGTTGTCCTCACCGGTTACCCCAACACAGGTAAATCAGCCTTGGTAGCAACCCTTACCCGGGCTAAAGTTAAAGTGGCAGATTACCCCTACACCACTTCAATTCCTGCCACCGGGATGATGCCGTATGAAGATATCCTGATTCAGCTGGTTGACACTCCTCCTTTTACGGCTGACAATGTGCCGCCAGGTCTTTTGGGAACACTGCGTAATGCTGATTTGTTGCTCATTACCATTGATTTAAGTAGTGGTGAATGCCTGGAGCAACTGGAATCATCACTGGCACTTTTGGAGGAGCGTGGAGTTATTGATCCTACCGGGGAAAGTCCCGTTGCCATACCCTATATTATACTGGGCACAAAAGCAGATCACGAGGAAGCCGACTCCAATTTAGAGATTTTACAAGAACTTCGTCCCGATGTGGAAATTCGGCCCATCTCAATTAATAACGATCTTACTGATCTGCAAACACTTATTTTCAAAAAGTTAGATGTTATCCGTATTTACAGTAAGGCACCGGGGAAAAAACCTGACCTTAAGCGTCCTTTCATTCTGAAAACAGGCTCTACCGTGGTGGACCTGGCTTATAATATTCACCGTGATTTCCCCAACAAACTAAAAAGCGCTTTAGTTTGGGGTTCTGCCCGTTTTGACGGCCAGGCTGTTGCCCGTGATTATATCCTGCAGGACCGGGATATAGTGGAAATAGTCCTTTAATTCGTCAAATCATAAGAGTTTTTTAAGGTTTTGCGGACAAGGTTTATCATATACTATAAGAACGAGTTAAAACTCATACTTACACAATGTCAAAAAAGGTAAGTAAGAGAATCAATGATTGTGATCAGCGGAGGTTGTTATAACCAAAATGACCAACAACACAGTTAAAATAATTTTACCTGACCAAACCGTTATCAATACGGAAGCGGGACGCAGCTTGCTTGAAATCAGCAAAGAAGTGCAGGAACACTATCCGACGCCGATAGTTGCCGCCATGATCAATAATAAACTTAAAGATTTAATGCATACCACCCAGGAACGTTCTGTAGTTGAATTTCTTGATCTGGGCACAAAAGAAGGTGCCCGTATTTATCAGCGCAGCCTGACTTTTTTGCTAATTTACGCCACGAAACAGCTTTTCCCGGAGTCGCAAGTGGCTGTGGAACATTCTCTGGGCAAAGGTTTGTACTGTGAAATTAAGAAAAAACCGGCATTAACGGCGGCTGATGTGGAAGCCATAGAAGAAAAAATGCGTGAAACTGTTGCTGCAGACTTGCCTATTGAAAAGAAAAGAATCCCCCTCAAAGAAGCCCTTGAAATCTTTGCTGCTGAAAACTTTGATGATAAAATTCGTCTTTTAAAAAGATGGCAGGAAGACGAAGTAACAGTATTTTCCCTGGGCAATCTTACAGACACCCTGCATGGGTACATGACAATAAGTACAGGCATCCTACAGCGTTTTGCCCTGCACTACCATCCTCCCGGACTGGTATTGCGTTTTCCCACAGAAGAAGATCCTTTCACTATCCCTCCCTATGTGGAGCAAACTAAACTGTTTGAGATTTTCCGGGAATCGGAAAAGTGGACGGAAATTCTCGGCATTGATACGGTGGGCGTGCTGAATGATCTCATTGAAGAAGGCCAAGGACCCGATATTATCCGCATTTCAGAAGCTCTCCACGAAAAAAAGATAGCGCAAATTGCCGATATTATCAGTTCCAGAAAAGATGAAATTCGCATTATTTTAATTGCCGGCCCTTCTTCTTCAGGCAAAACTACTTTTGCCCAGCGCCTGCGCATCCAGCTTTTAGTTAACGGTATCCGGCCGTATCCCATTTCTTTGGACGATTATTTTGTTGACAGAGACAAAACACCTGTTGACGAATCCAATAATCCTGACTTTGAGCATATTGAAGCCATTGACCTGCCGCTCTTTAACGAGCATCTTATGCGGCTCATTAACGGCGAGACTGTAGAAATCCCCACCTTTAATTTTACAACCGGTCAGCGGGAGTACAGGGGGAATTCTTTGACCTTAAAGCCCGGCCAGCCTTTGATCATTGAAGGTATACACGCCCTGAATGAAAGGCTGACAGAAGCAATACCGCGCAATCAGAAATATAAAATCTATATTTCGGCACTAACAGCCCTCAATGTGGATCGCCATACACGCATCCATACCACCGATACTCGTCTTTTGCGCCGTATTATCCGTGACAACCAGTTTCGCAGCCACAGTGCTTTAGAAACTATCCGCCGCTGGCCTTCCGTCCGCCGCGGAGAAGAGCGCAATATTTTCCGGTTACAAGAAGAAGCCGATATTATGTTTAATTCATATCTGGCTTATGAACTGGCTGTATTAAAGGATTATGCCGTACCACTGCTGGAGAAAATTCCCCAGTCCGAGCCGGAATATATTGCCGCCAAACGCCTGTTGCTCTTTCTTTCCAGTTTTGTCAGCCTTAATGCTTCTGATGTGCCTTCAAACTCCATTTTGCGCGAGTTTATCGGTGACTCTTGTTTCTTTCAGGAATAAAACAGCGACTTGTACCACAAAAGTACAGTGCCTACTCTTTGGCGCTGTACTTTTTTAGATTGTTTCTGATTGACATAATGTGGAATAATAATTACGATAAAAATAGAATTTCTTTGGGAGGGCCTAGTATGGATATAAACAAATTTACGGAAAAAGCCGCACTGGCTTTACATACGGCACAAAATGCGGCAGCCCGCAGGAAACATCAAGCCATTGACTGTGAACACCTGCTGCTGGCTTTGTTGGCGCAGGAAGACGGCTTAATCCCCCGACTTTTCACCAGAGCAGGCGTATCTTTACAAAGGGCTAAAAGTGAATTAGAAAAAAACCTGCTAAAAAGGCCTGCCGTTTCCGGTTCCGTCTCCCCCTACATTACACAGCGGCTAAATCAGTTAATAATCCAGGCTGAAGAAGAGGCCCAATTTTTAAAAGATGAATACATCAGTGTCGAACATTTCCTGCTGGCTATGTTTCATGACCAGGAAATGCGAAACTTTCTTTCCGCTTTAGGGCTGGAACGCCACTCCTTCATGCAGGCCATGATGGATGTGCGGGGAAACCAGCGCGTCACCGGCCCCAACCCAGAGGAAACATATGAAGCTTTAGAAAAATACGGGCGTGATTTAACCGCCATGGCCGAGCAAAATAAATTGGACCCCGTGATCGGCCGTGATGCGGAAATCCGGCGCGTTATTCAAGTATTATCGCGCCGCACAAAAAATAATCCTGTGCTTATCGGCGAGCCAGGCGTAGGGAAAACCGCTATAGCCGAAGGGTTGGCACGGCGGATTGTGGCCCAGGATGTACCGGAAAGCCTGAAAGACAGGCGGATAGTAGCCCTGGATATGGGCTCACTTCTGGCCGGGGCTAAATTCCGGGGTGAATTTGAGGAACGCCTGAAAGCAGTTTTACAGGAAGTAACCCAGGCAAAAGGTCGCATCATTCTTTTTATTGACGAGCTGCACACAGTTGTGGGCGCCGGTAAAGCTGAAGGCGCCCTGGATGCCGGTAATATGTTAAAACCAATGCTGGCACGGGGGGAACTGCACTGCATTGGCGCCACCACACTTGATGAGTACCGCTGGTACATTGAAAAGGATGCCGCCCTGGAAAGACGTTTTCAGCCCATCCTGGTGGAAGAGCCTTCTGTGGAAAGTACTATTTCCATTTTACGCGGCCTGCGTGAACGCTATGAGCTGCATCACGGTGTCCGCATTCAGGACGCCGCCCTGGTTGCCGCCGCCGTCTTAAGCCAGCGCTATATTTCAGATCGCTTCCTGCCTGATAAGGCTATTGATCTTATTGATGAAGCGGCCGCCAAACTACGCACGGAAATGGAAAGTATGCCGGAAGAACTGGAAATACTGGAACGCCGCCTACTGCAGCTGGAAATAGAACGTGAAGCGCTGCGCCAGGAAAAAGATGAAGCTTCGAAAAAGAGGTTAAAAGCTCTGGAAAAAGAATTGGCAGAAATTAAAGCTGACCGTGATGCTCTCCGTGCCAAATGGGATGAAGAAAAAAGTGTGATCGGCAGTTTAAGTAAACTGCGTGCAGAACTGGAACAGGCACGAACTGAAATGGAGCAGGCTCAACGCGAATATGATTTAAATAAAGTAGCTGAATACCAGTACGGCAAAATTCCGGCTTTAGAACAACAGCTAAAGGAAGCTGAAGCTAAACTGGGGGCAGATCAAACCAAACTGTTAAAAGAAGAAGTTACGGCAGAGGAAGTGGCGGAAGTTGTCTCCCGCTGGACAGGAATTCCCTTAAGCCGCCTCTTGGAAGGCGAAAAAGAAAAACTGCTACGTTTAGATGAACTTCTCCACAAACGGGTCATCGGCCAGCATGAGGCGGTACAGGCAGTCAGTGATGCCGTCATTCGTGCCCGCTCCGGCCTGAAAGACCCTAATCGCCCCATTGGTTCTTTTATCTTTTTAGGTCCCACAGGCGTGGGAAAAACGGAATTGGCAAAAGCTTTGGCGGAAGCTCTTTTTGATACGGAGGAAAATATGATCCGGATCGATATGAGCGAATACATGGAAAAGCATGCCGTTGCCCGCTTAATCGGCGCCCCTCCCGGTTATGTTGGCTATGATGAAGGCGGCCAGCTAACGGAAGCCGTCCGCCGTAAACCCTACAGTGTGCTGCTTTTTGATGAGATCGAAAAAGCACACCAGGACGTTTTTAATCTATTGCTGCAGCTTCTTGATGACGGCCGCCTGACAGACAGTCAGGGGCGCACGGTAGATTTTAAAAACACCATTGTGATTATGACTTCCAATCTTGGCAGCACATATCTTTTGGAAAATATTTCTACCGACGGCACCATTGCCCCGCAGGCAGAGGACAGGGTTTTAGCTGAATTACGCACCCATTTTCGGCCGGAGTTTTTAAACCGGATAGATGAAATTGTCCTCTTTTCACCACTGACAAAGGCACAGCTAAAGCAAATAGTTGATTTACAAATCCAGCAACTACAGGTACGGCTGTCAGAGCGCCACATTACCCTTGCCTTAAGTGAGGCGGCAAAAGATTTAATTGTGGAAGCAGGATATGATCCGGTTTTTGGGGCACGCCCCCTGAAACGTTACCTGCAGCGCACACTGGAAACAACACTTGCCCGCAAACTAATTGCCGGGGAAATAACTGATCACAACAGTATTCTTGTAGACGTAGAAAATAAAAAACTTGTTTTTCGAGCCAATAACCCTGCAGCAAAATAAAATAACCCTGTCCGCCACGGGCAGGGTTATTTAAGTTTAGTCCTTAATTAATATCTATTTTTTTACCTTTGGGGCCGGGTTCGGCTTTAGGCAAGGTTACTGTGAGTACGCCATGCTCATATTTAGCACTGATTTTATCTGCATCAACATTGTTAACATAGAAGCAGCGTTGGAACTTCCCGTATCTTCTTTCTTTTCTGATGTAGTTTGCATTTTTGTTTTCATAAATTTCTTTGTTTTCTGCCTTGATGGTTAAATAATTGTCCCTATATTCCACATTGATTTTGTCTTTATCCAGTCCGGGCAATTCTGCTTCCACAAGATAGGCAGCTTCCGTTTCTCTGATATCAGCCTTAAACCCGGGCAAATGATTTACCCCATAAAAACCTGTCAGGAAATTATTGAAAAAGTTATCGAAAGCATGGTCCATACCCATCAGATGTCTCCCTCTCCTACGAAAAGGAACCAGATCAAACATGCACAGCACCTCCTGCAAGTTATTAATTAGTAAATTTTCACTTTCATTATAAGCTAATGGTCAAATTAGGTCAAACTCAACAAGCAGCAAACAACAGATTTTAACAGACGAATACGCCTGTGCAGGTAAAATAGCTCACTTTTTCAACAAAAATCAAGGTCAATAATGGTCAGATTGTTGCCTGTAACCTATCCCTGGTTGATTCCATATAAAAAACGGGCTGCTCTTTTGCAGCCTCAATCTAATTTAAAATAAACAAACCAACGTGAGAAATCGTAATCTGCCACAATTTTTTCCTGATATTGCGTGGCCAGTGCCTGATAGCCTTCCAGTAAAGCTTGAGTCCGGACCCCATGGATCAGGGAAAGATATGCTTCCATAAAAGCGGCAAAATGGTCACAAACACGGATTAACTCCCCGTCTAAAGGCCAAAACTCATCTTTATTGTAAAGAGCATCGATGGCACCTGCCGGTACAATTTTTACTTTACCGTCTAAGATTATTTTGTTGGCAAACTCATCTTCAGTATAATAGCGTATCTGCTCGTGCCAGGCATCCGGGAGTAATGGCAATAACTTATCCTGCACCTGAAGCATTTCAATTTCTTTAATCACTTCATCCAGTCCGGCCACAGCCCGTTTAACAGGTGAGACTATGTCGCGCGTTAATACTTCAGGCAAATCATGAAAGAGACCGGCCAGGCAATTATTGACTAGGCGCTGCGTGCAGGGCTCAATTTCACTGGTGGCAAAATAGGTCAGCAAAAATACGATCAGCATATGGCCCAGAACGGAAGTCTCTGGCAGGCGTGGTGTTTGCGCCCAGCGCTGCTGGAAGCGCAGCTGCCCCACCAAATCCATAAAGTGGCTGGTTTTTTTGCCCAAAAGCAGTTTTTGTACTCCCGCCAAATGATAATGATCCTCTATTTCGTCTTCTATTTTATTTTTTGTTTCCTCCAAGCCATACAAACCGGCATTAAGATGATACACCAGCTTAAACTCCCAGTTTGTGGCCAGGTAATGAGATGCTTTTAAAATATCTTTTTCTAAAGCACTGTATTCCGGTTGAAACAAATACGCCGCAAATTTTTCGTAAAAATTATCTTTAACTTCTTTAAGGTGATTTTCCAGTTCTGTTAAAACCCATTGGTTCAGCAGTTCGCCTTTTTCCGCCATTAACCGGTGAAAAATGGGCGGTTTGATATCTGTCAGTACAATCCGGTGTAAAAACTCAAAAATACCGCCTTCAAGCAGCTTCCGCCAGTCAATGGTGATGCCCCGATCGGTTTCTTCAAACTTTGCCAAAAGAAAAGCATAGATCATTTTATGGGCCTGTTTATCCAATTCAGTAAAACCTTTATGCGGTCTATTGTGGTCATTCCAGCGCTGTATACTGGCCGCCTCAAACAAGAGCAGCAGCAGTTCCTTAGTAATCATCATTTTCTCCCCTTGTTTTCTTTACCTAAAAATCGTCATCACCTGCGGGCAAATCCAGCTTAATACTTTGCGACGCAGCCACAGGTAGCTCCTGCACTTTTTTTAGCTTCCGTTCAATGGTACGGCTTTTGCGGGAGGCGCCGTCAATAGTATTGCTGGCTTCTTGCAGTTTCTGTTTTGTTTTTTCAAGCAGCGAGCCAAAATAACCAAATTCCCTCTTCACAGCCCCTAACAACTCCCACACTTCACTGGATCGTTTCTCAATGGTGAGCGTTTTAAATCCCATTTGCAGGCTGTTTAAAAAGGCGGCCAGTGTGGTGGGACCTGTTACCGCCACTTTATAATCACGCATTAATGTTTCAAACAAGCCGCTACGCCTTAAAACTTCGGCGTACAAACCTTCAAAGGCTAAAAACATAATGGCAAAATCAGTGGTATGGGGCGGGCGAATATACTTATCCTTAATGTCTTTGGCACATCTTTTAATACTGGCCTCCAGCTTCCGGGCACAAGCTTCAACTTGGTCCACAGCGGCATTTTCGTAAGCATCCAGTAAGCGGTGATAATCTTCTAAAGGGAACTTGGAATCAATGGGCAACAAAACCGGGTGGTCATCATCTTTGCCCGGCAATTTTAAAGCAAATTCCACTCGCTCCCGGGCATGAGGTGCTACCGCCACATTCTTCTCATATTGAGAGGGAGCAAAAATCTGTTCCAAAATATTTTCCAGCTGTATTTCCCCTAATGTGCCGCGCACTTTCACATTGACTAAAGCTTTTTTCAAATCACCGACACCGCTGGCCAGGGCCTGCATTTCTCCCAAACCCTGGTGCACCTGCTCCAGCCGCCGGCTTACCTGATGAAAAGATTCTCCCAGTCTTTTTTCCAATGTACTTTGCAGCTTTTCATCCACTGTGATACGGATTTTTTCTAATTTATCGGCATTGTCCTGCTGCAGACTTGCCAATTTTGCCTCTAAAGTATCCCGCATTTTCCCCAGTTTATCGTCACTGGAAGTAATCAGTTTTTCCAACTGTTCTGACAAAACAGCAAATTTTTGCTGCTGGTGTTCATTAAATTCACCAACACTGAGGCGAAAGCTTTCTTCAAAGGATTTTAAAGCATTCACCAGCTCCGCCCGGTTTTGTCCTGCATCCTGATTTAACTGCTCCTGCAGTTTTACTAATCTTTCTTCCATGACGGCACGTATACTGTCCAGCCTTTCATTATTGCTACGGGTCAACAAATCCAAATGCGTTTTTAAAAGCATAGCCATTTCCGCCACCTGTTTTGAGAGGGAATCGCTCACACCCTTCAGTGTTTGGCTTAATTCCAGGCGGTTTTCCCTGGCATTAGAGGCTATTTCTTCACGACAACCGGATAAGCCGTTATTAATCAGCTGCTGGTTACGCTCTGTCATTTTTTCCAAGTCCGTTAGCGACTGCTTTAGATTGGAAACGCCTGTACCTTTCACCAGCAAGATAATATTCAGCAGTAACACAAGCAAAATCGCCACAAGCAAAAAAATATCCGTCATAAGGTCCTCCCAGGCAGCATATTCACATCTTTTATAGTACTTCGCTTTATGTCGATTTTTTCCTGCTCACTGCTTTTAAATTGTCTTTTCCTGTTAGGCAAAAACTGTTGTTTTTTTATAGGATAGCCCGGAACTAAAAGTCAGCAATTTACTTGGCGTGGTAAAATACTCGCTGTAAAGCTTTGATAATTTCTACAATGGGTGTGATGGCCACAGAGCAAGCAAGGGCATAAAGCCACTGCCGCAGCGAAAGCGGTGTTAGTTTAAACCAGCCGGCAAGGACAGGCAGCTGCACAACAGTAACTGTCAGTAAAAAAAGCAAGACATTGCCTACTATAATGACCGGGTTATTAAAAGTGCGCAGAGAAAAAACAGTGTCTTTGCCCTGCTTAATATTGACTGCATGCACAAATTGCGCAGTTGACAAAGTAATAAAGGCCATGGTGGTACCGATTTGAGGAGCCACCAGGCTCCCCAGGTAATAGGAAAGCAGCGTAAAACAAGCAATCAAAAATCCTTGATAAATAATACTGATGCCAAGCCCGCCGGCAAAAAAGCTTTTGCGCGTGTCCCGCGGTGGTTCCGCCATTAAGTCTGAATGAGCCGGGTCTACACCTAAACCTATGGCCGGGATGCTGTCAGAAACCAAGTTAATCCATAAAATATGAACCGGGCTTAAAAAACGGATCCCCGCCGGCAGGAACAGTGTAGCCACAAATAGGGAAAGTACTTCACTCATATTGGTGGAAAGTAAAAACTGGACTGCTTTACGCACATTAAGATATATTTTACGTCCTTCTTCCACCGCATTAACTATGGTGGCAAAATTGTCATCTGCCAAAAGCATATCGGCAACATCTTTTGCCACATCTGTTCCGGTTATACCCATACTAATACCGATGTCGGCAATTTTTAATGAAGGCGCATCATTGACACCGTCTCCGGTCATGGCCACAACTTTGTGACGGTTTTTCCAGGCTTTAACTATTCTCACCTTATGTTCCGGACTCACCCGGGCATAAACTTTGTAACGCTCCAGAACAGCGTCAAATTCAGCACCAGATAAGCTGTCAAGTTCATGCCCGCTTAAAGCTTCCTTTTCTGAAGTAATAATACCTAAATCCTTGGCGATGGCAACGGCAGTATCTTTGTGGTCACCTGTAATCATTACCGGTAAAATCCCGGCAGCTTGGCATTTTTCAACGGCAGCATAAACTTCAGGGCGGGGCGGATCCATCATCCCCACCAAACCGACAAAAATCAGTTGGGATTCTACTTCCTGCAACGGATCATAAGTTTTATAAGCTGCGCCGATAACGCGCAGAGCTTGATCCGCCATCTTTTTGTTTGCCTGCAAAACTGCCGAGACATCAGCTTCAGTCAAGGGACGCACTTTTTCATTTTGGTAGATATAGGCACATTTTTGCAAAAGTTCATCCGGCGCTCCCTTTGTATGCACCAACAGTCCTTCTTTGCTTTCATTAACTGTAGACATCATTTTGCGGTCAGAATCAAAGGGAAGTTCATCAACACGCGTGCGCCCCGCAAAAACTTCCGGTGCATACTTACGAAAGACAAAGCGTTTAAGTGCCGTTTCCGTCGGATCACCCACTTCTTTTTCACCACTGACTTCAGAATCGTTACTCAACATGATGATATCAGTTAATTTTTGCTCATCAATTTCCTGCAGGTAAGCATCCGCAGTATAAAACTTACCACTATACCAGATTTGCTTCACTTCCATTTTATTTTGTGTCAAAGTTCCGGTTTTGTCTGTACAGATGATTTGGGCACATCCCAGTGTCTCCACGGCAGGCAATCTGCGAATTATGGCTTTACGTTTTGCCATTCTTGTTACCCCCAGGGCCATCACCACAGTGACCACGGCCGGTAAACCTTCCGGAATAGCGGCAACGGCCAGACTGACGGCTACCAGGAATGATTGCAGTACAGTGTCAAAATTTATTTGCCCGGCCTTAATCACGCCGACAAAAAAGATTAAAGTACAAATAGCAAGTACTAAACGGGTTAAGATCACACCGATTTCAGCAAGTTTCCGTTGCAACGGCGTTTTATTTTCCTCCACGCCACTAATGAGCAGGGCGATCCGGCCCATTTCCGTATCCATACCGGTAGCCGTGACTACACCTCTGCCACGGCCGTAAACTACACTGCTGCCGCTAAAAGCCATATTCAAACGATCCCCCAGGGGACAGTCTTCCGCACAGATAGATTGAGCATCTTTTTCCGCCGGAACAGATTCCCCTGTGAGGGACGCTTCTTCAATGCGCAAGGATGAACTCTCAAGCAGTCGCAAATCGGCAGGCACCATGTCCCCGGCATCCAACAACACAATGTCGCCGGGCACAATTAGTTCAGCCGGAATCAAGCGAGCTTGCCCCTCACGCATGACTTTGGCCTGAGCAGCACTGATTTTCTTTAAAGCTTCTATTGCTTGTTCAGCTTTATTTTCCTGGACAAGACCAATGACCGTATTTAAAACAACTACAGCTAAAATGATGACAGTATCGGCAACTTCGCCCAAAAGGCCGGCTACAGCGGCGGCAGCAATGAGGATTAAAACCATGGGGTCTTTTATTTGTGCCCAAATTTTCTGTGCCAGTGTTTGCTTTTTCTTTTGCGCCAAAACATTTTTACCGTAACGTTCTAAACGGAGATTGGCTTCCTTTTCTGCCAATCCGGTTTCCACTGTACCCAGTTCTTTTAGCACATCTACTGCGTTTTTTGCATATGGTTTCATTACTCTACCTCTTTAACCAAATTATTTACGGATAAACTCTTTTATAGCATACCCCGGTAACCTCTTTTATTTTATGCAAAAAAAATTGCTTGAAACAAGCATTAAAACTTAAATTTATTAAATTCATTATGGATTTCATCAATAAGTTTACTCTGCTCCAGTGCTTCTTTACTGTTAACACCTTTAGTGGCCGCAATTTCTCTTAATTTTTCCCTCTCTCTTTCCAACTTTTTATTCAATTCTTCCCGCCGCATCATCTGGCAAAATAAATGTACAATTTCCGGATCAAACTGCTGTCCGGAACACCTTTCCAATTCGTCCAAAGCCTCCAGCGGCGAAACTTTTTGGCGATAAACTCTATACTGAGTCATGGCATCAAAAGCATCGACCACGGCAAACACTCTGGATAAAAGTGGTATTTCCTTACCCTTTAAGCCGCGGGGATAACCGAAACCATCCCAACGTTCATGATGGCATAAAACTGCTTCCGCCACAGAAGCCAATTCCGGAACGGTACAGATAATGCGCCATCCGCTTTCACAATGTTTTTTGATTTCCTGCCACTCCTGCATTGTCAATATTTTTGATTTTTGCACAACTCCTTTCGGAACTTTGAGAAAACCGACATCATGCAGGATGGCCATAATTTTTAAATCTTCTAATTGCTTTGCCGTTAAATCCATCAGTTTGCCTAGCTTGAATAATAATGTCTCTAAACGCCCCCAGTGCCTGGAGACGCCTTTATGTTCACTTGCCAGCATATTTCGTATTGATTTTAACAAATCAACCCGTATTCGATTTCTGTTAATTTGTTTGTTCTGTCTCAATTTATACCTGGCAATAGTATAGAGCTCATTTAAGTTGTGCTCGTATGTTTTAGCAAAGGCAGCTTCAATCAACAAGCATGTTTTAAAATAGCCTTTTGTTCGCTTACAACAATCCTTAAATTTCTGAACAAATTTTTTTACTTCCTCACAAGATGCTGCCGGCAAAATTACTGCCAATTCATCACCAGCCATGCGCAGTACAATTTCTTTTTTTCCCACTGCAGACAAAAGGAGATCTGCGGCAGATTTTAGATACTTTTCTCCATATTCCTTTCCTAAAAGGTTATGAATAATCTCCAGTCCGTTTACAGAGAGCAAAACCAGCCCCAAAGACTGCTTTTGCTTTTCCATAATCTGCGGCAGTATCTCCTGAAAATAACTGTAGTTATATAAACCTGTCACTTTGTCACGGTATGAAGGCGATGTTTTCCCCCTACTTTCTTTGACATATAGTTGAGAGGCAGAATTTTTGGCATCTGTGAAAAATCTGGTAATGTAAGTTTGCTTATATCTTTTGACGGAAACGTTATATTTTTTCCCTTGCAATTTAACTGCCAATTCCACTTCAGTGCTAAAACTGTTATTGGCAAAAACGAGCAAGCTGCGCCAAAAATCTGCATCATAAAGAGGAAACACTTTCGACAAATACCTATTTTGTGCAACCTGCTCACCACCGATTGCATTTAAACACCCGATCCAATCAATAAGCTCAAAATCGACAATATGCTGTAAATCGTTATAAACAGGCTGCATTATAATTGCGGTAAACGTCTCCATAGAATAGAACATTCTTTCCTTTAATTTCGAGATATTTGAACTCATATGAAGCCTCCTATCTTCAGCAAACTGCCTGCAACCAACAGGCGTTTAAGAGACCCCCAAAAAATCCAAATATTTACGACGATTCTTAATTTAATCTACCATAATTGCGCTTTTAAGACAACCATAATTATACATATTTTTACTTTTTTTCTTGTTTATATCGGACTAAATAAGTTCCACATTCTTAATTCTTTAGACAAGAAACCTTTAATTCTTGCAAAAGAGGATAAGATTCTTCTAAGATAGATTAAAGTAAATCTTTAGTTCTAAAGCTAGCAAGGGAGATATAGGAAATGGATAAATTAAAACAAATAGCAAAGGAAATTTTGCAGGCCGGCGGGCAAAGTTAGGTTTTACAATCCATCAGGAAACTTTAATGCTGATGGCAAAGCATTTGCTTTTATTAAATACAGTTCCGCAAGAGCGGATTTATAGCGAGTTAAAAAAACTGCTGCTGAAAGCTCCAAATCCTTCTCTGGGACTGCGATACCTGCAGCAGATCGGGGGATTGAAATTATACCCCGAGCTGCAGGCACTGATCAACTGCCCACAACCGCCCAAACACCATCCTGAAGGCGATGTTTGGGAGCATACGTTGCTGGTTGTAGATGAAGCCGCAAAGCTTCGTCAAAAAGCTAAAAATCCCGAAGGTTTAATGTGGGCGGCTCTTTGTCATGACCTGGGTAAGCCCCAAACCTTTAAAGAAGATAACGGCAAAATCTCCTTTTACGGACATGATGCTGCCGGCGCCGATGTGGCACGGAAATTTATGCTGCGGTTTACAGCAGAAAAAAATTTAATCAATTACGTTTCTTCCATGGTAAGGGAGCATATGAAGCTTTATTTTTTATACAGGGACAAAGCTTCCGCTGCTGCTGTGCGTCGTCTTGCGGCTCGCATTGATCTAGAGGAATTGCTTCTTCTTGCCCGGGCCGATGATGCCGGTCACCCAACCGAAAAATAAAAACACCGCGCTAAAACGCAGTGTTTATAAGAATTTATGCAAAGCAGGTCTGTAAGCCGAGTTCTGTTCCCCTTAAGGGGCGATAGTCATCTCTCTGGGATGTTAGTTACCTAACACCTCTAGCGACCTAACCCGGGAGATCGGCGGGCAGCGTCACCTCTCCCCTATTTGGTCTTGCTCCGGGTGGGGTTTACCTAGCCGGCCAGTCACCTGACCGCTGGTGCGCTCTTACCGCACCGTTTCACCCTTACAAACCGGAGATCAAATGTCAGGATCAGTCTCGCTAGAATTGAAACAGCAATCCTCGTATAGTCCCGGCAAACTGACCTCTGACATCTGATCTCCGGTTTGCGGTATATTTCTGTGGCACTTTCCTTGAGGTCACCCTCACTGGGCGTTACCCAGCACCCTGCCCTGTGGAGCTCGGACTTTCCTCGAGGTAAATAATACCCCGCGACTATCCGACCTACTTTGCACTGTATGCTCAAGGAATTTAAGTATAGCATAAAAAAGTACTATAGTCAAAGGTAATAAGTGGACTG
>JAAYSO010000053.1 GCA_012523945.1 Bacillota bacterium
ACGACCCACGGATTAGAAGGCCGTTGCTCTATCCCCTGAGCTACAGGCGTATGCAGGATTAGTATAACGAATTTTTCAAGTAAAATCAAGTTTTAAAACATGGAGCGGGTGATGGGAATCGAACCCACGTATCTGGCTTGGAAGGCCAGCGCTCTACCATTGAGCTACACCCGCTTACTGACAGTTGGTCATTTGACGGAAATAAACCAACACTGATCTATATATCATTATGAAAGCCGGTGGCTATGCTCCAACTTTCAATTACCGTCAGATGGTCGGGGCGACAGGATTCGAACCTGCGACCCCTTGGTCCCAAACCAAGTGCGCTACCAAACTGCGCCACACCCCGAATCGATCGCAAAGGTTAGTATACCACCAAAACAGGCACTTGTCAAAGGTAATATTTGTCTTATTTTCAGGAAAATTCGCGGCGGAGAATCCTAAATTTTAGCTTTCATGCCCATACTATTTGCTCTAAAATTTTTCGCATCTTAGCGAGCGCCTCTGCCCGGTGGCTGATTTTATTTTTTTCTGCTTCTGTCATTTGTGCAAAAGTCTTGCCTGCCGGCGGGTAGAAAAAAAGCGGATCGTAGCCAAAACCAGCGTCACCCTGGGACGCAAAAGTAATAACTCCTTCACAAACACCTTCGGCAAATTGTGTTTGTCGCCCCGGATGCGCCAAAGCAATGACCGCACGGAAACGGGCCGTCCGTTCTTCGGCCGGTACATCCTGCAACAGTTTCAGCAGTTTCTGATTGTTCTTGGCATCGTCAGCGTCTTCACCGGCAAAACGAGCTGAATAAACACCGGGACGCCCGCCGAGAGCATCTACTTCCAGGCCTGAATCATCAGCCAATGTCCACTGGCCGGTAATTTGTGCCACTGTTTCCGCTTTTTGCGCGGCATTGGCAATAAAGTCAGCGCCTGTTTCCGGGATCTCACCGATTTCCGGGTAATGTGCCAAGGACAATATTTCAAAGGGCAAATCGCCGAGCAAAGCTTTATACTCCGCCAATTTACCATTGTTCCTGGTAGCAATGACTAGTTTCATACTAAAACCTCTAAAAGCAAGCTTTTCTGTGCTTCCACAATTTCACTAATGCCCATGGCGGCCAAATCAAGCATTTCATTCATTGTTTGCCGGGAAAAAGGTGCGCCTTCCGCCGTTCCCTGTACTTCCACCAGCTGGCCGCTGCCTGTCATCACAATATTCATATCCACTTGTGCTTTACTGTCTTCCTCATAGGACAAATCTAAAAGTAGCTCATTTTCCACAATCCCCACACTGATGGCAGCCAGATAATCGGAAATAGGCAGTTCTTCCAGTGTGCCGGCAGCCACCAACTTGGATAAAGCCAGGTAAAGAGCTACAAAAGCACCGCTAATGGAAGCCGTACGGGTACCGCCGTCAGCCTGAATCACATCACAATCCATCCAGATTGTCCGTTCACCCAAAGCGTTCAAATCTACTACAGAGCGCAGGGAACGACCGATTAGACGCTGAATTTCCAAACTGCGCCCGGAAATTTTACCCCGCTCACGTTGTGTGCGTACATCTGTAGCCCGCGGCAGCATGGCATACTCTGCCGTGACCCAGCCCTGCCCCAGACCGCGCAAAAACGGCGGCACTTTTTCTTCCACTGAAGCAGTACAAATCACTTTAGTGTCGCCCAGCTCGATTAAAGCTGAGCCTTCCGGTGCTTTTAAATAATTAGGTGTAATTTTTAACGGCCGTATTTGTTTTGCCGACCGACCATCAATTCTCATAAGGAACCTCCATCTTTATCGTTTTTTTATTATATGTGAAGACAAAGACTTTTTCAACCTGAGCCGGAAACCAGGTTCCATTTTTGAGGCCGGCTAAAAGAAGCAGGAAAGTCAATCTCCGGCCCGAAAACAGGCACCTGCCCGTTAATTAAAACGGAAACTTCTTCAATGCCTTCAATCTCAGTCAGTGTCAAAGCTACTTGCTGCCAAAAACGATCGGCTGCTACCTGACCTCCTTCCGGGAAAAAATCCCCGCTCAGGTGTAAAGTAACTTTTGCTCCTTCTTGTTGGATATTTTGCAATGCCAAACCCCCGGGCACCGCCGTAAAAAGTTTTTTGCCCCGGGCAGGACCGCTTAATAATTCCTCCACCGTTTTCTGCAGCATATCATCAGTTTCCGCCACAACTCGCGTTACCGGCAGGAAATAAACATTTTCACCGGTGGCATAAAGAAAGAATAGCGTAATTCTGCCTGTTTCAGCAAAATCAGTAACTGCTTCATCAACCTCCAAATTTAAACCTAATTCCCGCCGCAAAGGCTCTGTCAGAGTACCTCCCGGAAATTGAACCGCCGCTCCCTCCACTAATATTTCCACTTCCTTGATCGTGGGGAACTCCGTCAGGGTATAAGTTATCCCGTTAAGAAGTAATCTTTCTTTTTCTGGTGGATAGTTCAAAAATTCCCGGCTGAAATCAACCCGTGCCCGCCCGTCCCGGATGGATAAGCCTAGAATTTCCGTCCCTGCCGGCAAAAGAGGATCCACCCCTTGTCCACTTAAAGCAGCCGGCATTTGCCCTTCCACGCAATACCTTAAAGTGGCTTTGGCTATCCCTTCTTCCCAAGGTATGTAAACACGAACAGGGATTAGAAACTGCCAATCTGCATCAGGCAAAAAAAACAGTGTTTCACGAAAATTTGCCCCCTGCGGCTCCTGAGGCCTGTCCTCTTCCTGTTCAGACAGCGGCAATTGATTGGCCGGTGCTTGCGGCAAGAGTGAGCACCCGGCACTAAAGAGTAAAAACAAAACTAAAAAACCGATGAAAGTTTTGCGCATCTTAAGCCCCCCTGATTTTTTTCTCTGAGAAATGTATGACTCGGGGGCAAAAGATATGCCTCGGCTTCTTCAGCTTATTTTCCCTTAAAGCGGGCAAAATAACCGCCGGTCTTTCGCGGAGCCGCCTTGCCGGTCAATAAAATAATTAAAACACAGAGGCAAACGCCTCCTGCAGCGAAGAAACACCTACCACCTGCATCCCAGAAGGTACATTTAGCCCCTCCAGGTTAAATTTAGGCACAATTGCCCGTGTAAAACCTAAACGTTTACCTTCATGTAAACGCTGCTGCAGGTGGGGAATGCCGCGCACCTCTCCTGCCAGGCCCAGTTCGCCCAAAAATAACAGCTGGGCAGCAGTAGCCCGGTTGCGCAAAGAACTGACAATACTGGCCGCCACGGCCAGATCAACTGCCGGCTCCACCAGACGCACCCCGCCGGCAGCATTAACGAAGACGTCAAAATCTTGCATCGGCACACCCAAGTGGCGTTCCAATACAGCCAAAATTAATGCCACCCGGTTCAGCTCCAGTCCCGTTGTGGTCCGGCGGGGATTGCCGAAATTGGAAGCTGTCACTAACGCCTGGATCTCCACTAAAAGCGGCCTGGTCCCTTCCATGGAAGCCGTTACCACCGAACCGGCGGCGCCCACAGGACGCTGTGATAAAAGCCATTCCGAAGGATTTTCCACCTCCTTTAAACCGGAGGCATGCATAGTGAAAATACCGATTTCATGGGTGGAACCAAAACGGTTTTTTACCGCCCGCAGTATGCGGTACAGGTGTTGCCTGTCTCCTTCAAAATACAATACGCAATCCACCATATGCTCAAGAATGCGTGGCCCGGCAATTTGCCCGTCCTTGGTCACATGCCCGATCAGTAAAACAGCCATATTTTCCGTTTTGGCCACCCGCATCCAGGACGCAGTAGCCTCTTTAAGCTGGCTGACACTACCGGCCGCTGAAGTCAATTCCGGCCGGTATACCGTCTGGATAGAGTCAACTATCACCACATCCGGCTTTTGGGTAAGCACCTGTTCCTCCAGAATGTTCATATCTGTTTCCGCTAAAATCATAATCTGCGGGCTATTCACTTGCAGGCGCTTTGCCCGCAAAGCAACCTGAGCCGGCGATTCTTCGCCGGCAATATACAGGACTTTATGGCCGGCTGCCCCTAAGCCCTGGGCTGCCTGCAAAACTAAGGTGGATTTGCCAATGCCGGGATCACCGCCAATAAGCACTAAGGACCCGGGGATAATCCCGCCCCCTAAAACACGGTCCAATTCTACACTGCCGGTACGCAAACGCTGCGTTTCGTCATCCTTTTCTACTGCCAAAAGCGGTGTTATTTTACTGTGGCCGGCTGCTTTAGGTTTAGCCTGAGGTGCCCGGCGCAGCTGTTCCTCCATCTGGTTCCACTGGCCGCAACCCGGGCATCTTCCCAACCATTTTGGCGATTCATAGCCACACTGTACACAATAAAATATTGTTTTCTCCCGCGCCATGCTCTCACCCCGTTTCCTTCTTTCAATCTATGTGATTTTCCCGGTAGCGTCAAGCAAGAGGTGCCCGCCTTCGCTAAAAAACGTCAGCCGCAAGCCATTGCCCGGGCAATAAAAGACAAAATTATTGCCTGCTTCTGCCGGATCTGCTAAAATATCAATAGAAGCTACAAACAAGATCCACCGGAAGGAAAAGCGATTAAGGTTGCTATAATTTTCTAACCGACAAGAAAAACTCGCAAGTCGTTTTTTTTTTGGCCTTGTTAACCTAACTTACATCACAGTATTGTTCATAAAATAGAGGAGGCTGTAATTTGAAGAAACATTTACAGAAAAAGGGTTGGATTGTCGTATTATCTGCGATGGGAATCACTTTTTTAGGCGGCATAACTTATACCTGGAGCGTCATCAGCAACGGTTTAATGCAAGAGTACCACTGGACAAGTACACAGGCTTCTCTGCCCTACACCGTCATGACTGTTGCCTTTGTCATCGCCATGGTCATTTTCGGCAAACTGCAGGACCTGAAGGGACCGCAACTGTGCACTGTGGTTTCCGCAATTCTTGCCGGCACAGGTATGCTCCTTTCGGCTTTTGTCAAAAGCCCCTGGCTCATGGTTGTAACTTTTGGCATCATTGGCGGTATCGGCTTCGGTATTACTAACGTGGTCAGCACACCGCCTGCACTTAAATGGTTCCCACCGGAAAAACAAGGTCTCATTTCAGGTATCGTGGTGGCGGGAGCCGGTTTATCTCCCGTTTTTTATTCACCCGTTGCCAATTATTTAATAACTAATTTAGGTATTACCAAGACTTTTACCATCCTGGGTATATTTACATTAGTTTTAATTCTACTCCTGTCAAAAAATATTAAAAATCCGCCGTTGCCACATGTGCCTGCCCGCCCTAAACAGGAAACGGCTGAAACGGAAAATGATCTGACCAGCCGGGAAATGCTTAAAACGGCAAGCTTTTATAAGCTTTGGCTAATTTTGGCTTTTTCCGCGGCGGCCGGCTTAATGATTATCGCCCATGCCACCACCATAGCCAAAACTCAGGCCAACTGGAGCGGCGGCTACTTGCTGGTAATGCTAATGGCTTTATTTAATGCTCAGGGCAGATTAGCCGGCGGCGCCCTGTCAGACAGAATCGGCCGTATGAATACGTTAAGACTGATTTTTCTGGTACAGGCAGGGAATATGCTGTTTTTTAGAACATATGTTACACCCCTCCACCTTGCCCTGGGCTTTGCCGTGGCCGGCTTTTGTTATGGCGCAATGTTTGGCATCATTCCGGCGACCACTTCAGACCTTTTCGGTTTGAAATATTTTGGCGCCAACTACGGCATACTTTTTACCGCCTGGGGCTTAAGCGGTGTTATCGGTCCCATGTCTGCCGCCCGCATTTTGGACACCACGGGAACTTATCATACCGCCTACTTACTTGCAGCGGTGCTGCTGGTTCTCTCCATCGTCCTCACATTCACTTTCCCCACAAGAAAAGCACAAAGCAGTCAAAAATCTGAATGCCAGTCCATAGCATAAACAACCTCCATCTGCTACAAAAAAGTAGATTAAGCTTGAGCTAATTTGCCGGCAAAAACAAAAAGGTGTATTGCCCACTACCGCAATACACTTTTTTTATGCCCAATTCTTTAGTTCCCCGGCGGCGCCTTGAAACCTTCTCCTAAAACTTCATGCGCATTGCCTAATATCACAAAAGCTTTTTCATCTGTTTCCTGGACAATTTTTTTCACTTGTGTGACTTCCGCCTGCGACACAACCGTTAAAACCATTTCCCGCGGCTCCTTGGTGTAAGCACCTTTACCGACAAAAATCGTGGCTCCGCGATCCATTTCTTTCAGAATCCGTTCTGCAATCTGGTTAGTCTTTGCGGAAACAACAAGTATTGCTTTACTGCTGCGCAAACCTTCTTGCACTAAATCAATGACCCAGCTGGTGACAAAAAGAGAAATAAGTGCATACATGGCTAATTCCAGGTTAAAAACAATACCGGCCAAAGCCACTACTAAAAAATCTACCCCTAAAAGACTTTGCCCTGTAGAAAAGCCAAAAAGTTTATTTAAGACTTGGGCGGCAAGGACAGTTCCCCCGGTAGATCCTTGAAAACGAAAAACAATGGCAATACCAATGCCCATGACAATGCCGCCAAAAAGGGAGGCCAAAAGTAAATCTTCCGTCACCACCGGTAAAAAGTGGAGTACTTCCACCATCACGGAAAGAGCCACAGCGCCAAACAAACCGCGGAGAATAAAACGAAAACCAAAAACCACAGCGGCAATAATAAATAAAGGCAAATTCAGGAAAAATATAGTAGGACCCACAGGAAGACTAAAGACATGATAAAGCACCACGCCTAAGCCGCTAATACCACCGGCTGCAATTTGATTGGGAACTAAAAACATATTGAAAGAGGCAGCCACAACGGCAGTACCAATCAAGACACCGCCATATTCCCAGACAATCCTTAACCTGGACATAAATACCTCCACCACTATGTGCTTTTACCGGCTGCTTGCCGCAAATACGTTTCCATCAGCTCATCCAACTCCCCGTCCATCACCGCGTTTATATTGCCGATTTCCACACCTGTACGATGATCTTTCACTAATGTATACGGCTGAAAAATATATGAACGGATTTGACTGCCCCAGGCAATCTCTTTTTGATCACCCCGCAAGCTGTCAAGTTCGGCAGCCTGTTGCTGCTGGTAAAGATCAGCCAAACGGGCCCGCAGGATCTTAAAAGCGCGTTCCCGGTTGGCATGTTGGGAACGTTCATTCTGGCAGGTAACAACTATTCCGGTAGGCAGGTGGGTTAGTCGCACGGCTGAATCTGTAGTATTAACATGTTGCCCGCCGGCACCGCTGGCACGATAAGTATCAATCTTTATTTCTTCCGCTTTCAGCTCAATTTCCTGATCGCCCTCTTCTATTTCCGGTAAAACATCCAGGGAAGCAAAGGAAGTATGGCGCCTTCTGGCGGCATCAAAGGGAGAGATCCGCACTAAACGGTGTACACCGCGTTCTGCCTTTAAAAAGCCGTATGCATTCTTTCCTTTAATTAAAAGCGTGGCACTTTTAATCCCCGCCTCATCTCCCGGTAGCAAATCCAGTACTTCTACCTGGTAATTTTTCCTTTCCGCCCAACGCGTATACATGCGCAGAAGCATGGAAGCCCAATCCTGGGATTCCGTCCCGCCTGCTCCGGGGTGAATGGCAATAATGGCCGAATAACTGTCATACTTTTCCCGGAATAGCAAATTAAATTCTACCGTTTTTAGATTGGCCTGCATTTCCTCCACTACTGTTTTTGCTTCTTGCCACAACTGCTCATCATTTTCTTCCGTGGCCAGTTCAATGAGTACTTCCAGCTCAGCCAGTTTTTGTGCCAATTCCTCCAGCGGTTCTATTTCGCTACGTAGCTCATTTAAGGCTTTAATCTTGTTTTGGGCCTGCTTCTGGTCAGTCCAGAAATCCGGATGATTTGCTTCTGCTTCTAATTTTTTTAGCTTTTCTTTTTTCCCGTCCAAGTCAAAGAGAAACACTCATTTCTTTTACATGTTCAGACAGGATCTGATACGCTGTTTTAAGTTCTGCAGACAATTTAATGCACCTACTTTCCACAACACTTTTTATATTTCTTTCCACTACCACAGGGACAAGGGTCATTGCGGCCGACCTTTTTTACCCGCACAGGACGCCGGACACCTGGATCATCTGTGGACGGCGTCTCATTGGTGACGGCCACTGCCTGCCTTTGCGGCAAAGCCGTCAGCTGTATTCTAAAGAGCATGCTCACGGCATCATCACGAATTTCTTTGATCATCTGATCAAACATGTTTTTCGCTTCATACTTATATTCCACCAAAGGATCGCGCTGTCCGTAGACATGCAGCCCGATTTCATGGCGCAACAGATCCATGGCATCAATGTGCAGCATCCACTTGGTATCAACGGCACGTAAAATTACAGCCCGCTCCACTTCCCGCATCATTTCCGCGCCCATGTTTTCTTCCCGCTCGTTATAAAGCTCCAAGGCGGCGTTTAGCAGGATTGCTTTAATTTCCTCCCTGGTTTTTCCCTGCAATTCGTCAAGAGTAATCTTTTTCCGTTGTAAGAGGAAAAATCTCTCTGCCCAAGTCAATAGGCCTTTTAAGTTCCATTCTTCTTTTTCCTCTAAATAGTAAACCAGGTTTTCTTCCAAGAGTTCTGCAATCCAGTCCAGGACGGTATCCCGCAAGTTTTCTCCTTCCAGGACACGGCGCCGCTGATTATAGATTACCTCACGCTGCTCGTTAATAACATTATCATATTCTAAAATGTGCTTACGAATTTCAAAGTTGCGGTTTTCCACTTTCTTCTGTGCCGATTCCAGCGCACGGCTAATTATGGGATGATCAATGGGAGTATCTTCGTCCAAACCTAATTTTTCCATCACACCATAAATATTATCACCGCCGAAAAGGCGCATTAAATCATCCTCAAGCGAGATAAAAAACTGGCTGGAGCCGGGATCTCCCTGCCGGCCTGAACGTCCCCGCAACTGGTTATCAATACGCCTCGATTCATGACGCTCTGTACCCAAAACATGCAGTCCGCCCGCAGCTAAAACTTGTTCCCGCTCGGCCTCTGTTTGCCGGCGGTATTTTTCTTTTAAAAGCTCCGCTTTTTTTTGGGCTTCAGCTTTCTCTTCAGCGCTGATTTCCGGATCGACCAAATATTCCTCTAAATGACAGCCAAATTCCTTGCGAAATTCATCTTCCGCCAAAACATCAGGGTTACCGCCTAAAATAATATCTGTTCCCCGGCCGGCCATATTGGTAGCGATTGTCACCGCCCCAAAGCGTCCGGCTTGCGCAATTATCCTGGCTTCGCTTTCATGATGTTTCGCATTGAGGACTTGGTGGGGAATACCTTTCTTTTTTAAAAGACTGCTTAACATTTCAGAAATATCAATGGAAATTGTGCCGACTAAAATGGGTTGGCCGGTCTGGTGCCGCCTTTCAATTTCTTCTGCCACACGGCGAAACTTACCGGCAACAGTTTTATAAATTACATCGGGCAAGTCGGCGCGGATCATAGGTTTATTGGTGGGAATCACCACCACATCCATACCGTAGATACTTTGAAATTCTGTTTCTTCAGTAGCCGCCGTTCCCGTCATGCCGGCCAGTTTTTCATACATTCGAAAGTAATTCTGAAAAGTAATGGAGGCCAGTGTCATACTTTCCCTGGCCACTTTCACTTGTTCCTTGGCCTCAATTGCCTGGTGCAGGCCTTCACTGTAGCGGCGACCATACATTAAACGTCCTGTAAACTCATCTACAATGATAATTTGGCCATCTTTAACCACATAATCGCGGTCGCGCTTCATTAAAAAATGGGCGCGCAGGGCATTTTCAATTTTTTTGCGCAGGATATTTTTACGCTGAAAATCTTCCCAATCCGTTTCTATATTTTCTTCTACAGCTTCCAAGTCTTCATAGTCAAGGTTTTCCTCGCCGTACAGCCCTTTTTCACCCAGCAGTGCTTCCACTTCAAACTCTCCTTCTTCTGTAAGCACCACTGAACGGGCTTTCTCATCAACGGTAAAATGTTTTTCCGCTTTCAGCCGGCGCACGGCAATATCTACCCGCTGGTAATCCTCATACTGTTCCTGATCATCTTTCATCTGACCGGAAATAATCAAGGGTGTTCTGGCTTCATCAATTAAAATACTGTCCACTTCGTCAATAATGGCATAATAAAGCGGGCGCTGTACAAGATCTTCCTTGTACCGCACCATATTGTCACGCAAATAATCAAAACCGAATTCATTATTGGTACCATAGGTAATATCGGCTTGATAAGATTCACGGCGCTGTGCCGGCGTCAGGCCGTGCACAATAAGACCAACTTTTAAACCAAGAAATTCATAGACCGGGCCCATCCATTCCCGGTCCCTTTTAGCCAGGTAATCATTAACGGTGACAATATGCACACCGCGGCCGGCCAAAGCATTCAGGTAAGCCGGCAAAGTTGCCACCAGTGTCTTTCCTTCACCTGTTTTCATTTCGGCAATGCGACCCTGGTGCAGGATAATACCGCCTAAAAGCTGCACATCAAAATGGCGCATGCCTAAAACACGCCGGCTGGCTTCACGCACTACTGCAAAAGCTTCCGGCAAAACCTCCCATAGTGCTTTCTGTTCTGCCTCAAATAATTCCCGCTTGGCTTCCTGGGCAGCACGGCGTAATTCAGGTTCAGCTTCAGAGGATAATTTACTCTGCAACCTTTCCAGTTGCTGTCGCTTTTCTGCCACTGCTTCCTGTATACGCGCTTTAAACTCTGCCGTTTTGGCGCGCAGACCGTCGTCAGAAAGCTGCTCCATCTTCTTGGACAAACTATTTATCTGATCCACCACAGGCTGGACTTTCTTAAGCTCACGCTGGTTCACGTCACCAACCAGCTTATTTAATAAAGCGCGAATCATAAAAACCCTCCAGTTATCCGCCTAAACGGACTGCTTTATGAGACAACAAAGGAACCTAGCGGTTCCTTGGAGCCATGCTTATTTTATCACTATTGATGAGTCAACACAAGAAAGACGCTTCCGTTTATTTTTCATGTTGCGTCTTTCTTGTCCTTTAGGGGTTGCCACCCCTTCGGCGGACCGGCGGTCCTGACCACCCTGCTAACTTAAGGGGAATACCCCCCTTAAAAACCTCATTTACCTTCTTCCAGAGCTTTTAAAAAAGCCGTGATTTCTTCATCAAATAAAGCCAGGTCATGTCTGATGGCCCTGAAAATTAAACTGCCCACCCACAGTTCAGTTACAGCCACCGGTCTCTGCCCCAAAAGAGCTGTCAACTCTTCCTCCAGTTTTTCCTTTTGCCCCACTACACCGTTGCACATGGTTATAAAGCTATATTTTTTCACTTCTTCTTTATGTTGCTGCATAAAAAGGCGCATGGGCGCCGCTACTCTTTTCCACCACACGGGTGCTACAAAAATAATCTGTTCATAAGGGGTAAGGGAAATTTCTGTATCCACAAGTTCCGTTTTTGCGGGAAAAAGCGGCTCCAACAACACGGAAAAACCACTTCTGGGCTTTACCTCCGTGAGCAGATGCAGCTTACACTGCAGGCGCATCTGCAATTCCTGTGCCAAAAGCAAATTATTCTTTGAACGGGTATAAACTACAATTAACGTACTCATGAGGCTCCTCCTCTAAAGCTAAAACAAACTAAAAATTCTATCTAAAATGCAAGGTTTTTCTTTGTTTTTGGCGCGGGAGCATCTTTTTTTGTATGAAATAAAAAATCCCCACATAAATTAAAATGTCACCGATACTGATCACCCTGGCTAAAAAGGGCACCGGAAGGGGAATAATATCAGCCAAAAACCACAGTTTTGTTTCTGCCGTCAACAGCATATGTGTACCGGCAGGTTCAGGCAAACCGGCTGCAGCAATTGCTTGTGCTGAAACCGGCATCATACCGCCGTTAATAAAAATGACGAGAAAGTTCAGCACAACACCTAAAGCAAAAAGTTTCATCCCCGGTAATTTAAGGTTGCGCCACAGGACATAAGCAAACAAACAATAAGCCACAATCTGCAAAAGAGTAAGTTCCATCCCCTTAGCAGCTAAAAAAGCAGTAGCCAGGCGCATGCCTAAAGCGAGAAAAATCCAAGGCAGTCCCTGGATTTGTAAATCTGCCAGTCCCTCAAAGCGGCCGCCCCTGATTTTACCCACTACAACGGCTAAGAGAATAATAATGATGACAATAAAAATCAAAGAATTTCCCCCCTGCGCCGCAGCACACGAACCAGCGCCGCCACCACTTCTTCGCAGAACTGGATACCGGCATAATGCTGTAGTTCTTCTACCGCTTCTTCCTTTGTATACGGCTCACGATAGGTACGACTGGAAGTCATGGCATCAAAAGCATCGGCCACAGCCACAATTTTAGCGCCCAAGGGTATATCCATTTCCGTTAACCCGTCAGGATAACCACGCCCATTTACCCATTCGTGGTGGTGGCGCACAATACTTGCATCCTCGCCAATAATTTGAATATTACTGATTATTTCCGCCCCCACAGCAGCATGATTGCGGACAACGGCAAATTCTTCATCGGAAAGTTTACTCGGTTTATTTAAAATACTTTCCGGAACACTAATTTTACCAATATCATGCAATAACGCCAAGTATTCTAACTTTTCTATGTAATCTTCCGGCAAACGCAATTCCCGCCCGATCATGACGGCATATCGTGCCACACGTTCCGAATGTCCGAGCGTATAACTGTCTTTGGCATCTATGGCTTTGGCCAGCGCTTTAATTGTACT
>JAAYSO010000054.1 GCA_012523945.1 Bacillota bacterium
AAAAAACTGGAAGATCTGCATCGCAAGTATGGCATTACCATGCCCACCCCGCCGCCGGAATCCGTCAATACCACCGTCAAATTAGATGATGTGGACGACCGGCAGATCTATCAAAGCCTTTTCTACGGCATCCAGTCATTTCTGGGACTTTATGTGGAGGCTTTCAGAAGTTGTGCCAATGCTAAAATCAGGCAGAAATTTAAAGAATTCTTACTGACGGAAATTGAGCTTTTTGACAAGCTCTTTGAATATGGCAAAATGAAAGGCTGGCTACAAAAGCCGCCTTCTTTCCGGGTGGACTAAACGGGGGTCCTGACGCACATGGATTTAGCGGCTGTCATATGATGTTATAGCTTTGCTTACAGATAATTTAAGCCGGGGGGGAATATGTTTGCACATACTTTTGCTTTCCATTTTTGCCAAATGCGGTGTCTTTACCCATGTGCGGGATCTGGCAGTAAGTTTAGAGAGTTTAGGGTTAAATCCTGTGATCGGGTTTATTGATAATAAAAAATGCCGGGAAAAGTTTCCTCTTTCCCCTGAAGACAAGACGGCAATGACGGACAAATTAGGTAAGGTGCCGTTTTTTTTCTTTACAACAGTTCAGGAGCTGAAAGAACAGGTAAGGGGGAGGAAGTTTAATTTAATTCACGCCCATTCACCCTTTGTTTTACATTGTGGCCGGGAGCTGGCCGAACAGTTAAAAGTGCCGTATGTAATTACATTGCACGGTGTTTTGGCGTGGGCAAAGCGTTACCGCACGCCCCTTGCGGCGGCTGATATGATTATTGCCGTAGGTACGGAAACGGCTAAGTCGCTGGGCGGGGCTTACCGGTTTAAAAGCAGGGTTATTTTCAACGGCATCGATCTTAATTATTTTCGCCCACCGCCCCAAAAATCTTTTGCCGGCCCTTTACGTGTGCTGTGGCTAGGCAGGGTAAGCGGTAAAGCCGCCTTGGGGGTGGAATGTTTGTCAGAGGCTGTGGGTAGATTGCGCCGGGAGGGCATTGCGGTGGAGGCTAAAGCTTTGGGCATTGTGGGCGGGGCCGGGATACCGCATCTCGAATATTTGGGCTGGGTGCATGAACTCCTGCCTCACTTGCAGTGGGGGCAGATAGTTTTTGCCCGTGGCCGGGCTTTACGTGAAGCAATGGCTTGTGGTAATGCAGGTTTTCTTTTGGCCCACGGGTATGGCGGTCTCATTACGTCTGATCTTTTTAGTGAGGAAGAGTGGCCGCTTTTAAGCGGTGAAAGGAAGCACGGGGCGGAAAGATTGGATCCCTTACGTATTGCCGAAGATTTAAAAACACTGCACCATAACCGGCACTTACTTGCCGAAAAATGTTGGGAGTCACGCCGGATTGCAGAGCAGTATTTTGCTGTGGAAAGGATGGCGCAAGAGACCCTGGACGTTTATGTGGAGGCTGTAAGGCGCAAGCGCAAAAAATTAAATGGAGACGGTTTTTAGGAAACTGTTAATTAAAAGGACAGAAAAATGCACCTGCCTTTCCGGGCAGGTTTTTTCGTGGAAGCAATTATCTTAACTTTGCTTTATTAAAAAGGCAAGATGGCAAGCAAAGCAGTTTTTTGGTTTTCTGATAGGAAAAAGCAAAGAATTGTGGAAAGAAATATATACTATGGAGGTGTCCCATGGTGAAAAAGATTGTTACCGGAATTTTGGCTATAGTGTTCTTTTATTTTTATCACCAGGTGCTAGGTAAAATTGCCGGCTTTTTTAATATTTTTGTCGGTACATGGGAGACAATTTTGGCCACAATATCCTATTACCTGATGCTGGTGGTCATTACGGCGGGCACAGTTTACCTGGTTGTGAAAGTGCTAGAATCTGAAAGCTAACTTGGCTGGGGGAGGAAAGTAAATGATTTTATCAGGCCGGGAAATTAAAAGGAAAATTGGTAAAGAAATTATCATTGAACCTTTTGATGAAAAATTAATTAACCCCAATAGTTATAATTTGCGTTTGCATAATGAACTCTTGGTTTATGAAGAAAAAGTCCTGGATATGAAAAAGCCTAATAAAACAAAGCGCCTGATTATTCCCGAGGAAGGCTTGGTTTTGGAGCCGGGCAGGCTGTACCTGGGTAGGACTTTGGAATACACAAAAACAGATAAATATGTGCCCATGCTGGAGGGCAGGTCATCCATCGGCCGGTTGGGACTTTTTATCCATGTGACGGCAGGTTTTGGCGATGTTGGTTTTAGCGGTTATTGGACGCTGGAGATCTTTTGTATCCAGCCGATTCGGGTGTATCCTTTTGTGGAAATCTGCCAGATCTATTACCATACCATAGAAGGAGATTATGATAAGTATTCCAGTGGCAAATATAATCATAACCGGGGGATTCAACCCAGTCTTTTATACATGGATTTTTTAAAAAAATAAGGTGCCGCCTGCATTTCTAATGAAATTCTAATCTTTTTCAAAAATTTTTCCAAACTATAGTAGTTATAATAATGGCAAAAGCAGGTGGGAGGTATGAAAATGGCAACCATTGAACAAGTGGAAAAGTTAAGGGAAAAAGCCAATGTCACTTATGATGAGGCTAAAAAAGCACTTGATGCCTGCGGCGGCGACCTGCTGGATGCTATTATTTATTTGGAACGCCAGGGCAAAGTAAAACCGCCGCCGGGCGGGGGGTACTACAATTCACAAACTCAAAGGGAAACGACAGAGGAACCCACAGGCAGGCAAGAGCAGAAGAACCGGCAAAACGGTGAAACATTTGCCAGCCTGGTTCGCAAGTTTTTAAAGTGGGTTGGACGTTTAATCGTTAAAGGCAATCAAAATACTTTTGAAGTCAGGCATGATGGTAAAGTTGTAATTGCCATTCCCGTAACAATTTTAGTTGTCCTTTTACTCCTGGCCTTTTGGGTGGTTGTGCCGCTCTTGATTATCGGACTCTTCTTAAACTGCCGTTATGTTTTTAAAGGTCCCGATATTGAAAAAAGCGGTGTTAATGAAGTAATGGGCAGTGCCGCCGACGCTGCCGATAATCTGAAAAAAAGTATCTTTGAAGACTAGGTGCTAATGATGAAGGAAAAGATTTTAATTATTGAAGATGAAGAAAAACTGGCCCGTTTTTTGGAAATGGAATTGCTTTATGAAGGGTATCAGGTAGAAAAAGCTTTTGACGGCAGAACCGGTTTGGAACTGGCGCAAAGCGAAAAGTTTGATTTAATTATTTTAGACATTATGCTGCCGGGCTTAAACGGTATGGAAGTACTAAGGCGCTTGCGCCGTAGTACTTCCATACCGGTCATTATGCTGACAGCCAGGGACACCATTATGGACAAAGTGGCAGGTCTGGACAGCGGTGCCGATGATTATATGACCAAGCCTTTTGAAATTGAAGAACTTTTAGCTCGTATTCGCACGGCTTTGCGGAAAACCAGAGTAATGCAGCAAAATGAAATTCTGACGGCAGGCCCTTTAACCATGGATGTCAAAGCGTATGCAGTCAGTGTGTATCAGCAGCCGGTGGAGCTGACAAAACGGGAATTTACTTTGTTGCAGTTCATGTTGGAGAACAAAGGAATAGTGCTTTCCCGTGAGAAGCTGCTGGAGCATGTTTGGGGTTATGATTACGCCGGTGACACCAATGTGGTTGACGTTTATATTCGTTACCTGCGCAGCAAAATAGATGAAGTTTTTGCTTTTAAACTGATTCATACCGTACGCGGGGTGGGGTATGTGATTAAAGATGAGTGAGAATAGAAAGCTTAATTCCTCCATTGTTTTCCGCTTAAACACCTGGCATTTATCACGGGTGTTTTTAAGTTTTTTCTGGATTAATTTACTTATCATCGTTATATTTTTAGGCATTTTTCTTGTTCGAGCCGAAACTTACGCCATCGAGGCGGTGCAGACGGCAGGAATAGAGGAAAAACCCAGCGAAGAAGTACCGCAGGGAGTGGCACTGCCGAAAATTTTACACTTTTTTTACCCGGAAAAGCTGCATTATTCACGGAGACAGGTTGTTTTAGACGGGTTCAGCCCCGGGCAGGAGCTTTCCCTGTGGGAGCAACTGGTTGGCATTAAGTACCGGGTATGGCTGCAGCCTGCGGAAAACAACAGTTTTGCCTATATTGATTATCCCCTGGGGGAAATTGTTTTGTTCTTTTTCCCCATGATGGTAGTTATACTGGCTTTTGAGTTTTTATTTTTACTGGGAAGTATCGGCAAAGGTGCCAGGGCCATGCGGCGGGCACTGCAGCCTATTGCCGAATTAACACAATCGGCAAGATATATTCATACCCGTAAAGATATTTTAGCTGATGCCGGTTTGCGGGATTTAACCGGAACCATAGATAACATTGATGCCGCCGGGTTGGATACAAGGGTTACCGTCAGTTCCGAGCAAAGCGAATTAAAGGAACTGGCCGCCGCCATCAACGGGCTTTTGGAGCGTGTGCATAATGCTTATCGCTCACAGATCCGTTTTGTTTCCGATGCTTCCCATGAGTTGCGCACTCCCATTGCCGTAATTCAGGGGTATGCCAATCTTTTGGACCGCTGGGGGAAACATGATCCGGAAGCACTGCAGGAATCTATTGATGCCATTAAAAGTGAAGCGGAGAATATGAAAGGCTTGGTGGAACAGCTGCTTTTCCTGGCCCGGGGGGATACAGATTCCTTACAGTTAAATCTGGAACAGGTTAATTTAAGTGAACTGGCGGCTGAAGTTGTACGTGAAGCAACCATGATTGATCCCCAGCATGAATTTAAAACGTATACGGATCATGAATTTTATACCATTGGCGATTTGCAGCTGATTAAACAAGCGGTGCGGATTCTGGTGGATAACAGTATCAAGTATACTCCAAGCGGCGGCACCATTACCGTTAAAACAGGCAGTACTGGAGATTATGCACAGGTAATTGTACAGGATACAGGCATCGGCATTAATCCTGAGGATGTGCCTTTAGTATTTGAACGTTTTTACCGCTCTGATGATTCCCGGGCACGCAAAACCGGCGGTGCCGGGCTGGGTCTTGCCATTGCCAGGTGGATTATTGACCGGCATCAGGGCCATGTGGAGATTTTAAGCCGGCAAGATCTTGGCACAAGGGTAACTGTGTCTTTCCCCAAATTTGAAAAAGAGCAAGTCAAGCCGGACCTTGAGGAGGGAGAAAAGGATGATTAAAGATCAGCCGTTTTTTAGTTCTTGGAGTGGAGGCAAAGATTCCTGTTTAGCGCTTTACTACGCACTGCAGCAGGGCGGCAAAGCCCGGCGGCTGCTGACAATGGTTGAAAATGAAGAGCGTTCCAAATCACACCGCTTGCCGGTGGAGCTTTTGCAAAAACAAGCGGAACTTCTCCAGATTCCCCTTACCACCTGTGTCGCCTCCTGGGAGGAGTATGAAGAGAAGTTTTTGGCCACCATTAAAAAGTTTAAAGCGGAAGGCATTAACTATGGAGTTTTTGGCGATATTGATATCCCCGGTCACTTAAAATGGGTGCAGGACATTTGCGCCCAAGCGGACATAACAGCATATCATCCTTTGTGGCAAAAATCACGCCGCCAGGTTGTACATGAGTTTATTACAGCCGGCTTTAAAGCCATGATTGTAGTGGTAAATGAAAAACTATGTGACAAAGTATTTCTGGGCCGGATGCTGGATTTAGCTTTAATTGAGGAGCTGGAAGAGCAGGGCGTTGATCCCTGCGGGGAAAACGGTGAGTTTCATACAGTAGTTATTGGTGGCCCTATTTTCCGGCACGATCTGCCTCTTAGGACAGGGCCGGAACAGTACCATGACGGCTACTGGTTTTTACCGGTTAATGTCAGTTAAATCTGCCTCCGCCTGTGCAAATCAGGGCGGAGGTTTGGTTTGCGGCAGGATAGATTGCAGGGCATCAGAAAAAATGATACACTAGTGAACAAAATGGAAAATTATTGAGAAAAGAGGTTGAATCTATGCCTGCAGTACCAACACGAGAAGAAGCTTATGCCTTACTGTGTGAATATAATAAAAATGACAGTTTAATTAAACATGCTTTAGCCGTTGAGGCGGTTATGCGGCATTTTGCGCAACTTTTTGGCGAGGATCCGGAAAAATGGGGTGTTATCGGCCTCATCCATGATCTTGATTTTGAAATGTACCCGGAGGAGCATTGCCATAAAACTAAAGAGATTTTAACGGAAAGAAATTGGCCGGAAGATTATATTCGCGCTGTGGTCAGTCACGGCTGGAAAATTTGCAGTGATGTGGAGCCGGTGGAACAAATGGAAAAAGTGCTTTATACCATTGATGAATTAACCGGCCTGATTACAGCTACAGCTTTAATGCGTCCCAGCAAAAGTATTATGGATACAACGGTTAAATCGGTGAAAAAAAAGTGGAAACAAAAGAAATTTGCCGCCGGTGTGAACCGGGAGGTTATAGCCGAGGGAGCAGAAATGCTGGGGATGGAACTGGATGAAGTTATTGCCGAAACTATTGCCGGCATGCAAAAAGTGGCAGACCAAATTGGACTTCAAGGCAATTAATGTTGTTGATGCCGTATGCTGAAGCCGTATCCTTTGGGATGCGGTTTTTTTATCGGGCGGAAATTAGACCAACCCCGGTTTGCTTTCTTACCTAGTCGACACTAAATGACAAGAAAGACACGCCATAAAACGAGGTGTCTTGCTCGATTTATGAACAAATACTTAAAATGATGAGAAGACAAATAAAGAGGAATTTTGACAAAAGGAATACATAAAAAAAGGGAGAAATAACTAATTCACGCATGAATAAACAGATATGACGGATTTTAAAGGAGTGGCCGCATTGAAAATAATACTGGCTGCATTTTTCTTCTTGTTTGTTTCATTTTTCACTACCGGCCCCGCCTCTGCAGGTGATTACGATTTTTTATCGAAACTGGTCGACTATTGTTATATTTGCCTGGTGGCAGCTTTAGTGGTTATTATTCTTCTTCTTTTATCTAGACAGAAAAAATTAAAGCAGGTGCAAACAGTTTTATCTGGGGAAAAAGAAAAGTACTTGCAGATGTTAATGTCGATTGGAGACGGGGTGCT
>JAAYSO010000055.1 GCA_012523945.1 Bacillota bacterium
AGCACCGGTTAAAAAAAGATTGTGACACATGGGAATTAAGTCGCTAGTCTTTTTGCTGGCCATAATCCCGCCGATTTGTGCCACCCCCAGCACATCACCTTTTTTCATCTGTCCTTCTTTAATCATCTTTAGAGTTTCCGGTGCCATCTTTATACTTCCCCTGGCTACAGCTACCCTTTCGGTATCGTCCTTATGGCCTACTTCTACCATTCTTGCTTTACCCTTTTCATTAAAATGAGTAAATTCCATCTTTAGCCTCCGATTTGATACATATTTCTCTCAATAGGTACAAATTCGGGGTCGTTTAACTTATGGCCCGCCGGCTTCTGCAAAATAGCATGGGTAAGAATGTCTGCCAAAGTATTACCGGCAACCAAAAGCCTTCTAATGTCTATTTCGGCATTTGCATGCAAACAGGGTTTAATTTTACCGTCAGCCGTAATCCTGAGGCGGTTACAGGCACCGCAAAAATGATTACTGACAGGATTAATCAACCCTACCCGTCCTTTAGCCTGAGGCAGTTTGAAATATTTGGCGGGACTGCTTTTATCATTTGTAATTTCCGGTACCAGGTCGGGGAATTTTTGCAGTACCGCCTCATTGGCAACAAAATGGTTTTGCGCCCACCTGCTTGCTTCACCTACAGGCATCAGTTCTATAAATCTGACTTCGATCTCATCGTGCAAAGTAAGCTTGACAAAATCTGCGATTTCATCATCATTAAAACCGCCCATCAGTACGGTATTTATTTTTAAGGGCAGCAAACCTACATTTTTGGCGGCTTCAATTCCTGCCAGGACATTTTGCAAATTACCGCCCCGGGTAATCTGTTTATATTTTTCCGCATTTAAAGTATCTAAACTGATATTAACTCTGTGCAGACCGGCGGCTTTTAAATCTTGAGCAAACTTTTCAAGGAGGATACCGTTGGTGGTCATGCTAAAATCTTTAATGGCGGCAATACGGCCAATCCTGCTGACTAAATCTACTATACCCTTTCTCACCAGGGGTTCTCCGCCGGTAAGTCTGACTTTATTCATTCCCAGTTTAGCGGCAGCCTTTACTATCTCTTCAATTTCTTCAATGCGTAATATGCTGTCATGGTCTTTTTTACAAATTCCATGTTCCGGCATACAATATTTACATCTAAGGTTACATAAGTCTGTGACCGAAATTCTTAAATAATTGATACCTCTCCCTAAAGTATCCTTCATTGTTATCCCCCTTAAAAAGGCCGGTCCTTACGGATAAACTAACTTGCCTGGTTCATCCAGGAAATAGCCTCCCAGTTCAGTAAGTTTTTGCTTAAATTCATCTGATTGTAAAATTTCCAGAAAAACTTTAATGTTTTCCTGCTGCAAAAATTTCTCTTCCAGCACAAAATCGTATTCTTCATCACCAATGGGAATAAAGTCCAAATCCATCACATTGGCTACAGATTTAATCCCTATACCAGCATCAGCGGTTCCCGAGGTTATGGCTGAAGCAACAGTCATATGTGTCGTCATTTCCCTGTCGTAACCAACAATCTCTGCTGCGTCTATACCTAATTCTTTGAGTTTATAATCCAGGAGAACTCTGGTGCCGGAGCCTTTCTGCCTGTTGACAAAAGTAATATCCTCCCGTGTTAAATCCTCTAATCCCCGGATCTTTTTTGGGTTGCCCCTGCGCACCATGATACCTTGCTGTCTTTTGATTCCCTTTACCAGCACTACTTCTTTTTCACCAAGAAATCTTCTAAGATAACTGAGATTATAAACGCCTGTTTCTTCATCTAAAAGATGTACAGGAGCAAGATGGGCTTCTCCTCTTCTGATGGCCATGATTCCACCCAAGCTGCCCACATGGGCCGAGGATAAAGACATCCTCGGATATTTGGCATGAATCATCGTACCGATTAAATCCATTATAATGTCGTGACTGCCGATGGAAACAATGGTGTTTTCAATTTCCTCCAAATCACGCAACAATTCAACTTCTATCATTTCACCAGACTCAAAACCTTCTATATGTTTGGGAATAACGGTAATCCCGTCGGCTTTCACCAATGATGTGGTAACGCCCGCTCCCCTGCTTAACGGGGTGGCAATGAGCTTGTCTTCCACCTTCCCTAATTTCATCCTGGCAAATTCTAGATGTTTCAGTGAAGAAACAATTCTTTTTGACAAAACTGCTTTAACAACAGGTCTTTTTTTCACTTCAATATTTAAAATCTTAAAAATCAGCGGTTTAACAAAAGCTTCAAAGACAAAATAAGCGGAAACAGGATAGCCTGGAATGCCGATCAGAGGCTTATTATCTATTTTCCCCAGGATCACCGGCTTTCCGGGTTTAATTGCGACACCGTGGACAATTAACTCTCCCAACTCTTCCACGATATGGGGTGTAAAATCTTCTGACCCGGCAGAAGAACCGGCATTAACAATAACAATATCATTTTCTGCTATGGCTGCTTTAATTTGCTCTTTAATAAGCTCATAATCGTCAATTACAGGCTTGTACCTGACAGGCGAGCCTCCGTACTCCTTAATCAGACTTTCAAACATTCTTGAGTTGGAATCAATGATTTTACCGGGCTCAATTTTATCCCAGGGTTCAATGATTTCTGTACCGGTCGGGATAATTCCCACTCTAGGCTTACTAATAACTTCAACATCCACAATCCCCCCGCTCAGCAAAGCACCGATATCAAAAGATCTGATCTTATGAGCAGCAGGGATGATCATCTCATTGGCAACAATGTCTTCCCCCACAGGTCTCACATGCTGCCAAGGAGAAGCTGCTTTAATAATTTCCACTGTTTCTTCATCAATATTTACAACATCTTCGATCATAATCACAGCATCAAAGGGATCTTCTATTACATCGCCTGTATCTATATACCTAAAATCTTTGTTTAACTTAAGCCACAAAGGATTGCTTTCATCTGCTCCATAAGTACTGGAAGCTTTAACGGCAATGCCATCCATGGCCGCTGCATTGTAGTGGGGCGAAGAGATCCTGGCAAAAACAGGTTCCTTGGTAATTCGGCCCAGGGACTCAATTACAGGAATCCGTTCACTGCGTCTTAAAGCACTAAAATCAGCAAAACTCCTGCTAAAAAGATCTATCGCCTCATTGAGCTCAACATTGGAGAGATAAATATTCCTTTCAATTTGGCTCATTTTATCACCCTTCATACCTTAAAATAGATAAACCTTAACTTTTTCCCCTTTTGTCAGCCCCTCTTGGTTAATGGGAATTTTTATATAACCTATTGCCTTTGACATTAAAGTAATAAAACCGGATTTACCATATACAGGCTTAACAATATATTTATCTCCGCTTTTCTCCAATGTTACCATCTGGTAAGTTTCCCTGCCTTGAGCTGAATGGACGTTAACAGCTAATTCACCCATAATAAACTTGTCCAGCTCATCATTTTGCATGAGAGTTTTAATAAAGTATTCTACAAAAACTTTAAAGACAATCATGGCAGATGTGGGGTGACCGGGCAAACCAAAAATCGGTTTCCCGCCTGCTTTGGCCATAATTGTAGGTTTACCGGGTTTAATGGAAATGCCATGCACAAATACACCCGGTTCGCCTACGGCATTTATGACTTTAGGCACAATATCTTTTGTTCCCACCGAACTGCCGCCGGATAAGATAATTATATCACTATCTGTCATAACACTTTCAATAGTTTGTTTTAAAAGCGTAAAATTGTCCTTAACCACATCTTTTGCCACGACAACGCCCCCGGCAGCTTCTACCATGGCTGCAAGCGTAAAAGTATTAATATCTTTAATCTGTCCCGGTTTTGCTTCTTCATCCGGGCTAACAATTTCATCACCGGTGGAAATCACTGCAAATTTTGGTTTTTGAAACACTTTTACCGTACTCAAGCCAATTGAAGCTAAAACCCCAATATCCTGCGGCCTTATCTTTAAACCTTTTTGTAAAACATGTGAACCCTTTCTTATATCGTCGCCTATCTCCACCACGTTTTCTTTAGGTGCCGTAGTATAATGCACAGCTATACCGGTAGCATCAAGTTTTTCCGTATACTCTACCATTACTACCGAATCTGCCCCTCCGGGCAGCATACCTCCTGTAGGCACATAGGCAGCCTGACCGGAAGTAAGCTTGCTTTTGGCCTCCCGGCCCATTTCCACTTCTTCGCTTACCAGTAAAAAAACAGGCATGCTTTCGCTGGCACCGACTGTATCCTTTGCAAGCACAGCATACCCGTCTACTGTAGATCTTCGGAAATGAGGAACATCTATTTGGGAAATCACATCTTCAGCTAAATACCTGCCTAAAGCTTGTTCTATGGGAAGCTCTTCCACCGCCAAAGTAAAATCCTGAAAATATTGCCCTAAAAGTTCTTTGGCTTCTTCTACACCGTGAACTTTAAATAGTTCCATTTTCCCACCTCTTTAGTTCACATAATACTCCAAAGCAAGAAATCTTCTCAAGTTTTCTGACTTGGGGGCTTCAATTACAGTTTTGGCTTTACCGCTTTCCACTATTATACCATTTTCCAGATAAATCACTTCATCACAAACTCTTTTCGCCTGTCCCACGTTATGGGTGATAAAAAGAATCATTTTATCTTTATTTTGATTATATTTTAGTATGATCTTCTCGATAATTTCAATTGAATTTGGATCCATGTTGGAAGTAGGTTCATCAAGCAGAAGAATTTGCGGGTTAAAAATCAAAGCCCTTGCCAGGGCCACTCTTTGCGCCTCGCCTCCGGAAAGTTTGGTGGCCAGCTGGTTAGCCAAATGTTCAATGCTAAATTCAGAAATTATTCTTTCCACTAAAAAATTGATTTCATCTCTTTTATACTGGCGAAATTTTAAGGGGTAGGAGATATTTTCCCTGACACTGGCAGCAAACAAAAAAGGTTTTTGCGTTAAATAAGTCATATCTTTTAAAATTGCTTTCCGGAAAGGTTGATGATTGTAGAGTATTTCCCCCTCACTCAACGCTTCCAGCCTGGCTATGGTTTTCAGTAAAGTGCTTTTTCCGGCGCCATTGGGACCGATAATGCCGTAAATTTTACCTTTGGTAAAACGAAAATCCGGAATATTTAAGACAGTTTTATGATTATAACTCTTTTTTATGTTTTTGAGCGTGATCTCCATTTTAATCACCTGTACCTGTTATCCTGCCGTATAAAATGGCATTAACAATGAAAGATATCCCCAGAAGCACTAAACCCATAGCGATGGAGGTGGAGTAGTTTCCCATGCTATGGTTCATGGCAATAAAAGTTGTCATAACCCTGGTATGGTTTTTAATATTGCCTCCTACTATCATTACTGCACCAACTTCAGAGATGGCCCGGCCAAAGCCTGATGTTATGGCTACTAAAATATTGGCTCTCATCTCCTTGACTAAAATGAGCAAAGTATCCAGCTTGTTAGCACCCAAGGTCAGGCACATTTTCTCAACTTCTGTCCCTTTATCGCGGGAGCTGTTAAAAATAACACCCATGATAATAGGCAAAACTAATAAAGTTTGTGCAATAATCATAGCAGCAGGAGTAAAGAGCAAGCGAAACTGCCCCAAAGGCCCCCTGCGGGCTAGAAATATCGTCACCACCAGCCCCACAACCACCGGCGGCAAACTCATGGCTGTATTCAAAAACCTGGCAAAAATTCTTTTTCCTTTAAAATCCTTTAAACCTAAAATAAAACCAAGCGGTATACCGATAAAAGCAGAAATGAGGGTAGAGGCAAAGGATACATACATAGATAAAGCAATAATTGTATAAATTTCCTGATCAAAGGATAGCAGCAACTTTATTGCATCTGAGATGCCTTCAAGTATATAACCCATTGCCCATACCCTCCCTTTGCAATTTTTTTCTGTTTATTTAGCGTTAGGAATGAAAAGTGGCTCACCAAATTCTTCAACGCCATATTGACTGATCAATTCTTGCGTTTCCGCAGACAGCAGCCACTCTATAAAAGCTTGTGCCCCTTCAGCATTAATTTGCTCATTTTTCTCAGGATTGACGGCAATGACACCATATTGGTTAAATAATCTTTCATCACCTTCAGTAACAATGACTAGCTCCAGGTTGTCCCGCATGGAAAGATAAGTTGCCCTGTCGGATAAAGTATAACCCTGCATTTCATCAGCCATTTGCAGGACGTCCCCCATGCCTTTACCGGCGGAAACATACCATGCTCCCTCGGGCTCTAAACCGGCTTCTCCCCACAACTCCAATTCTTTCTTATGAGTACCGGAATCGTCACCCCGGGATACAAAAATATGTTCCCCTTCATGAATAGCATTAAAAGCATCTACAATGTTGCTGTTGGCTTGCTCTTTTACCTTTGCCGGGTCTTCCGCCGGTCCCACCAGGATGTAATCATTATACATTACATCAAATCTTTCCAGTCCATGACCTTCAGCAACAAATTCCTCTTCACTGGCCTTGGCGTGGACTAAAAGCACGTCTGCTTCACCGTCTACTCCCATTTGCAAAGCTTTACCCGTTCCTACTGCTACCACTTTTACTTCGATGCCTGTTTTTTCCGTAAAATCGGGAAGAATAAAATCTAAAAGTCCACTGTTTTCTGTGGAGGTGGTGGTGGAAAGAATGATACTGCCACCTAATTTAGGCTCCTCTACTGTTCCCTGTTCTTCTTCTCCGGCATTTTCCTCATTAAGAGGTTCATCAGGCTGCGCGGGCTCTTTGGAACCACACCCTACGACAACTAGTGAGAAAATCAATAAAAGTATGAGCCCCAAGCTTAATTTTGTCTTTTTCACACCAATCTCTCCTTTGCTGCAATTAGTATCTGTGCAGGAAAAGGAAAGTTGTAATACCCAGAAAAACAAAAAAACATTCAAAGGAATGTTTTTTATAAAAACAATTTTCCTTTTCAAGCACGGAAGGCATAAAGATTTCTCTTTATACCCAGCGGTCAACCTTCATAGCGCGCGCCTTAGAATAGTTGACTCGGAAAATTTCTATGCATTTTTCACATCAAGAGTATACCATATTTCCTATCGCAGAACAAGATTTTCCCCTGCACTTAAGCGAGATGTTTAAAACACCTTCCGCTCGTGGTACAATTAGAATAAACAAGGAGCAGACAAACTTCACCATGTGATAAAACTTATTTTCAAGCAACCGACAAGGAGGTTTACAGGTGTTTAAAGTAGGCATCATAGTTGCCAGCGATAAAGGCGCTAAAGGTGAAAGGACTGATGAAAGCGGGAAGTTAATTGAGGAAATCATGACCGAAAACGGTTACAAAATTGAAAAAACCGCGATCCTCCCCGACGAAAGAGAAATACTGGCCCAAGCAATGCGAGAGATGTGTGATCAACTAAAACTGGATTTGCTTCTTACCAGCGGCGGCACCGGATTTTCACCACGGGACTGGACGCCGGAGGCCACACTGGATGTAATTGACAGGCTAGTCCCGGGCATCCCGGAAGCCATGAGAGCTTACAGTCTGAAAATTACCCCCATGGCCATGTTAAGCAGGGCAGTTGCCGGCATCAGAAAACAGACGTTAATTATAAATTTGCCCGGCAGTCCCAAAGCAGTCAAGGAAAACCTTGATTGCATCCTGCCGGCTTTACCGCATGGATTGGAAGTTTTAAGAGGAACTGCCGGCGATTGTGCCAGGAAATAAATGAAAGAGCCGTAAGCAAATGCTTACGGCTCTTATTTTTCTTAATGGTGGAGATGAGGGGAGTCGAACCCCTGGCCTCCTGAATGCCATTCAGGCGCTCTCCCAACTGAGCTACATCCCCAAATACTCTTTTTTGCAGTGACAATGATTATTATACCGGGTTTAACAGCCCTTGTCAACTTTTATTTGCTTCCTTTTAATGACTGTCAACTTTAGGGGCATGGGCCCAGAGACGCTCAAGGTTATAGAAAGATCTTTGTTCAGGTTGGAAAAGATGTACAACTACTGAACCGTAATCCAGTAAAACCCAAAGACCTTCTTCGTAGCCTTCTTGATGTAAAAGCGGAATGCCTGCTTCTTTTGTTTTTTCCAGGATGTAATCGGCAATGGCATGAACTTGTAGCTTGGTACTACCGGTGGCAATAATAAAATAATCTGCAATTAGTGACACGGCACCTATTTGCAGCACCACCAGATCTACAGCCTTTTTCTCCTCCGCTGCAGTTTTAATCACTTTGACTAACCTTTGAACATCCTCGGTCAAACAGACCCCTCCCCTTATTCGTCAAGATGATAATTTTTTCCCACAATTACAGTTACCAGTACATCAGTCTCATTTATTTCTTCCTTTAACAACTGGGCGTTGGGCACCAAAACGGCAACTTCCTTGGCTAAATCAACATTGGCAGTACGGCTAATAACTTGAGAGCGTTCATAATTAAAATTATCAGCATTGCCGGTTCTGATAATGGCAAAACCTTCACCTTCCAGCATTTCCGCCACTTCACCGGCAGCACCCGGCACACCGCAGCCATTTAATACTTCCACTGTAATCTGACTTTTGGGCAAGGCTGCTTCCGTACCGTCCAGCCAGATTGTCAGGGCCGGGACACTTTCCCTGTCTATGTGCCGGTAAATCTTCCCGTCCTGAATTTCTCCTTCCCCCGGTAAAGCCGATAACTGCATAGATTGACCGGCGGATAAACTGTTTTCAAGCGTTTTTAACATGCTTAAAGCTTCACGCCACGATAAATTTGTGGTAAAAACGGAAGCAAAGCGTTTAAAGTTAAGGAAATCCTTATAAAAACTACCCTGGTAAAGATAGTGGAGCATACCGGCCAAAACCTGCTCCGTATGAGCAAATGTTTTTTGCCCCGGCACCGCAGCGGCCGGAATTGCCTCGGCCAAAGGCTGCATCTCATCAGCCAGCTGAAACAGTTTAGATTCATTCACTTCTAAAAAAACATGAATTTTAGTTTGCAAAAGTTCAGAGGCGGCATCAACCAATTTTTCCGCACCGCCCGCTGCATAAACTTCAGCAGCCGTTTGTAAATTATGTAGTTCTGAAACAATGGCCACATCGGAGGGAATCTGCAAGAACCGGACTGATTTCCTGTCCCGCCTCAGCGCGGCAACAGCCACGGAAGTCAGTGCTTTTTCTTCCCCTTCATTTTCTACTGTGTAGAGCAGAAGATGCACCAGTTCATCTTCTGCCGGCGGCAGTGCTTCAGTCCAGGCACTTGTATCCTGAATACTGTTTAAGGTTCCAAGAAAACGGGAGACAAATAAGAGCAGGACAATAAAAGCAAAAATGGCAAGCAAAAAGAGTAAACGGCCTACCTTCAGCTTGCGCCGTTTAGTCCTCACTCTGTAATACGCAGCCAAGGCTTACCCTCCCTCTTTTGTCTTTTGCACCAACCAGTTCCAATACTTAACTGCTGAAGGATGGATAATCTGATTTTTGGCAAGTTGATAAGCAATGGAATTGGCTACAGTCATGCGCAGGGCCTTGGGGAAATCTTCCCGTGCCAAAGAACGCAGTTTTTCCACCTGCGGATAAGACCGGTTGGGCTCAATTTTATCGGCAAGATAAATAATTTGTGCCAAAACTGTCATGCCGGGAGAACCCAGAGTGTGATGAGCAATGGCTTTCAAAATCTCCTCATCTTCTATACCCCACTGCTCTTTTGCCAGTACGGCACCTACCGGTGCATGCAAAAGAACCGGCTGCTCCAAACAATAATTATCAACGGCCAGCTCATGTTTTTGCGCAAAAGCCAATAAATCTTCTGCCGGCCACCCGCGGGCAGAATCATGCAGTAATCCGGCCAAACGAGCTTTTCGCTCATCGCAGCCTAAAATTTTCGCCAGTGCACCGGCAGTTTCTGCCGTGCCTAAAGCATGGGCCAATTGTTCAGAAGATAAAGTCTGCTCTAAATGCTGCACAATCCGGCGTTCCTGCATAACATCACCAAGTTACGCTTCGACAAAAAGGTAAGCTTTTCCTGCTGAATAATTCCCCTATCCGAAAATAAAAGGCAACACATGTTGCCTTAAGTAAAATTGCCCTTATCTATGATGATTCAGGACGGGGCTTTGCTTCATTTATTACTAATTTCCTGCCATCCAGCTCCACGCCGTTCATTTCTACCATTTTTTCTGCATCTTCATCTGCCACTTCCACAAAGCCATACCCTCTGGAGCGACCTGTGCCCCGCTCTGTAATAATCCGAGCGCTGAAAACTTCACCCTGTTCACTAAAAAACGCTTTTAATTCTTCTTCTGTAGTAGACCAGGGGATATTGCCCACATAAAGAGTTTTTACCAAGAATACTCACCTCCACTTTCAAGATTACTATTCATAGTATCTGAAGAAGCAGAGGTTTTATACTTAGCCGGAAAGATTATGGTAAAGTTTGTTCTTATAAATGTATTGCGTTACAGCATCAGTTGTCAGATATTTAATGGGTTTACCTGCAGAAACACGCTGCCTGATCATAGTTGAAGAGATTTGCATCCCGGGAATTTGCACAATGGAAATATTCTGCATTATTTCCGGGCAGCTTTCCCCGATAGTTTCTTTAAGTTTATGCAAGCTGTAACCAGGACGTGTAGCAGCAATAAAATGGCAAATAGAAAGCAGCTCTTTATAATCCTTCCAGGTAATTATCTCCATAATGGCGTCTGCCCCGGTAATAAAGTAGAGTTTTGTCTTACTGCCAAAATAATTGCTAAAAAAACGGATTGTGTCAATAGTGTACGATTTTCCCTCTTCCCGGTCTATTTCTACCCGGGATACAGCAAAAGAAGGATTATTAATTGTAGCCAACACAGTCATTAAGTAGCGATGTTCCGGATCTGTTACTTTTTCCTCTTCTTTATGCGGCGGACGTCCTGTAGGCACAAAAATAACTTTGTCTAAATTAAACTGAATACGAACCTCCTCTGCCGTAACCAAATGGCCCAGGTGGATCGGATCGAATGTTCCACCCATGATTCCAATAGCGTTTTTCTTATCCCCTTTTGGCAGTTGTAAAGTCATGCCTTCCACCCCGTCATTTATTCATCTTCCTCCGTCTGGAATACAAATTCAAACTCACCAATAATAACAGTATCACCGTTTTTAGCTCCGGCTGCTTTTAAGGCATCTTCATGACCCCACAAACGAAAGAGTCGCTGAAAACGCTTAACAGCCTCCTCATTGTCAAAATCTGTCATGGCTACAAATTTTTCTATCTGTTTACCCCGGATAATAAAAATATCATTTTCCCGGGTGATATCGATAGTTTTATCTTCTTCCTCCGCCGGTGTTAAAACCACCGGTTTTTCCGGCAATTCCGCCGGTGGTAATTGGGCAAGCATTTCTGCCGCTTTGTACAGGACTTGTTTTACCCCGCTGCCGGTAACGGCGGAAATAACACAGACATTTTCTTCACCCAGAGCTTGCCGGAGTTCCTTGATTCCTTTTTCCGCCTGCGGCAAATCAGCTTTGTTGGCCACCACTATTTGCGGCAATTTAGATAAGCGCTCATCATACAACGTAAGCTCTTCATTAATCTGCCGGTAATCTTCCAGGGGACTGCGCCCGTCCACACCGGCGGCATCAATAATATGAATTAAAAGACGGGTACGTTCTATATGGCGCAGAAAATCATGCCCCAAACCAACCCCTGCATGCGCCCCTTCAATTAATCCCGGAATATCGGCAATAACAAAGGGTTCCACCCCGTCCATATCCACCACACCCAGGTTAGGCGCAAGAGTAGTGAAAGGATAATCGGCAATTTTAGGACGGGCTGCCGTCACGCGCGATAAAAAAGTAGATTTGCCGGCATTGGGGAAACCAACCAGCCCCACATCGGCAATAACTTTCAATTCCAGCCAAACCCATTTTTCTTCACCCGGTTCGCCTTTTTCCGCATAACGCGGTGCTTTTTCTTTCGCGCTGGCAAAACGGGCATTTCCGCGGCCGCCCCGGCCGCCTCTGGCGCCGACAAATGTCTGTCCCGGTTCTGTCAGATCGGCCAACAGCAAATTTGTTTCCGCTTCCCGTATTTGCGTTCCGGGTGGCACACGCACAATGGTATCCTTGGCACTGCGGCCGTGTTTATTACTGCCTTTACCGTGCTCACCGCGCTGGGCACGTATATGCTGCTGGTAGCGGAAATCAAGCAGTGTGCGCAAGTTTGGGTCAACTTGAAAAATTACATCCCCGCCGCGGCCGCCGTCACCGCCGTCAGGCCCGCCAAAGGGAACATATTTTTCACGGCGGAAAGAAACAACACCATTACCGCCGTCACCGCCCTTAAGATAAATTTTAGCCCGATCAACAAACATGCTACACCACTCCTCTTATCCCTGTCAGCTTATTTTTCTCCCCCGGCGCCACACTTATCCAAAGGCAGTGAAAACTTACCGGGAGCCTGTAGCCGGGCAGTAAGGCCGTTTTCTTTAGCTGCTGCCAGGACCGGCTGCCACAAATCATCAGCCTGTGTTTCCGGTGACAACAGCAAATGAAGAGCGGGAGCCTGTCCTCCTTGAATGTAAACATGTAAAGTAAAATCAGGCAAATTTGCCAGGCCGGTGTTCAGAGTAGCTAAAACCCGCTCCACAGCCAGAAGAGTATCTTGTGCCAAAAGCGGTAAAATCCCGTCAACCCGGATAACATATTTTCCGTCCAGATCATGCAGCAGTCCTTCATAAAGCAGCAAGGCAAAACGGGCGTCACCGCAGCCAATAAAGCGGCCAAATTGCTGCACCTCATCTGTAACTTTACGGATATAAGTCATCAGCCTGTCCGTTTTCTGCAACTGTGCCAAACCACTTACCATTTGCAGGATATTGAGAAAATCATGGCGGTAGTATTGGATTAGTTTATTTACGGCCTCGTTAAGGTCATACATTTTAATCCCCTTCTTACCTCTCCTTAGCTTATTGCTAAGTCTTTTCCCCCATCACCCCAGCCGGTTATTTTGCAAATTGTCCCCACACACAAATACTAAAGCATAACAAATAAACCGGAGGTACACTCCGGTTTGTTTAATGAAAGTAAATGTTTAGACGGCTTCACCGTTGGTGTAAACACTGACTTGTTTTTTATCCCTACCTTTACGCTCAAAGGCCACAATACCGTCGACCAGGGCATAAAGAGTGTCATCTTTACCTCTGCCTACATTAATACCGGGATGTATTTTTGTACCGCGCTGGCGGACAAGAATACTTCCTGCAGTCACAGCTTGCCCTGCTGCGCGTTTTACTCCCAGATATTTAGGATTGCTGTCACGGCCGTTCCGTGAGCTTCCCACACCTTTTTTCTGTGCAAATAACTGCAGATCCATTAACATCAGGTTCACCTCCTATTCGTCACGCACTTGCAAATACTCCGGGTAACTTTTCTCCATGGAGACCAACCCTACCAGTGTTCCTTCAGCCAAAAGAGCAGCTTTTTCCCGCACGCTTTCCGGCAGATCCTGCGGCATGTCCAGGTCGAAATACCCGTCGCGAATTTCTGCTGCTAATTCCAGCTGCAAAAGTTTTTGCAAGCTAAAATAAAGCGTTTGTACCAGTGCTGAAACCCCGGCACAAACAATATCTTCTCCCTTGGGTGCACTGCCGGAATGCCCTTTGACCTGAAGACCGGTAATGTGGCCGCCTGTCCTTTTAACACGGACATGAATCATTTAAAACTATGCCTCGATTTTTTCGATCTTCACCCGGGTATAAGGCTGGCGGTGACCCTGTTTGCGCCGATAATTCTTTTTGGCCTTATATTTAAAGACGATAATCTTTTTGCCTTTGCCGTGGCTCATCACTTTAGCCCGGACAAGTGCTCCCTCAATATAAGGCTTGCCAACCTGCAGCTTATCGTCTTTTTTAACCGCTAAAACCTGGTCAAAATCGACAACTGCCCCTTCTTCGGCCGGCAAAAGCTCCACATCCAGCACCGTACCTTCCTCGACACGGTACTGTTTGCCGCCTGTTTCAATAATGGCATACATAATTTTCACCTTCCTCCTTCAGACTCGCCGGTACAAGGTACTAAAGACCAATGCGGCACTTAGTTTTTAACCTCTACCGTGCGGTTGCGGCGGTCGCTAGACTATTCTAGCACAGGGGCGCCTATTTTGTCAATTCATACGATTTTTGCCCGGGCAAAAGTTTTTGCCACTTCCTGAATCTCCACAGTAATGGTTTCACCCACATAAGCACCGCCCGACTGCACATCAATAACAAAGCCGCTAATACGGGCGATGCCGTCATAAGGATTATTGGCATGCGGCTCCTCCACCTTAACTTCATAACGTTCTCCCACGGAAACCGGGTAAGCCACCTTTTGCACTTCTGCCAGGGTGCCAAACGCCAAAATTTTATATTTTTCTACATGCATGGTATCACTACCGCGAATAAAAATAGCTTTGCCAGTTTCTTCTTCAAGTTTACGCAAGTATGAACCGTTAGGGCCAATCATCAGTCCGGCCACGCTATGGTGAAGTTCAACCAGCACTGCTTCAGCATCCAAACCGTCTAAAAAACTGCGCAGTTGGCGTTCTGTACGCGCACTGACCACATCTGCCGCTAAAACTTTACCGCGGCCGTTACAATAAGGACAGCTTTGCTGCAGTACGGCATCAAGGCCCTGCCGTGCTTTTTTCCTGGTCATTTCCACCAAGCCAAGATTTGTAAAACCCAACACATGAGATTTAGTCCGGTCCAGTTTACTTTTTTCCATTAATGTATCTAAAACTTGCTTCGTATGCTCTTCATTTTCCATATCAATAAAATCAATAATAATGATGCCCCCGATATCACGCAGGCGAATTTGTCGCATAATTTCCGCTGCTGCTTCCAGGTTGGTTTTCAGGACAGTATCCGCCAGATTGGTTTTACCGGTATACTTGCCTGTATTGACATCAATGACAGTGAGGGCTTCGGCGTGATCGAAAACAAGGTACCCACCGCAGTTTAACCAGACGATACGGGACAAAGCCCGCTCTATTTCCGGTTCAATGCCGTAAACATCAAAAATAGGTTCACGGCCACAGTAACATTCCACCCTGTCTTTCAGGGAGGGATCAATAACATCTAATGTTTCCAAAATCTTTTCATACTCATAACGCGTATCTACAATTAAACGGTTAATTTCATCGGTAAAAAGATCGCGAAGAATACGATAGATTAAATCAAGATCCTGGTAGATCAGGCAGGGAGCTTTTCGCTGCCGGTAACGAGCCTGCAGGCGCTCCCACAAAGGCAGTAAAAAATTTAAATCCTGCTGCAAAACAGCTTCTTCTTCACCCTCAGCTACGGTGCGCACAATTAAACCCATATTTTCCGGGCGCATTTTGGCCACAATTTGCCGCAAGCGTTCCCGCTCTTCCGCCCCTTCAATGCGCCGCGAAATACCTATATAATCGGCGGTTGGCATTAAAACCAAATGCCTGCCGGGAATGGTTATTTGACGGGTGAGGCGGGCGCCTTTACTCCCAAAGGGCTCTTTAATTACCTGTACCATAATTTCCTCGCCGGGACGCAAAAGCTGTTCGATAGATTTTTTTGTCTTAACATCGCCTTCCTTAGCTTCCACAACAGCATCATCAACATAAAGAAAGGCATTGCGCTCCAGCCCTATATCCACAAAAGCCGCCTGCATCCCCGGCAAGACGTTTGCCACCACGCCTTTATAAATATTACCCACTACCCGCTGGTGTACCGGCCGCTCCAGATAGATTTCCACCAGCCTGCCGTCTTCAAGCACGGCAACACGAGTCTGTTTATTATCACAGTTGATAATAATCTGCTTTTGCATTGAAGAACACCTCTTTTTCTTTCAACAACACGGCCATGGGAGATTGCAGATAGGGTCCGGCGGCCAGTAACAGTTTCTGCCGCACAAGATCTGAACCGGCAGCAGGTATTTGTAACAATTCAAGCACCTCCCGGGGTTTTGTTCCTCCGGTACCGCCCATTGCCAGCAGCATTTCCAAACGGCCGGACGGCTTCAGCTCTAAACGATAAAGATACGGTTTGATATCAATTGTACTCACCTTCCTTTTTGTCCTGCGCACAATGGGTAAAGAAGCAGACTGCAGCAATTTTTGCACTCGCTCCGGCAGCTCCTGATCGTCCGGTACCTTTACCGACCATTCGGCTGCTTTCACGATACTCATTAGTGCCGGTGCCTTTTTAGGCACAACCCGCCACTGCAAAATTTCGAGCCCCGCCGGCAATTCTGCCTGCAAGGCAGCCATTTCTTTATCTGTAATATTTATAGCAAATTGAATATCAACATATTCACCCAGACTAGTAGCGCCCACGGGTAAGGCGGAAGCAAAAGCCATCCTGGGGTGGGGATTAAAACCTTGACTGTATACTAAAGGCAGGGAGGCGCGCCGCAGCGCCCGCTGCCAGGTCCGCATCAAATCTAAATGAGATAAAAAACGTAATGATTCTCTAAGAGCAAACTCAATCCAGATTCTCATTTATACATACTCCCCTGTTTTCTTTATCTAAGAGTAAAGCAATACCACAACCCAGGCATCCCTCCCGGCAATCCTTTGTCGTTTCTCCTTTTAAAGCACGCTCATATTCCCGCTGTAAAAAACGTTTACTGACGCCTGCATCTATATGATCCCAAGGCAGCGGGTCGGTCAAAGCATACTGACGCTGGGCACAAGCAGCCAAATCCAGGCCGTTTTCCGTAAAAGCTTGTTGCCATAAATCAAAACGGAAATGCTCATCCCAGCTATCCAGCTTGCAGCCAAGTTTTGCGGCACGTAAAATTACAGGCACCAGTTCCCTGCCGCCCCTGGCAATTGCCGCCTCCAGCAAGCTCATTTCTGCACCGTGCCACTGGAAATGTACTCCGGGCAGGCGCAAATGCCGGCGCAATAAATCCTGCCTGCGCCTGATTTCTGCCTCCGGTATTTGGCCAAACCATTGAAAGGGCGTATGCGCTTTAGGCACAAAAACAGAGGCAGAAACAGTTATCTGCGGTCTTCCCTTGCCGCCTGCCTGTTTATAAGTATTCAGTACCTGCTGCACTAAATGCACAATTCCCAGCAAATCATCATCGGTTTCCGCCGGCAAACCCAGCATGAAATAAAGCTTAATGTTTGTCCAGCCGGCAGCAAAAGCATCTCTGACGGCGGAGATTAGTTCTGCTTCTGTGATATTTTTATTGATCACATCCCGCAGGCGCTGTGTTCCCGCTTCCGGTGCAAAAGTTAAACCGCTTTTGCGCACCTGCTGCGACTGCCTCGCCAGGTCCTGGGAAAATGAATCTAAACGCAAAGAGGGTAAAGATAAAAAAACCCCCTCACCGGCCAAATCGGCAGACAAATCCTGAATCAATTCGCCAATGGCACTGTAATCTCCCGAACTCAATGAACTTAAAGCTACTTCTTCATAACCGGTGGAGCGCACCATTTTTTGCGCCATCTGCCTTAATGTTTCCTTTTTACGCTCCCGCACGGGACGGTAAATCATTCCCGCCTGACAAAAACGACAACCACGGCTACAACCGCGAAAGATTTCCAACACCAAACGATCATGCACAATACTGCCGTAAGGAACGACAAAATCTGTTGGGTAGTAAGCCTCGTCCAAATCGGCTACCACTGCACGCCGCACACGGGCCGGGGCTGAAGGGTGTGCAGGCGCAAGTTTCAGAAAAGTACCTGCAGCCGTCTGCTGCGCCTCATACAGTGAAGGCACATACACGCCCGGTAAAGCCACCAGGCGCAGCAGCCTCTCCTGCCGGGACAGGTTTTTATGTTCTTCCAAAACCTGAACAATCTCCGGCAGTACTTCTTCCGCGTCCCCAATTACAAAAAAGTCAAAAAAACCGGCTATAGGCTCCGGGTTAAAGGCACCGGGACCGCCACCCACCACCAGGGGGTCGCTTTCACTGCGGTCTGCGGCCAAAAGCGGAATACCTGCCAAATCCAGCATCTGCAGCACAGTAGTATAAGATAATTCATACTGCAGTGTCACTCCCACTAAATCAAAGGCTGCCAAGGGCGTTACCGTCTCCAGGGAGCAGAGGGGGAAATTTTCCTCCCGCATAATCTTCTCTAAATCTGCACCGGGCATGAAAACGCGTTCCGCTACCCATTGTGGTCGTTCATTTAATAAATGATAAAGTATTTTTAAACCTAAATGCGACATCCCTATTTCATACAAATCGGGAAAAACCAGGGCAATGCGCATGGTGCATTGTTCATGATTTTTTATTTGTGCATTAACTTCATTACCTAAATATCGCGTAGGTTTTTCTAGACGCGGTAAAATTTCTTGCCAAAAAATTTCCTTGTAGTTCTTCATGAGGCCTCCGCAAATCTTTTTGTTAACTATTTTTCCCTTTTATCATTTTAACATGAATACAGCTTATCCCTTCCTCAGCGGCAGGAAAGGTAAGAAAATTTACAGAATATTAAGCAATTTCTTTTTCCTGCAGCTCAGGGCAAACAAAAAACCGGTTGTCTGATCTACAGCCGGTTTTCGCCTTTATGGCTGCAAAGTCTCCCTTGTATGCCGTGCCCATTACCCCCGTCACCGGTACTTTCTCCGCCTTTCAGTTTTATTATAATAAAAAATCCTGCATTTGTCAGGCTATTCCCTGGCTAAATTTAAGCTATTTTTTACGTAAAACTTTTTTCGCCTCGGCATAAATCCCTTTTTCCAGCACAGTACTCACCAGCTCATCTTCCGTCACTTCGCCTAAAATCCGCCCGCTTTTATCTACAATTAAAACATGATGATATTTTTTCATGGTAAAGCGTCGCAGTATTTCTTTCAGCGGCGTCTCCGGCAAAGTCAAAAGTGTAATTAAAGGCATAACTCCTTCCTCAAAAAGAATTTTCTTTTTTCTGCTCAAACCGCGTATAAAAGCGTACATGGCGGCACTGCGCTCTTTCTCTGCGGCAAAATATAAAAAAATTGCCGTGCCCAAAAGCGTCATGTGAAAATGACCCAGGTAAAAGAGATAGAGAGCAAGGACAAAAATAAGCACAGCCAGAATCTGACTAAGACGCACACAAAGCTCCGTAGCTTTTTGAAAACCAAGTGTTCCGCAAAGCTTGGCCCGTAAAATCCTGCCGCCATCCAAGGGCAGTGCCGGCAGCAGGTTAAAAAGACCCAAGGTCAGATTGCTGCGAATAAAAAAAAGCAGTATTTCGTTTTGCCGCCAGGAGGATACATTGGCATAAATGATGATACCTGCCGCTGCCAGGGCAAAATTAAAAAGCGGCCCGGCCAGGGACACCACTCCCTCCACCTGTGGATCCAGTTCCAGGGCATCTTCAATTTTAGCCACACCACCAAAGGGAAAAAGTTCAACTTCACCTACTTCCAAACCCTGCATCCGGGCCACCAGCAGGTGCACTACTTCATGGGCTAAAACCAGGCCAAAAATTATTATAGTTTCACTGACATAGCCGTAGTAAAGCAGCACAAAAACCAGCAAGATAAAAACCCAATGAAAACGAAAAGTTATCCCTGCCAGGCGCAACAGTTTCAAGTAGAGGCCTCTCCTTTAATCATTCTCAGTGAGAAATTTTTGTGGATCAACCGGCTGCTTATCTTCCCAAATCTCAAAATGAAGATAACTGTCTCCCTCTAAAGCCGCCGCCACTGTGGCAATTTCCTGACCCTGGGCCACTTCCTCGCCGGGAGTCACCATCGGGTCAGCTACCCGGCCGTAAATTGTTACCCGGCCGTTTTCATGTTGCAAATAAATGGTGGTGCCGTAAAGCTCATGCTCCTGCACCAAAGTCACTGTCCCGGCAAAGGCAGCATAAACAGGAGCGCCCGCTTCTGTAGTCACATCAATGCCGTAGTGCATTTCCACTCCTTGCCCGTCGGCAGCCGGGCGTGTACCAAAGGGACTGCTTAATACACCGTTAACGGGATGAACCATCGTTTCCTGGCCGGGCTCCTCCTCGATAGCGGCGGGATTGCCGGCAAAATTATCGGCGGAATTACTTTGATAATTTAGTCTGGGCGGGTACAAACTACCTAAAGACTGCATCACAGGCTTTGCCCGCTCCAGCCAGGCAGAGGGCTGGGAATTGGTAACTGTAAGCGTATAAACCCAGTCAACCACCCGGCCGGTAAAGTCGGAATTAAGCAAACTAATGGCGCCCAAAACTAACACGATTATAATGGCCACCACCGTCTTTTCAAACAGACCCTCTTTTAACTGCCGCACTAAAACCATTGGCAGACCGCGTGTTCCTTCACTAAAATTACTTAAGCTTACTTTATAAGTTTGTCGTTGCTCCAAACGCTGCCGCAAGTCGGAACGCGGTTTTTGCCGCCGTGTTCTATAATATTTCAAACTCCTCACCTCTTTGAGGTTTGTCCTTATCCATGTATATTAACCTGTCCCCCAACTTATGCTTTTCTCAACAAGAAAGACGCTTCACTTTTTTTGATGCGTATTTCCTTTCCTCTAGGGGTTGGTTGCCACCCCACAGGCGGCTGCATTCCTGACCACCCCGCAAACTTAAAGGGAACCGATAAAAAAACCACCCGCAAAAGGGTGGATTAAAACATGTATTTCTGTCGCCGCATCCCTATATTAAGAACAACCCCGATTGCCATCATATTCATCAGCAATGAACTGCCCCCATAGGACACAAAAGGCAGTGGCAGACCTGTAACCGGCATGATACCTATGGTCATCCCCACATTGATTAAAACATGAAAAGCCATCATGGTAGCGATGCCGATGCACACCAGTGTCCCGAAAGTATCCCGGGCCTGGGAGGCAACGCGGATAATCCGCAAAATCAACACTAAAAACAAAAAAAGCAGGATGACGGCACCAATAAAACCTGTTTCCTCGGCATAAGCGGAAAAAATAAAATCAGTATGCTGTTCCAGCAAAAAGCCAAGGTGGTTCTGTGTCCCTTCGGCAAACAGGCCTTTGCCGTACAAACCTCCCGACCCTACGGCAATCAGGGATTGAATAATTTGATAACCGTCATTTAAAGGATCACGATACGGATCGGTAAAAATAATCAGCCGCATCTTTTGATAATCTTTTAAATTAAACCATAAAAGCGGTATACCCGCCGCCAGTCCCAGCCCAAGATAAGCAGCCAAATGTTTCACTTTCACTCCGGACATAAAAAGCATACCAATGAGAATCACAATAAAAACAATTGATGTTCCTAAATCAGGCTGGCGAAAAATAAGTCCCATGGGGATGGCCACATGCAGAAAAAAAGGAACGGCGCTAAAAAAACTGTCAAAATTTCCTTCCTGATCTGTTAAATGCCGGGCTAAGGAAATAATAATGGCCAGCTTGGCAAATTCGGAAGGCTGTAATTCAAAAAATTTTAAATCAATCCAGCGCTGAGCTCCGCCGGAGTCTGAACCAAAAAAAAGTACTGCTACCAATAAAATCATATTGGCAATATATATATAAGGAGCAAAACGATACAAATACGTGTAATCCAAATTTAAAATAATAATCAACATAATAAACCCGGCCCCAAAACGTATAGCATGGCGCTTAGTAAAATATAAGGGGTCGCCGGTGAAATTTACCGTCGTGCTGGTGATAATAATTAAGCTGATGGCAAAGATAGCCATCATTGTCAGTAAAAGCAACCAATCCAGGTTGCGCAGTAGCCTGCGATCAAACACTTTTCCACTCCCATCTTAGAAATAAGAAAAAAGAAGTGCAAGGTAACCCTTGGCACTTATAATTATACCGGAAAGTTAATCAGAGCGTAAAGCACAAGAAAAATCCTCACCAGGCAAAGCATGGTTTTTGTGTGATGATTTGATTAAGTATTAACGGAACGTTTAATTTTTTTCACGGCCAAATTAGCTTCCAAAACTGCAGTCCCCTCGGCATGATGCATGTTAATAACAGTATTGCTTTCATCGATTTCCATGTACTTTGAAATTACGGCAATCATTTCTTCCTTAATTTTATCAAGAAATTCCGGGGCTACACTGGCGCGGTCGTGGACAAGCACCAGGCGCAGGCGCTCCTTTGCCACTTCTTTACTGGGCTGTCTGCCGGTCAAAGCAGCAAGCAATGCTCTCAGGTTCATGGTCCACTTCCTTTCTACCCGCCTAAGCCGATGAATTTTTTCAAACGGCTAAAGAAGGATTGATTTTGATAAAAGTCCATAATAGGAACTGTTTCTCCAAGCAGCCTTCGCACTATATTTGTATAAGCTTTGCCGGCCGGGGAGTCATTGGCATTGGCGGCCACTTGCTCACCACGGTTGGTGGAAATAATAATTTTTTCATCGTCCGGAATGACACCGATTAAATCAATGGCCAAAATCTCCAGGATATCATCAATATCCAGCATATCGCCGCGCTTAACCATTTCAGGCCGCAGCCGGTTAATAATCAAATGAAAAGTTTTTATTTCTGCTGCCTCCAGCAGGCCGATAATGCGGTCGGCATCCCGAACCGCCGAAACTTCCGGCGTTGTCACAATCAGCGCCCGGTCCGCTCCGGCAATGGCATTACGGAAACCTTGTTCTATACCGGCCGGGCAGTCCACTAAAATAAAATCATATTCCTCTTTCAGCTCCAAAGAGAGCTTTTTCATTTGTTCCGGGCTGACGGCATTTTTATCGCGTGTCTGGGCAGCCGGCAAAAGAAAAAGATTTTCAAAACGCTTATCCCGGATTAAAGCCTGTTTGACCCGGCAGTGTCCTTCCACCACATCCACCAAATCATACACAATCCTGTTTTCCAGGCCCATTACTACATCCAGATTTCTCAAACCTATATCTGCATCAATCAATACTACTTTTTTCTTGGCCAGTACCAAGCCTACTCCAAGATTGGCAGTCGTTGTTGTTTTTCCTACCCCGCCTTTACCAGACGTAATAACAATAACTTCCCCCATGGACTTTCTCCCCTTTTTGCACTATGTATTTTATTTGGCTGTTATGGCTGCAATCATTATGCGCAAATCCTGCACATACGCATATTCAGGCTGATCAGGCAGATCGGCATGATCAGGCGCCCGGGAAATAATATCTGCAATCCGCAGCTGTGTGGGCGCCAGTCGCAGGGCAACAACAGATGCCGTCCTGTCACCGTTCATACCGGCATGAGCAATACCCCGCAGAGTACCAAAAACATAAATATCACCGTCTGCCGCTATTTCCGCCCCCGGGTTCACATCTCCCAGGACGATGACATGGCCGGGGAAACGAATATACTGGCCTGAACGTAATGTCCGTTTAATCACAAGTGCTCTGCCTTCTGTAAAACCGTCCAAAGCCAAATCTTCCATCTCCCCTTGCCGCTTGGCGGAAGTTACAGCAGGACCTCTCTCCTGGCTGCTAAAAATATCTTTTAAACGCAAGCGGCTGTTTTTGGTGATTGTTTCCATTAAAGCTTCCCTTTCCTCGTCCGTCAATTCCCTGTTACCTACATCGATGCTTACAGTTGCATCACCAAAAAAGGAGGATCTTTGCTGAAGCTTGGCGGCCAGATCGGAAAGAATCTCGGCAAAATCCGCATCCTCTAAACAATAGATGGTAACTCCCTCTTTTGTCCCTTTAAATTCCACAGCATATTTGTTCATAAAAGTCCTCCGCTACCACATACACTCTTCATTACCTTTTCGGCATATAGCGGCATTTTCCTGCCAGGATGTAAAATAAACGACAATGGTTCAATAAAAAGGAAAAACGCTCCCGGGAGCGTTTTTTTACATTTCCTCATTGCCTTCAGGTATATCTTCGCCATAATATGCTTCAAAGATTAATTTAGCCGTAGGTACGGCGGCATCGCCGCCCAATCCCCCATTTTCCACCACGACGGCCAATGCTATCTCCGGCGCTTCTGACGGAGCATAACCCACAAATAAACTGTGCGAAATTTTATTGGGTCCTGCTTCCGCCGAACCGGTTTTACCGGCAACTTTTACCGGTAACGTCCGTAGGCTGGAGCCGGTACCACCCGGTTCAGTAACTGCTTCCAGGCCCCTGTGGATAATTTCCCAATGCTTTTGCTCATAATCAAGCTTCTTTAGTATTTCCGGCTCCTGCACGAAAATTACCTGGCCGGTATAATCGGTAATTTCTTTCACCAAGTGCGGCCGGTAGTGGATCCCGCCGTTGGCCAGCATGGCACCGTAATTAGCCAGCTGCAACGGGGTAATGGCATGGCCCTGACCGATGGCGGCGGACAATACATCCCCGGGCATAAAATCACTTCTTGTTTCCGGTGAGTTGATGAGTCCGGGCACTTCACCGCGAATATCCGTTAAACCTACCAAATCACCAAAGCCAAAATCTTTGGCATACTGGCCAAGACGTTCGCCGCCTAAACGGTAGCCCATTTCATAAAAGAAAATATTGCACGATTTTTGCAGTGCCCCCACCACGTTTAAAGCACCATGAGCAGTGTAACCGTAGCAGCGTCGCCTGTCAGAGCCAAAAAATGTTTTCACCCCACCGCAGGAAATATGTGTTTTTTCGGTTATGCTACCTTCTTCCAAAGCGGCCATGGCCCCCACCGGTTTAAAGGTGGAACCAATGGGATAAGTCCCCTGAATGGCTTTATTAATCTCCGGTTTATCCGGGTTATCACGAATCTCGTTATAATCCTGATAAAAAGTATTGGGATTATAGGCAGGGTAACTCACCAGGGCCAAAATGCCGCCCGTACTGGGATCAAGGGCCACCACCGCACCTTTGCCCACCTGGTCGTTGCCGCTTTCCTTTAACTCGGCAATAACCTGGGCCAGGGCGTTTTCCGCAATTTCCTGCAACTGTAAATCTAAAGTCAGGTGCAAAGTATTGCCCGGAACCGGGTTGATCCTTTCCAGTTCACGCACACGGTTGCCAAAGCGGTTGGTTTCCACCCGCAACGTACCGTCCTGACCGCGCAGGTATTTTTCATAAGTAGCCTCCAAACCTGACTGGCCGATAATATCAGTAAAGCGATAACCTTCGCGTTTCAATTCCTGGTATTGATTTTCCCGAATAACACCCACATAGCCTAAAATATGGGCAGCCACTGATTGCCGGGGATATTCCCTGACCGGTTGGGTCTCATATATCACACCCGGCAAATCAAGGCGGCGCTCTTCTAATTGGGCCACAATTTCCGGTGACACATCGGTGGCAATCTGAATGGGAGCGTAACTTTTAAACTGCTGTTTGGCGATTTTTTCCCTGATCTCCTCTTCTTCTATTGCCAAAATTTCACTTAAATAACGGATTACATCGGCAGCCTTCTGCCGGTCCAAACCCAATAAAGACACGGTATAACCGGGCCGGTTTGTGGCCAGGATCTGGCCGGTACGATCTTTTATTTCCCCCCGGGTAGCAAGAATTGGCAAATCCCGTAGGCGGTTACCTTCCGCTTTCGCCGTATAATGGTCATACTGGTAGATTTGCAACCAAGCCAGGCGTGCCGTCAGCACCAAAACTGTCAGGATAACTACCACTACAAACACACGCATGCGACGCCGTAGCGATTTTGTCATCTTTCCCTACTCCTCTGGATAACTTTCTTCAAATAAAAGTTTCCGTTTATGCGCTCGATACAGGAAAGGGTAAATCAGCCCCATAAGAAAAAAATGCATCATTAAACGAGGCCCAATGCAATGTTGCAAGTATTCCTTTAATGATAATACTGTAGATACGTCAAAAAGTTTGGCCAAAAAATAAGTAAAAAGATCGCCGCCTAATGTAAACAAAGCAACAAGCAGCATGGGGGCCAAAGTAAAATCTTTATAAATATCTTCAGCGATTAAGCCGGCTAAAGCCCCTGCCGGCAGTTTAACGGCGGCAAAAAAACCTAAAGGTGCCCCAAAAATAATATCCTGCAGCAAACCGGCGCAGAGCCCAATCACGGCTCCCTTGCGCATCCCGGCTAAAACGGCCAAAGCCACTACCACCACCAATAAAAGATCCGGGTGTACACCGTCAGGGCCTGCCAAAGTAAAGACAGAACCTTCAATGGCAAGGCTAATGACAAATAAGACAAAGGTAATGACATAAGCCACTAAAAAGCATCCCCTTCCGGCTCCGCCCCATCTTCCGGATGCTCCGTTTCCTCCTCTTCAACCGGTAAATCTATCGCATCCTCTTGTGGGACCACCACAAAAACTTCTTCCAAACGATTAAAATTTGCCGCCGGTTGCAAGGTGGCGTACTGCGTCAAACCAAGTTCATCCACACCTGTCTCCAGAACATAACCGATAACAAAGCCCTTTGGGAAAACTCCGCCCAAGCCGGAAGAAATAATGGTATCGCCGGGAAGAATATTGGCTTCCCGCGGCAAATCCTTTATCCTTAATGAACCCGGTTCCTGCGGGTCATTTTCCACTACCCCCACCTCACCCGGCTCACGTGAACGCTGGACCATGGCAGCCACAGCCACCCCGCGACGTGAATCCGTTAACAACAAAACTTGAGCCGTGGTAGGCGTCACCGCTAAAATATTACCGATTAAGCCGTCTGTGGTAATGACAGCCATTTTTTCCTGCACACCGTGCCTGGTACCTTTATTAATGGTTACCGTATCAAACCATTTGGCCGGATCCCGGGCAATTACTTCCGCAGCAATTAAATCATAAGTAGAAGCTTCCTTCAGTTCAAGCATGCGGCGTAATCTGGCATTTTCTTTGCGTAATTCATTTAAACGCGCTTCTAAAGTAACTGCTTCTGCCAGTTCCCGGCGCAATTCCTTATTTTCCTGCATCAACAGCCGGTAATCCTTTAATGTGGTGTATATCTCCTTTACTGAAGAGGTTAAACGTTGAAAGGCCCCTTGTACAGGGGCCACAATAACCTGCAGGATCTCTTCGGGAAATGTAACCCCCTGTCTGTGGGCAGTAAATGCCGCCAATACCAACAACACAGCCAGCACCAGCAGTAAAGAGCCTATTTTTTTATATTGTTGCTTCTTCTTTTTTTTGGGCGCAAGCACAGATTTCACCTTTCAACAGGCCTTTCCGGCTTATCCTACCTTGCGCGGAGTGAGGGCAACCCGGCGCAACAGTTCTATCTCTGCCAGAGCTTTCCCTGCTCCCAAAGCCACACAATCCAGCGCATTTTCGGCAATATAGACAGGCATTCCTGTTTCTTTGGCCACCAGTTTATCCAGGCCGTGCAGGAGCGCTCCGCCTCCTGTCATCACAATGCCCTTGTCCATAATATCAGCAGCCAGTTCAGGCGGGGATTTTTCCAAAGTAATTTTGATTGCTTCCAGAATACCGGCCACCGGATCAGCCAGGGCCGTTTCAATTTCAGCATCACTGATTTCCTGAGTTTTGGGCAGGCCGCTGACTAAATCGCGACCGCGAATCTCCATGGTTTTCGGCTGTTCTTCATCACGCAGTGCCGTGCCGATCTCCACTTTAATTTCTTCGGCAGTACGGTCACCAATCATTAAATTGTAATTCTTTTTAATATACTGGACAATAGCCTGATCCATCTCGTCACCGCCTACGCGGATAGAGCGGCTGGTTACAATACCGCCTAAAGAAATAATAGCCACCTCTGTAGTACCGCCGCCAATATCAACTATCATACTGCCGGTAGGCTCTTCCACAGGCAATCCGGCCCCGATGGCTGCAGCCATGGGCTCCTCAATTAAAAAAGCTTCCTTGGCTCCGGCCTGTTTGGTAGCATCAATGACGGCACGTTTCTCTACTTCCGTAACCCCGGAGGGAACACAAACCACAACTTGAGCTTTAAACATAGTTTTACGTTTATATGCTTTGGCAATAAAGTGGCGCAGCATAGTCTGCGTCACGTCAAAATCTGCAATGACACCGTCTTTCATGGGCCGGATGGCCACAATATTACCGGGGGTGCGCCCGATCATCCGCTTTGCTTCTTCACCTACTTCTAAAATTGTGCCTGTATCCCGGCGAATGGCCACCACTGATGGCTCGCGCAGGACGATTCCTTTTCCTTTAACAAAAACAATAGTGTTTGCCGTTCCTAAATCAATCCCGATATTCCGAGAAAAATATTTCGTAATAAAGCGCATCCGCAAAGCGTCTCCCTTCATTTTAAATCGCTAAGTATCATTATATATCAGTTTTAACTCCGGACACAATAGACAAGTTTTTGTTTCCAGGACATTCCTCATTTAAGTAAATCCTGCTCACGGAAGCTGACAAACTTACCGTCCCCAATAATTAAATGATCTAAAACCTCTATTCCCAACAACCTCCCGGCCTCACTTAAACGGCGTGTAACTTCCACATCCTCTTGACTAGGAGTGGGATCACCGCTGGGGTGATTATGTATCAGAATAACACTGGCGCAAGCCCGCCGGATGGCGGGACGAAAGACTTCCCGCGGGTGTACCACGGAAGCATTTAAGCTGCCGATGGAAATTTCTTCAATCCCCAAAACTTTATTCTTTGTGTCCAGCAGTAAAATGCGAAAATGTTCACGTAAATAATGACGCATTTCCTCCATTACTAGACCGGCTACATCACGGGGAGAAGAAATAACTACCTGTTCAGTACGCAAGCGGTTACTCAGGCGCACCGCCAGCTCCGCAGCCGCCAGCAGCGTCACCGCCTTGGCCGGACCTATGCCTTTGACGGTGGTCAATTCCTCCAAGCTGCAGCGGGGCAGGTTAGTTAGCCCCCCGATTTCCACTAAAAGACGTTCCGCCAAATCCACGGCCGTTTCCTGCTCCGTGCCGCTGCGTAATAAAATTGCCAGCAGTTCCGCGTCCGAAAGCACATTTTTACCGCTTGCAATCAATCTTTCCCGGGGGCGCTCAGTGGGTGGCAGATCCTTGATGGTCAGGCGCCGTGTCATACTCACCAGCTCCTTTACCCATGTGCTCTTTTTTTAATTTGTTGAGCAGTCGCCACAATGCTGCTAAAGGCAGTCCTACCACATTAAAATAACAACCTTCAATCTTTTCCACAAAAACGGCAGCTTTGCCCTGAATGCCATAGCCGCCTGCTTTATCATAAGGCTCACCGCTGGTCAGGTACCAGTCAATTTCCGCAGCGGAAAGACGGCGCATAAAAACTTCAGTTTTTTCCACCTGGCTTAAAACTTTCATTACCGGCAAAGCAACCACGGCAATGCCTGTCAGCACCTGGTGGCTGCGCCCGGAGAGCAAACGCAGCATTTCCCCGGCTTCCCGGGAATCTTTCGGTTTGCCCAAAAGTGTACCGTCTACACAAACCACCGTATCGGCAGCGATCACAACTGCTTCCCGGCGCGGCTGGTTTTTTGCCACCGCCAGCGCTTTGGCAATTGCCAGTTTTTCCACCAGTTTAGCCGGATCTTTATCCACCACACCTTCTTCAGATACGCCGCTGACCTGCACTTCAAAATCCAGGCCAATTTGCCGTAAAAGTTCCGCCCGGCGCGGTGAAGCTGAAGCCAGAATAATTTTTGTCATTGGCCTTTCCCCTCTTGTTGTCAAGCTAAAAATACTTTTTTTCAGAGACAATTTTCTTTTCTCTTATATTTTCTTCTACTCTTTTCTTTTTTCTTTTGTCAATTCCTGCAAAAAAGCCGGAAGTTTTACCTTCCGGCTGCAAAATCACTATTTTTGTCTAATGTTAGTCAGGACATTTTTCAATGCCTTCTCACTGTAAGTAACTGCCAATCCCGTAAAAAAACCGGTAGGAAGGGCAATTACCAGTAACAAAGGCAGGTACAGGGGAATCAAATTAAAATTACCGATAATCAGTGCAGCCACAGTTACCTGTGTAGTATTATGTGCCGCTGCACCCAGAATACTAACGGCAATTAATGACAATTTTTCTTTGCGCCAGGCATAAACTCCGCCGGCCATCACTACGGTGGAAACAATTGCCCCGAAAAAACTTAAATAAAAACCTGTAGCCAAAAAATTACCGGCAAAAATGCTCCCTAAGACAGTACGCACCCCGGAAACAATCAGTGCCGCTTCAAAGCCATATAAAACAAAAGTCAAAAGTGTAATTACATTGGCTAAACCCAGTTTGGCCCCGGGAATAGGCAGGGGCACAGGGATGGCATTTTCCACGGTATGGATGACTAAAGCAAAGGCTATTAATAAAGCCAAGTGGGTAAGCTTTTTGATTTTCAACTGTTTTAACCCCTTTGTAAAATACAGGTTATTACTTATCCTCAACAGTTTATCATGTTCACCGGGCCGGTGCAATTAAGACCACTTTTTAAGCAAGATAAGCATAAATGATGAGGAATAACAAAACAAGCACGATTGCCACTAAAAAGATATCAAAATAAAAGTTCATGCTTCTCCAGCCCGCCCACAGGCGCAACCTGTTCCAAAAGGAAAGTGTACGCGGACCGGAGCTTTCATACATGGTATTTAAAGATTCATCCAGATCAGAAGTTCTGTGCGCAATTTTTCTACCCACATTTCCGGAGAGAACATAAGCTTGGTTAAGGGATTTGTCGAGTTTGTCCGATCCTTCAGCCAGCCTGCGTGCCCCGGCAGCGGAAACAAGATAAGCTTCATTGAGTGAGCGGTCAAATTTTTCCGTACTGTTTGCCAGCTTCCGGGCCCCCTTGGCGGAAGTTTCATACACCCGGTTCAGTGAGCGGTCAAATTTTCCCGTCCCGTCAACCAGTTTACGTGCACCGCCGGCGGAAGTCAGGTATGCTTGGTTTAAAGCTTTGTCAAACTGCTCTGATCTCTCCACCAAAGCCATGCCCAGTCCACCGGAACTTTCATAAGTTGTATTCAAAGCTGCATCTAAACGACCAAAAAACAGGCATAATTTCCTGGCCGTTGCGGATAGATCCAGATAAACCTGATTCAAAGCACGGTCAAAGACTGTACCGGCCTGGGCAAATGTTTTTTGGACAAAACGGGCAGCCGGCAGGTAGAATAAATATTCCACACTGAGCCATTTGGGGAACTGTAAGGTAAAGAAACCCGAACGGTCAAGGAGAGCAAATAAAATGACGGCCATGATAACCACTACCGCACTGCCCTGCAGATCCGGCAGGTTCCAAACATTGAGCTCAAATAAATGTTCTACCATGTGTCCGTCATAAGTAAACCACTGCATGGCCGGGATGATGATTTTCTTTAACAGGAAATGCGGAAAAAGACCGATGGCAAGAATTATAGCGCCAAAGATACTTAAGACCGTGTAGACAGGCCAGGTAAAACTATAGTCCAACTTGGCGAATTTCTCCGGCATTTCACCTAAAAAGAGGCCGCGGAACAGTTTGGCAAAATAACAAAGCGTCATGGCGCTGGTAAGCATAAAAATTTTTTCCGCCAGCATTAACAGGGACGAATTACCGTGTGTAGCCGCCTCCACAATGGCATGGTGCAGTAAAGTTTTACTGACGTAGCCGTTAAAGCCGGGAATACCACCAATACCGGCGTAGGCAATTAAAAAGATTACCATGATAAAAGGAACTTTTTGCCGCAAGCCACCCAGCACCCGGATATCCAGTTCATGAGTTACCATATAAATTGATCCCACCAGTAAAAAGAAACCGGCTTTAAAAAAGGCATGATTAATAATATGGTAAAGGGCACCGGCAAAACCCATGGCACCCTCGGCCCCCAGGTATGCTGCCACTCCCATCCCCATGAGAATATAGCCCATTTGCGAGACGGAACTGTACGCCAGAATCTTTTTGGCGCCTGTGGATAAAAGCGCCATAAAAGCACCCAAGAACATGGTCACAATCCCGATCCAGATAATCAGATAGCCAATCTCCATGGACGGGAGCATAGTTACAGTCTCCGGCACCTGCGCCGGCGTAAAAATCATGCCGACAACACGAAAAATCCCGTAGGCACCTGTTTTTATCATTAAAGCCGAAAGTAAGGCACTGGCCGGCGAAGGTGCTACCGGGTGCGCCTTGGGCAGCCAGATGTGTAAAGGAATCATACCGGCTTTAATGCCAAACCCGACAATGAAGAGTAGCATCACCACATAAGGATTCAGAGCGCTTTGCGCGATGAGATCATAAAGAGGCTTAATTGCCGCCGTGCCAATCCCGGCATAAAGGAGGAAAATCCCCATCAAAATCACTAGTCCTCCGGCAACACTCAAATAGAGCATCACACCGCCGGCATGCATGGCATCCGGCGTTTGTTCGTGAATCACTAAAACATAAGAGAAAAAAGTCATCATTTCAAAAAATAAAAAGAGAGAGACCAAATCACCGGAAAGCACTACCCCCAGGCAACTGCCCAGTGTCGCCAGGAGAAAGACAAAAAAGCGGGTTTGGGCATGTTCATGGGCCATGTAAGCTGTGGCATGCAAAGTGGCTAGAAGCCAAATCAGACTCATCAAAGCAGCAAACACAAAGCCAAAAAGATCTACCCGCAAAAGGAGCCCCAGCTGCATAATGCCCGGCAGCTCAAACTGCAACGGCCTTTGCAGTACTGACGGCAGCATCAGCATGACGATCACAAGCGTCAGCAGTGCCGTCAGCACAGCCAGGCTGTCCCGCCATTTTCCGGCCCAGCGTTCCGCACCCAGTACCAATAATGACCCTATAAGCGGCACAGCAACTGCGGCCGGCGGCAAAAGAGAAGAGATGGATTCTATTGTGGCCATATCCTGTGCAGCCATAAAAAACATAGTAATTAAAAGCCTCCCCGGAATAAAAACTCAGCCGCCCTGCGAGAAAGATCAAAGGGAATATTCCAAGGCATCAGACCGAATAAAAGTGTACAAAAAGCGATGACAACTATGGGTACCAGCATTTTAGAAGGCGCCTCGTCAATTTTAAGCGGTTCGCCCTCACCTTCTGCTTCCCGCCCAAAGAAGGCATTAATAATGATGGGCAAGTAGTAAAGCCCGTTCAATAAACTACTAATGAGTAAAACCACCACATAGTAAGGCTGGCGCGCATCAAGGGCCCCTAAAGCAAGCGTCCACTTGCTGACAAACCCGTTCAGGGGAGGAATACCCACCATGGCCAGGGCCGCCACTGTAAAAGCAGCCATGGTCACCGGCATCTGCCGGCCGATTCCGCCCAAATCCTTGATTTTACGCTTTCCTGTTTTAAGAATAATGGCACCGGCTGCTAAAAAGAGAGTACTTTTCATGGTGGCGTGACTGAAAATGTGGAAGATATCCCCAAGCAGAGCCCGTTCACTTAGAATAGTCATACCCAGTAAAACATATCCCATTTGCCCGATACTGGAATAGGCCAGACGGCGTTTCAGATCCTCCTGAGTTAAAGCCACAGCCGAACCTAAAAGGATGGAAATTACGGCTAAAACTGCCAAGATTAAGATCCAGCCTGTTTCCTGCAAGAGCTGCATACCATAAACATGAAAAATTACCCGCAATAAACCGTAAGCTCCTGTTTTCAGCATAATCCCCGATAATAAGGCACTGGCAGGCGAAGGCGCCACCGGGTGGGCATCAGGTAGCCAGACATGTAGCGGGAACATCCCGGCTTTCATGCCAAAACCGACAAGGTAAGCCAAAAAGGCCACCAACGCCAGTGTTGACGGTTCCCGGATTAAAACCCCGGCACCCAGGGATACCGATCCGGCCAGTTCAAAAGTAATGATAATACCGAAAAAGAGTGCCAGACCGCCGATAATAGTCATAATTAAATATTTATAGCCTGAACGCAGGGCTTCCACCGTCTCCTCGTGGATAACAAGCACATAAGAAGCCAGTGACATTAACTCAAAAAAGACAAAAAGCGTAAAGAAATCCCCGGCTAAAAACAGACCGATACAACCGGCCAAAGTCACCATCAACACCGGATAGTAACGGTTGCCGCCATGTTCATGGCGCATATAGTCCAGCGAATAGATAGTTGCCAGCATCCAGATAAAAGAAGACAGGATTGACAGCGAGAAACTTAAAATATCCACACGGAAAGAAACTACTAAATTGGGCAGCAAAGAAAACAGCTTTACTTCAATGATCTCTCCGGCCAGAATATAAGGAAACAGCAACACTACCGACAGAAAAGTAATGACGGATGTAGCTACAGATAAGCCGTTACGAAGTTTTTCTGATCGTTTCTGTGCAAAGTAAATAACAAAAGTCATAACAATCGGAAACATAGCAATCCAGACCGGCAAAATTTGTTTAAAGATTTCCACAGTTTCTCAACTCCTTATGCCAATAGCTTAATAAATATTTGCTATCTTCCCCACAACAGACGGGAACCTGCCGCCGTACCGGGAATCCGGGCAGAGAAAAGACCGGGGAACTGCCCGAAAACAAAATTTTCCCTGCTGTTATAAGAATCACTTATAGTGGGGCAACGCTACTAGTTTACTTGTAAAATGCCGGATTGTCAACATTTATCACCAGGTATTTCCACCCGGCAAGAGCATTTCTTTAAATGCTACGGATTGAGAGAAACAAATTATGAGATATAACTTCCTCTCCAAATTAGGAAAAAACGGTGCGTTTTTATTTTCGCACCGTTTTCCGTACTAGATAATAGTATTTTGCGGGCAGACTTCCACACAAGTGCCACAATTTGTACAAAGGCTGTAATCAATCACTGCCACGTTATTTACCATACTAATGGCGTTTTCAGGACATTTTTTCACGCACAGGGTGCAGGCAATACATCCCCGGCTGCAAACTTCACGTACCTGCTTGCCTTTATCCTGGTTCCGGCAACTTACGTGATGTTTCTTTGTTTCCGGGACAAGCTCAAGCACCTGACGCGGGCATTCTTTCACACAAATACTGCAGCCTATACACAAATCTTTATCAACTACCGGCAGGCCGTTTTCTCCCATAGAAATAGCATCTGTGGGGCAAACACGGACACAGTTGCCCAGACCCACACAGCCAAAGCTGCAGGCTATGGGGCCGCCGCCAAACATCAGTGCCGCCCTGCAATCCCGTGCTCCGTCATAAATATGTTTGACTTTAACAGTATTGCAGTCGCCGACACATTTAAGCTGGGCTACCTGGCGCTCCATGTCAACGGGCATATCGGCACCCAAAATTTCTGCAATCTTGGCGGCCACTTCCGCCCCGGCGGGTGTACAGCCGGTAACAGGAGCGTTGCCGGTCACAACTTCTTCGGCAAACTGATCACAGCCGGCACAACCGCAAGCACCACAGTTGGCGCCTGCCAGTAGCTCGCGCACTTCTTCAACTTTCGGATCAACTTCTACGGCAAATTTCTGGGAAGCATAAGCCAAAGCTCCACCAAAAATGAGACCTAATCCTGCCAGAGTGATTACTGCCGCTACAATCATATAGTCTCGCCTCCTACATCATGCCTTGAAATCCCATAAAGGCGATGGAAAGGATTCCGGCAATAATTAATGCAAGGGAAACACCGCGAAAATGTTTCGGGATGGCAACCAATTCCAAACGTTCCCGGATACCGGCCAAAATAACCAGAGCCAGCGTAAAACCAAGGGCAGCTGCCACTCCGAAAATTACAGCTTCCAGGAGATTATGTTCCAGCTGAACATTTAACAGTGCTACCCCCAGCACTGCACAGTTGGTGGTAATCAAAGGCAGAAAAATACCCAGAGCCTGGTATAAAACAGGACTGATTTTGCGTATCACCAGCTCCACAAACTGTACCAGTGCGGCAATAACCAGAATAAACACGATTGTACGCAAGTATTCCAGTTGGAACGCTTGTAAAATATAATATTCCAACAGCCAGGTGACTAAAGAAGCCAACCCCATAACAAAAGTTACGGCCATACCCATGCCAATGGATGTATCCACCTTTTTGGAAACACCTAGGAACGGGCAGATGCCGAGGAACCTTGTCAACACAAAATTGTTAACGAAAATGGCACCAAAGATAATAGCCAATATACTCGTCATCATCTACCCTCCTCTATTCCAGTCTGAACTTTTTAAAAAGCATATTTACCAATGCCATCATTAACCCATAGACCAGGAAACCACCGGCGGGAGAACCGAAAATTTGAAACGGCTCATAACCGGCACCCATAATAGTGACGCCAAAAATTGTGCCGGCGGAAAGTATCTCCCGGATTGAGCCCATGATGGTTAAAGACAAGGTAAAGCCTAGCCCCATGCCGAGACCGTCGGCAACGGAGGCAGCAATGGGGTTTTTCGAAGCAAAGGCTTCTGCCCGCCCCAGGATAATACAGTTAACAACAATGAGCGGAATAAAAATCCCCAAAGCGGAGTGCAGTTCCGGCGTAAAAGCATTGAGTAGCATATCAACCACGGTCACAAAGGTGGCGATAATGACAATATAGGCCGGAATACGGATTTTATCCGGAATAAACTTCCGCAGAAGAGAAATCACAAAGTTTGACGCAATTAATACGGCTGCCGTGGAAAGTCCCATACCTAAACCGTTTACAGCCAAGGTGGTGACGGCAAGTGTGGGGCAAGTGCCCAGCACCAGGCGGAAGGTCGGGTTTTCTTTAAAGATGCCTTTGGTTACTTCTTTCATCAAACTCATATCGTCACCTCCCATTATTGCTGCAGTGCATTTTTCACAGCATCCATGATGCCTTTACTGCTGAAAGTGGCACCACTGGCTGCATCAACTTGCACTGACTGCTCCTCTATAATCCGTTTGGGTACTTGGGCTTTTGCCTGATTAAAGTATTCAGGCGTATCTTCACCGGCCAGAACTTCAATATTGGTAATTTTGCCGCCTTCAACCGTTACTTCTACTTTAATACCGGGCTTTAAGCCTTTACCTTCACCGGTGTAAACACCATCAGGAATGGCGGAAATATCAAGCTCACGTTCAACAGGTGCACCTGCTGCTCCCTGCAAGGCATTGCGCACAGCTTCCATAATACCTTTACTGCTGAAGGTAGCACCACTGGCCGCATCAACTTCAAGCTCCTGTTGCTCGACAATCCGTTTGGGAATTTGAGCTTTTGCCTGATTGAAGTATTCAGGCGTATCTTCACCGGCCAGAACTTCAATATTGGTAATTTTGCCGCCTTCAACGGTTACTTCTACTTTAATGCCGGGCATTAAGCCTTTACCTTCACCGGTATAGACACCATCCGGGATTGTAGTAATATCAATTTCTGCCGGGCCCTGGATAATGTCCCCGCCAAAGGCAAGTAGAATTGCTTCCATTTCTGCTTGAACACCGTTTTCCATGGCTACACTGGTGACGGTTGCACCGGATATATTATCAACATCAAAGTCATCATCGACAGTTTTACCTACAAACTGCTGGCGGTATGACTCATCCTCAATCTTTGAACCCAAACCTGCAGTTTCGCTGTGAGAAATAATGGTTAAACTAACCAACTTCCCTTCGCCGTCGATGGCCAGGTTAAAACGTATCTCACCACCGTAACCGGAAGTTTTTCCTTCAGCAAGAATTCCCACCAGGTTGCCTTGGTCATCGTAGCCCACTGTGGCCGTACGACCGTCAGCTTCCAAATCTTCAAGTTTCTCTGCTATGGGGAAAAGTCTTTGCAAAAGTTCAATTTTTTCTTTTTGAATGCGTTCTTCAATGATTTGCGAGGTCACATCGTTTGTATAAGCCAAAACGCCTGCAGAAATGGCGCAGATCACCATCAAAATCACAGCTAAACGGATTACTTCTTTCATTACTTGGCCACCTCCCCGTACTTTCTGGGTAGGGTCAGGTTATCAATTAAAGGCGTTACCGCATTCATCAGCAAAATGGCAAAAGTAACACCCTCCGGATAACTGCCGTAAAAGCGGACCAGCATGGTCATTAAGCCGCAACCAATACCAAAGATCAGCTGTCCTTTCGGTGTTACCGGAGAAGTTACCATATCAGTAGCCATAAAGAAGGCACCAAGGACCACACCGCCGGCTAAAACATGGAACAGACCGGCGCTTAAAGAGATGCCTTCGCCGCCCAGCAGTGTCCCCATGACGAAAACAACCAGGATATAACCGCCGGGAATGCGCCAGTTAATATGGCCTTTATAAAACAACCAAATAGCACCTAAAAGCAAAGCAAAGGCACTGGTTTCCCCTAAAGAACCGGCAACGGAACCAACGAAAAGCTTTACAAAGTCAGGTGTTCCTGCTGAAGCCAAAGGTGTAGCCGCGGAAACCAGATCTACCGGGCTTAACCAGCTTGTCATATGGCCGGTCCAGGAAATCATCAATACGGCTCTGGCAACTAAAGCCGGGTTGAAAATATTGTTGCCCAGGCCGCCAAAAGCTTGTTTCCCAATACCTATAGCAACTACGCCGCCAATGATGCATAGCCACCAAGGCGGTGCAGGAGGTAAAGTCATAGCTAAAAGCAAACCGGTTACAGCCGCACTGCCATCACCAAAAATATCTTTTTTGCGCAAGATAATGGCTTCAGTGAGCATGGAAGATAACATGCAAAGAACTATGGTGATAAGAGCACGAAAGCCGAAAAAGATAATGGCAGCCAAAACGGCAGGAAATAACGCCACAAGCACATCAGTCATCACACTGCGAATACTTTCTGCACTCTTTAAGTGTGGTGAGGACGAGACAATTAATTTGTTTTCCATAAGCAATCCCTCCTTTGCCCTTACCGGTTATTTAGCCGCCGCACGGCGTTTAGCCGCTATTTCACTTTTTGCCATCCGGATCCATTGTGTGAGCGGGCGTTTAGCCGGGCAGATATAAGAGCAGCAGCCACACTCAATACAATCCATGGCATCATACTGCTCCGCCCTATCATACAAGCCCTGCTCCACGGCTGAACCGATAAACAGCGGCATAATACTTACCGGGCAAGCTTCCACACATTTTGCACATTTAATGCACGGTCCAATATCATCAACTGTAACATCCTCATCCGTGAGACACAAAATTCCTGAAGTGCCTTTGGTTACCGGTAAATTCTCCGGTCCCGGCTGGGCAAATCCCATCATGGGCCCACCGAGAATGAGCTTTTTCAAATTAGGTTTAAAACCGCCGCACTGTTCAATGACGTCTTCAAGCGGTGTACCTATACGCACAAGCATATTTTTTGGTTCGTTAATTCCCGAACCTGTGATTGTGACAATTCTCTCAATTAAAGGCAGGCCTTTGCGCACGGCATCAGCGATGGCAATGCAAGTACCTACGTTTTGCACAATACAACCCACATGGGCAGGTAAACCGCCGGAAGGAACTTCCCTGCCGGTAAAAACTTTGATTAATTGCTTTTCCGCACCTTGCGGGTACTTGGTAGGCAGTGCGCGCACTTCAATTCTCGGATCATCTGCAGCCGCTTTTGTCAGTGCTTCCACGGCATCAGGCTTATTATCTTCAATGCCAATACAGCCTTTTTCCGCTCCGACAATTTTCATAACCAGCTGCAAACCAACAATGAGATCATCCGGCCTTTCCAACATGGCACGGTGATCACTGGTTAAATACGGTTCACACTCAGCACCGTTCACCAGCACATAATCAATTTTGTTTTCCGGTGGCGGTGAAATTTTGACATGTGTCGGGAAAGTTGCTCCTCCCATCCCCACAATGCCTGCTTCCCGCACAAGTTGCTTCAACTCATCAGCGTTCAGTTTTTCCCAATCGGGATTAGGCTTCACCGATTCATGCCAGGTATCCTGAAAATCGTTTTCGATGAAAATAGCCTCCACAGTGCCGCCGGGAGCAGAATTACATGTACCGATTTTTATTACTTTTCCTGAAACACTGGAATGCACCGGCGCTGAAACAAAACCCTTGCTATCGCCTATTTTTTGCCCCATTTTTACTTCATCACCAACGGCCACGAGCGGCTCACAGGGCGCACCTATATGCTGAGACAAGGGAATTATTGCTACAGCCGGAGGATTAGCAGGTACAACAGGCTTCTTCTCCGTAGCACTCTTGTGGTCTCCGGGATGAACGCCTCCCTTAAACGTTTTTAAACTCATACGCTCAATTCACCCCTTTAGAATTAATAAAAAAATTGTGGCCATCCACTAGTGATTCGCGGCCATTGTGAATAATCCTTCACCTATGTCACAGAAACTCTGTATTTGACGCTTGAGAAGGATTTCACAGGAAAAAACTTCATGAGCATTGTAACCTGGCACATTTCACTAATATTCAACAAAAATCACGGAAACCCTGCACCAGGACAAAATTTACATTTTGCCAAACCCTCCTAAGCTTGTAAAAGCTCCTTTAAAACCTCCCGTGCTTCACTGATAGTATAAAGGGAACCGGAAACACATAATGCCTCTCCGGTAGGAAGCCCGTCCACCGCCCGCCGGACTGCATCGTCCACAGACGGAATTACATCCACAGGGGTTTTGCCGGCATAGCGTTTTGCCAGTTCAGCCACTTCGTAGGGATTAGCTGCCCGCGGATTATCCGGGGCCGTAATAATGATCCCGGCATCAGCCACCGGAATAATAAGGCTCAGAATTTCATCTACCGCCTTATCGCCTAAAATCCCCAGCACCAGCTGCAGCCTGCGGCCGACCAAAATTTCTTTCAGTGCGGCACGCAGGGCTAAAATACCGTCAACATTATGCGCCCCGTCCACCATCACCAGTGGTTCCCGGGAAAAAACCTCCAACCTGCCGGGCCAGCGCGTCCGCACTAAACCGGTGCGGACGGATTCTTCATTAAAGGTAAGAGGCATCAGCTCTCTGGCGGCTACGGCCAAGGCGGCATTACGGGCCTGATGCCGTCCGATAAGTTTTATTTCTAAACCGGTTATTTTACGCCAGGGACTTTGATAATCAAAAATAATGCCGTCCAGCCCTGCTTGCCTGATTTCATACGTAAAATCACGGTCTACTTGCCAGAGCTTTGTTTCTTTTTGCGCCACTACATCCTGAAAGACACGCAAAGCTTCTTCCTTTTCCGCCGCCGTTACCACAGGCACTCCACGCTTAATGATACCGGCTTTTTCCGCGGCGATGGCGGCAATGGTTTCACCTAAAACTTGAGTATGCTCCAGGCCAATATTAGTAATAACAGACAACCGGGGCTGAACTACATTGGTTGCATCCAAACGGCCGCCTAAACCTACTTCCACTATGCCCCAATCAGGCTTTTTCAGGGCAAAATAAGTGAAAGCCAAGGCCGTCACCACTTCAAATTCCGTAGGCTGGCCCACTTCACCGGCGGCTAATTCCTCCACCGCCGGCTTAACCTTTTCCACAATGCGGACAATTTCTTCTTCACTGATATCTATGCCGTTAATGGCCATGCGGTTAGTAAATTTTTCAATATAAGGTGAGGTATAAAGCCCTACTTTAAATCCTTCTGCCTGCAGCATTTCAGCCAGAAAAGACGCTGTAGAACCTTTACCGTTGGTGCCGGCAATGTGGATACTTTGAAACTGGTGTTGTGGATTGCCTAAAAGCTCCATGAGCCGATTCACCCGCTCCAGCCCCAAATTGGAACCGAAGCGGTACAAACCATGAATCCACTCTAAAGCCTTTTGATAGTCCATTTTCTTACCTCCGCTCTAGCGCAGCATTTGTAAACGTTCCTGAACTTTGTCCAGACGCTGGCGATAATCTTCGGCTTTGGCCTTCTCCTGCTCCACAACATGTTGCGGTGCTTTGGCCAAAAAGCCTTGATTTTGCAGTTTACCTTCCGCCCGCTTTAATTCTGATTCCAGTTTGGCAACTTCTTTTGCCAGCCGTTTAATTTCCTGCTCAATATCTACAAGACCGGCCAGCGGCAGGTAAATATCAATTTCTTTTACTACTGCCGTCAGCGCCTGCTTGGGCGGAGCCTCCAGCTCCCTGACAATATCCACTTTATCCAGCGTTGCCAGCTTCTCTAGAATTGGCATTCCTGCACGTAAAACATCTGCCGTTTTTTCATCTGCCGCACGTAGTATTACTTGCGCTTTTTTCCCGGGCGGCAGTTGCACTTCACTGCGCAAATAGCGGATGGTGCGGATTATCTCCATTAGGGTGTTCATCCGTGCATAAGCGTCAGGAAAGACAAACTCGTCACTCTCCGTTGGCCATTCTGCCAACACCGTGGTAGATTTAACTTGAGGCAGTTTTAAACGGATTTCTTCCGTAATGAAAGGCATAAAGGGATGTAAAAGTGCCAGTGTCCGCTCCAAAACATAGCAGAGAACGGAACGGGTAGTTTGTATCTCTGCTTCATCCTGCGAACCATAAAGCACAATTTTTGCCAGTTCAATATACCAGTCACAATAATCGCTCCAGAGGAAATCGTACAGCACACGTGCCGCCTCGCCCAGTTCATAAGCATCCATCAAACGGTTTACTTCGCGCACTGTTTCATTGAAGCTGTGCAAAATCCAGCGATCGGCATCGGAAAGTTTCCCGGACAGGGACATGTCACTTGCTTTGAAGTCTTCCAGATTCATCAGCACAAAGCGCGAAGCATTCCAGATTTTATTGGCAAAGTTGCGGCTGTTTTCCACACTTTCCTGGCGGAAGCGCTGGTCATTCCCCGGTGCCTGCCCGGTAATAAGTGTAAAACGCAATGTGTCCGCGCCGTACTTTTCTATAATCTCCAGGGGGTCAACGCCGTTGCCCAGGGATTTACTCATTTTCCGGCCCTGGGAGTCCCGCACCAGTCCATGGATATAGACTGTATGGAAGGGGACTTGCTTTTGAAATTCCAAGGACATAAAAATCATGCGGGCAACCCAAAAGAAGATAATATCATAACCGGTGACTAAAACATCCGTGGGGAAGTAATGCTTCAAATCCGGTGTCTCATCGGGCCAGCCCAAAGTGGAAAAAGGCCACAGGGCGGAAGAGAACCACGTATCAAGTACGTCTTCATCCTGTTCAAGTTCTGAACTGCCACAGCTAGGACAAACTTTCGGGTCTGTTTTGGCCACAATGGTTTCCCCGCACTCACAGTACCAAGCCGGAATCCTATGCCCCCACCACAATTGCCGTGAAATACACCAATCACGGATATTCTCCAGCCAGTGCAGGTAAACTTTAGTAAAACGGTCAGGGACAAAACGTGTTTCCCCGTTTTGCACTGCTTGAATGGCCGGTTCGGCCAAAGGCTTCATTTTCACAAACCATTGTTTGGATAAAAGCGGTTCAACAACAGTATCACAGCGCTGGCAATGGCCGACGGCATGTGTATGCTCTTTAATCTCCAGTAAAAATCCTTCTTTTTGCAAATCGGCCACAACTTTTTCCCTGGCTTCATAACGATCCAAACCAGCATAAGCCCCGGCTTCTGCTGTCATGATCCCATCTTCGCCAATGACAACCACAGACGGAAGATCGTGGCGTCCGGCAATGGCAAAATCGTTAGGATCATGGGCAGGTGTAACTTTAACGGCACCACTGCCAAACTCCGGATCCACATACTCATCAGCCACAATGGGTATTTTGCGGTTCATTAAAGGCAGCAATACATATTTACCGATTAGGTGCTGGTATCGCGTATCGGCGGGATGAACGGCCACCGCCGTATCTCCCAGCATTGTTTCCGGTCGCGTCGTGGCCACCACTAGGTGGCCTTCTTCATCCACCAGCGGATAACGAATATAAGTTAAAGTTCCCTGCTGCTCTTCATGTTCCACTTCAATATCAGATAAGGCGGTGTGACAGCGGGGGCACCAGTTAATAATGTAATTGCCACGATAAATAAGCCCTTTTTCATACAAGGAAACAAAAACCTCCCGTACTGCGCGGGAGCAACCTTCATCCATGGTAAAACGTTCCCGGGACCAGTCACAGGAAACACCTAATTTATACAGTTGTTTAATAATTCGTGCGTGATACTTTTCTTTCCACTGCCATGTGCGCTCCAGAAACTTTTCACGCCCCAGGTCATGGCGGGTAAGCCCTTCTTTACTCAAATGTTCTTCTACCTTAATTTGTGTGGCAATCCCGGCATGGTCGGTGCCCGGCAGCCACAGGGTATCATAACCCTGCATGCGTTTGCGGCGTATCAGGATATCCTGAATGGTATTATCCAGGGCATGCCCCATATGCAAAGATCCTGTCACATTGGGCGGTGGAATCACAATGGTAAAGGTTTCCTTATTGGGATCACGGTGTGCATAAAAATAATTATTATCCAGCCAGGTTTGGTAAAGTCTATCCTCCACCTCTGCCGGATCATATACAGGTTTGAGTGTTTTTTCTGTCATGAGAAAAGCCTCCTTATAATCCCCCATCGGTTCAGAATGAAGGCAAATCAAGATGATATAATTCCTAACCGATAAAAAAACAACGCATCCTTTAGTAATGGGCAGAAATCTTTAAAAATCAGCAGATGCTTTTTTGTTCTTTCTTCACTATAATGGATGCCTTTATTGATGTCAAGAAAGGCGCTTCCGTTTATTTTTAATGTTGCGCCTTTCTTGTCCTTTAGGGGTTGCCACCCCTTCGGCGGACCGGCGGTCCTGACCACCCCGCAAACTTAAGGGGAACACCCCCTTAACAACCCCCGTTGCTAGAAAATCAAGGTTAGATGATTTCCCAGCAACAAGAAAGGCGCTTCCGTTTATTTTTAATGTTGCGCCTTTCTTGTCCTTTAGGGGTTGCCTGATATAACACAAGCAGCGGTCTTAAAATAAGCTGCTGCCGTGCCGGCAGCAGCTTATTTTAAGAAATATATTGTTTTATGATTCTCCACAAATCATCTCTACCCTGGGATGTTTGCACTGAGTAAAGAATAACCGGCCCCTCGCTTCCCAGATTTAAACCCTGACGGATCTGGTTAATATGTTTTTGCAGGCTGCCCCGGGAGACTTTATCGGCTTTAGTGGCTACCACCACTGTAGGCAGATTATAGTGAATTAACCACTGATACATATCCCGGTCATTGGCCGTGGGCGGATGACGCACATCCACCAGTAGCACAACTAGCATAAGCGTTTCCCGGGTGGCCAGGTACTCTTCAATGATGCGTCCCCACTGTTTTTTCATGGCTTGCGACACACGGGCAAAGCCGTAACCCGGCAGATCCACCAGGTAAAAAGCTTTATTGATGAGAAAGAAATTAATTAACTGCGTTTTACCCGGTGTACTGCTGGTTTTAGCCAATTGTTTGCGCTTGACTAATGAATTTAAAAGTGAAGACTTGCCTACGTTGGAACGGCCCACAAAAGCAATTTCCGGGAGTCTATCCTGGGGAAACTGTTCAGATTTTGCTGCACTAATAATAAATTCAGCAGTCTTTATTTTCATTATGAATCGGCCGGATCTTCCTGCGGTGCCTCATGCAGCGCGTATTTAAGGACTTCGTCCATATGTTCCACAGTGATAAACTCCAACCGGCGCCTTACATTCAGCGGAATTTCCGCCAAATCCTTTTTATTATCCTCCGGGAGAATGACTGTTTTGATGCCGGCACGGTGGGCCGCCAAGACTTTCTCTTTCAAACCGCCAATGGGCAGCACGCGCCCCCGTAACGTAATTTCACCCGTCATGGCCACAGAACTTTTATAGGGCCGTTTAGTCAGGGCGGAAATTAAAGCTGTAGCCATGGTAATCCCGGCAGAAGGGCCGTCTTTAGGAATGGCACCTTCAGGAATATGGATATGAATATCATAAATTTCATGGAAATCTTCTGCAATCTTTAATTCCTGTGCACGTGAGCGGATGTATGATAATCCTGCTTGTGCCGATTCACGCATCACATCCCCCAGCTTGCCGGTTAGCAGCAGTTTGCCTTTACCTTGCATGATGGTGACTTCAATGATTAAGGTATCGCCACCTACTTCCGTCCACGCCAAACCAGTGGCCACACCGATTTCATCTTCTTTTTCCGCCACGCCGTAACGGTAACGCGGTACCCCCAGGTATTTATGCAAATTACGTGAGGTAATGGAGGAGCGCTGTTTATTATTGCGCACAACATCACTGGCAACTTTACGGCAGATGGTGGCCAGTTGCCGCTCCAAATTGCGCACTCCTGCTTCGCGAGTATACTGACGGATAATTTTGCGGATAGTTTTTTCAGAAATAGAAAGATGTTTGCTTTCCAATCCGTTTTCTTTGATTTGTTTCGGCAAAAGATAGCGTTCACCGATTTTTACTTTTTCTTCTTCCGTATACCCGGAAATATGGATGGTTTCCATACGGTCCAAAAGCGGCTGCGGAATATTGTAAAGCGTATTGGCCGTAGTGATAAACATGACATGGGAAAGGTCAAAAGGAATTTCCAGGTAATGATCAGAGAAACTATTATTTTGTTCCGGGTCTAAAACTTCCAGCAATGCCGCCGAAGGATCGCCCCGGAAGTCCGTGGACATTTTATCAATCTCATCCAGTAAAAAGACAGGGTTTTTCGATTTGGCCTGGCGCATGGCCTGGATAATGCGCCCCGGCATGGCACCCACATAGGTGCGCCTGTGACCGCGTATTTCCGCCTCATCACGGACACCGCCCAAAGACAGGCGGACAAATTTACGCTCCAACGCCCGGGCCACGGAGCGGGCCAGGGAAGTTTTCCCCACCCCGGGAGGTCCCACCAGGCAGAGAATAGGCCCTTTTAATTTTTCCGCCAGCTGTCGTACAGCCAAAAACTCAATAATACGTTCTTTAACTTTTTCCAGACCGTAATGGTCCTCATCTAAAATTTCCTGTGCCCTGTTTAAATCCAAACGATCTTCCGTCTGTATATTCCACGGCAAGGACAAAATCCAGTCAAGATAGTTGCGAATCACGACGCTTTCGGCCGCAGCCGGAGGCATTTTCTCCAGCCGCTCCACTTCTTTCAGCGCTTTTTCCTCAACATCTTCCGGTAAATTAGCCTCTTCTATCCGCTCGCGAAACTCATCTGCTTCAGCCATGCGGTCATCTCTTTCGCCCAATTCCTTTTGAATGGCTTTCATCTGCTCCCGCAGGTAGTACTCTTTTTGCGTCCGCTCCATCTGTTTACGGACACGCAAATTTATTTTGCGTTCTATTTCCAGGATTTCCATTTCATGAGTGAGAATTTCCGAAAGCTTTTCCAAACGCTGGCGCGGTGAGGTAGCCTCCAAAATCTCCTGCTTCTGCTGGATCTTGAGCGTCAAATGTGAGGCAATGAGATCTGCCATCCGACCGGGCTCTTCCAGGGAGGAAACTGTTACCAGAGTTTCCGGCGGTATTTTTTTACTTAATTTGATATACTGCTCAAATTGGTAGATAACACTACGCATCAGAGCCTCAACTTCTATGGTCTTTGTTACATCTTCTTCAACTTCTTCCGACTCTACCTTAAAATAAGGCTCTGTCTCTATAACTTCACGAATATAGGCACGGGAAAGACCTTCCACCAACACACGAATTGTGCCTCCCGGCAGTTTCAGCATCTGCTTTATCTGGGCTATTGTACCCATAGAATAAATATCATCGATGGTAGGCTCATCTATTCGTGCTTCTTTCTGTGCAACAAGTAAAATCTGATTGTCTTCCACCATTGCCTGTTCTAAAGCACTAACGGAACGTTCACGTCCCACATCCAAATGCAGGACCATATTAGGAAAAACAAGTATGCCTCGTAAAGGTAGAAGTGGAAGGACTTTTCGCTTTGCCGCCATGGAGCTCTACCCTCCAATCATCAAAATAATAAAGTATCTTTCAGTAAGAGTATTCGCCTAGATCAGGCCATATCCTTTTTATTGCATAGATTTTCCATCTGACTACATGGGGGATGCAGACAGTGCCACTCCTGCCGCAGGCAAAGATTGCTGCTGCGGCCGGCACAATGCATGGGCCAGGACTTCCTCAAAATGAGTCACCGGGATAATCTCCAGATCGTGGTAATGAGAAAACAACTGCTGCCAGTTTTCTTGCGGCAAAAGTACTTTTTTTACACCTGACTGCCTGGCGGCCTCCACTTTAGAGACAATACCGCCTACAGGCCGGACCAAGCCACGGACAGATAATTCACCCGTCATGGCCACCGTATTATCCACAGGAATGCCCGTTAAGGAAGAATAAATGGCACACGCCATGGCAATACCGGCAGAGGGGCCGTCAACAGGCGTCCCCCCGGGGAAGTTAAGATGAACATTGTAATCTTTTATGTCAACATCAAGGTAATGAGCCAGTACCGTCAGCACATTTTCCACCGATCCTTTGGCCATGCTTTTGCGGCGGATCACCCGCTGCGGACTGCCCAGCTCTTCTTCATCAACCACCCCGGTGACTTTAATTTCTCCTTTGCCCTTACCCACTTTATGGGAGGACACTTCAATTTCTAAAAGCATCCCCATGCCGGGGCCATAAACCGCCAGGCCGTTCACATACCCCACCTGGGGCTGCTCCGAAATTTTACGTTCAGGTCGTGGTGAAAGCCGGCCGGCATGTACTACCCACTCCACATTTTCCACCGTAATCTGTTTGGCTGCCTGCTCACAGTCAGCCACGCCGGCGGAAATTTGGACTATATTGACAGCTTCACGCCCGTTTTTGGCATAGCGGGCAATCACCTGCAGGGCAGCCGGTTCAATGGTAAAGCCTACGCGCTTGACGGCATTGGCAGCTACCTGAATAATTTCATCCGGCAAAAGCCCGCGGAAATAAACTTCTAAACACCGCGAACGAATAGCCGGCGGGATATCCTCCGGATTACGCGTGGTGGCACCAACCAGGCGAAAATCAGCCGGTAAACCGTTTTGAAAAATCTCATGAATATGTGCAGGTATATTTTTATCTTCAGGATTATAATAAGCACTTTCTAAAAAAACTTTACGGTCTTCCAACACTTTTAAAAGTTTATTCATTTGTGTCGGATGCAGTTCGCCAATTTCATCAATAAAAAGCACGCCGCCATGTGCTTTACTGACTGCACCCGGCTTGGGCTGGGGAATGCCCTGGATCCCAAGGGGCCCGGCTCCCTGATAAATTGGATCATGGACCGTACCGATGAGGGGGTCGGCAATGCCACGTTCATCAAAGCGGGCGGTGGTGGCATCCAGTTCGACAAATTTAGCATCCTTGCCAAAGGGAGAGGCAGGATTCTTTTTAGCTTCTTCCAGTACCAAACGGGCGGCGGCCGTTTTCCCCACCCCCGGAGGCCCGTAAATAATCACATGCTGCGGATTGGGACCACAAAGCGCAGCTTTTAAAGCTTTAATCCCTTCCTCCTGACCGATAATCTCTGCAAAACTAGTGGGCCTGGTTTTCTCTGAGAGAGGCTCCGTTAAAGCTACCTGCCGCATCCGCCTTAATTGATCCAGTTCCTTGCCGGATTCTTTCCGGGCGGCAGTTTTTGTGGACTGCTGCGACTTTAATTGGTTCCAAAAATAAAGCCCGATGATAACGGCAATAATTAACTGCATTACACCAATAAGCTGTGCCAAACCAGACATAGCATTTCTCCCTTCTGCCACATACCTTTTACGCCTTAGTATGTCCCAAGCAGAAGGAATAAACGCTTGCCGGCGCCAGATTCTTGCTAAATTTCCTCCTTTTCTTTGCCTCCCTATTACCCTCACCGGATTGAAAAAAAGCAAATTAAGGTTAGATGATTTCATCTTCGATAAAAAGAGCTGTTATTCACGGCAGAATAACAGCTCCTCTTTTTTATGCCGATTCTTCCTTTTTCTTTTTACGTTTGTCTGCTGTCACCAAAATCGGTTTATCCCTTTTGGTGATGACTTCATTTGTGATAATGCATTTCTCGATATTGTCAAAGGAAGGAAGTTCATACATAACATCCAACAAGACCTCTTCCAAAATCGCCCGCAACCCGCGCGCTCCCGTTTTGCGCCTGATTGCTTCCTGCGCAATGAGTGCCAGCGTTCCTTCTTTAAACTCCAAAGCCACATCATCCATTTCAAACAAGCGCTGGTACTGCTTAATTAACGCATTGCGCGGTTCTGTCAAAATGCGGATTAAAGCTTCTTCATCCAAAGCATCCAAGGTGGCCACCACCGGCACACGACCCACAAATTCCGGGATCAGGCCGAATCTGACTAAATCCTGGGGCAGTACATGGCGGAGAATTTCGCCGATATTTTTTTCTTCTTCACTGCTGGCAATTTCCGCCCCAAAACCAATACCTTTTTTGCCAATGCGGTTTTTAATGATTTTTTCAATGCCGTCAAAGGCGCCGCCGCAAATAAACAAGATATTGGTAGTATCAATTTGCATAAACTCCTGATGCGGATGCTTACGGCCGCCTTGCGGCGGAACACTGGCCACAGTTCCTTCCAGAATTTTCAGCAGTGCCTGTTGTACTCCTTCGCCCGATACATCGCGGGTAATGGAAGGATTATCGGTTTTACGGGCAATTTTATCAATTTCATCAATATAGACAATACCCTTTTCAGCCCGCTCTAAATCGTAATCGGCAGCCTGAATCAACTTCAGTAAAATATTTTCCACATCTTCGCCCACATAACCGGCTTCCGTCAGAGAAGTTGCGTCGGCAATAGCAAAAGGCACATTTAAAATCCTGGCCAAGGTTTGGGCCAGAAGCGTCTTGCCGACACCGGTAGGGCCAATGAGTAAAATATTACTCTTTTGTATTTCCACATCGTCAGTTTTTTGTTCGGCATTAATACGCTTATAGTGGTTATAAACTGCAACGGCCAAAGATTTTTTGGCTTCATCCTGTCCAATGACATACTGATCCAGGATTTCCTTGATTTCTGTCGGTTTCGGCAGCTCAATTAAATCCAGTTCCATTTCTTCGGACAGTTCTTCTTCAATTATTTCATTACATAATTCAATGCATTCATCACAAATATAAACGCCGGGCCCCGCCACTAATTTGCGTACCTGCTCTTGGGTTTTGCCGCAGAAAGAACATTTTAACTGTCCCTTCTCATCATTGAATTTAAACATCTTTGTCCCTCCTACAGGAGCTTAACGTTTTTGCAGTACGCCATCAATCAAACCATAATCCTTTGCTTCTTCGGCGGACATAAAGTAATCACGGTCTGTATCTTTAGCGATTTGTTCCACATCTCTACCGGTATGACGGGCCAAAATACCATTGATTTGCTCACGAATCCGTAAAATCTCACGAGCATGAATCTCAATATCTACTGCCTGCCCTTGAGCACCACCCAGAGGCTGGTGTACCATGACACGAGAATTGGGCAGAGCAAAACGCTTACCCTTGGTACCGGCAGCTAAAAGCACGGCCCCCATACTGGCTGCCAAACCGACACAAATGGTGGAGACATCAGGTTTAATATACTGTATTGTATCGTAAATGGCCAAGCCGGAATAAACAGAGCCTCCGGGAGAATTAATGTAAATATTAATATCCTTATCAGGATCTTCCGACTCTAAAAACAGTAATTGGGCAATGACAAGATTTGCCACTGTATCATCAATGGCACTACCAATAAAAATAATACGATCCTTTAATAACCTGGAATAAATATCGTATGCACGCTCACCGCGATTGGTCTGCTCCACAACCATCGGCACTAGACTCATAAGGTTATCCCTCCTGCTCCTCTTTTTCAACAGCAGAAACTATTTCTGTCGTAATCTTGGCCTCCTCCACCAGGAAGTCAATGGTCTTGCTGTAAGTTAATTCGTGGCGAAGGGCATCCATCTGACCTTGTACCGTTAAGAGTTCTCTAATGGCCTCTTCGTCTTGCTTATAATTTTCCGCTATGGTTTTAATGCGCTCTTGTATTTCTTCATCTGTAGCGGCAATTCCTTCTTTTTTCATAATGGCTTCTAACACCAAATCTTTTTTTACAAGTTTTTCAGCGTCTTCACGCTGTTCTTGGCGCAAATCCTCAACAGTTTTATTGCTAAACTCCAGATACTTCTCCATTGTGAGGCCTTGCATGCGCAAAAACCGTTCCAAATCGGCCATCATCACATCAAGCTGATTTTCAATGAGGATCTCCGGCACTTTAACTTCAGATGCTTCTGTAACGGCATCAATCAGGGCAAATTTTACCTCACTATCCGCCCGTTCTTCTTCCTGCTCTTTCAGCTTATTCAAAACATCTGCTTTTAATTCAGCCACAGTCTCAAATTCGGAAATCTCCTGCACAAAATCATCTGTCAGCTCGGGAATTTCTTTACTTTTAATTTCATTTAGCTTCACTTTAAAAACTGCATCTTTCCCCGCCACTTCTTCACTGTGGTAATCTTCAGGAAAAGTAACTTCAATCTCTTTCTCTTCACCAATATTCATCCCCACCAGCTGCGGTTCAAAGCCGGGGATAAAAGTATTGGAACCGATCTCCAGGGAATATCCTTCCCCCTGACCGCCGTCAAAGGGCTCCCCGTCAATGTAACCTGTAAAATCAATTACTGCCACATCACCCATTTCCAGAGAGCGATCTTCAACCACATGCAATTTTACATGTTGCTGGCGCATCTGTTGCAGGTTTTTTTCCACGTCTTCTTCGGTTATTTCCCGGATTTGACGGGTTGCCTCAAGTCCACGGTATTCCCCCAGTTTCACTTCCGGCTTTACCTCTACAGTTGCTTTAAAAATAAAAGGCTTGCCTTTTTCCAACTGTACTAAATCAATGGCAGGCTGAGCAATAGGTTCAATCCCTGTTTCTTTTACAGCCTGCTCGTATGCAGGCGGAACCATGATTTCAATGGCATCTTCATAAAGGATTTCCGGACCAAAACGGCTTTCCAAGACAAAACGGGGTACTTTGCCTTTGCGAAAGCCGGGTAATGAAATTTGTTTTACGACTTTCTTGTAAGCTTGGTCGAGAGCTCCGGCAAGCGTCTCTTCATCAACTTCAATCTCTAAAGCGACCTTACTTTCGTCTATTTTCTCCAGTTTTACCATACCCTATGCTCCTTTGAATGTATTTTATCTTATGCGGCTTTACAAAGCGCAGTGAAACGTAAAGTTAAGATTTTTGGTAAAAAGCTTTGGTATTTGATCTTTGCGAAGCATTATAGCATACATATTGTCAATCTGCAAAGTATTTTACCACTAAACAACTTAAAATGAAAGGAATTTGAAAGAAATTAAAAAAACGCCTTTTCGGCGTTTTATGTTCTGGAGCGGAAAACGAGATTCGAACTCGCGACCCTCGCCTTGGCAAGGCGATGCTCTACCACTGAGCTATTTCCGCACACATGAAATTTCAAATGGTGCGGGCGGAGGGACTTGAACCCCCAAGGGAAAAACCCACTAGATCCTAAGTCTAGCGCGTGTGCCAATTTCGCCA
>JAAYSO010000056.1 GCA_012523945.1 Bacillota bacterium
CTCATGAGGATCCGCGCTTTTATGACCGGGAGAATTTAGATAAAGTGATTAAATTTTTAGACCGTCATCTCAAATCAGTCAAGTAAAAATTTTTATTTTAAAGTGGCCTGCAGGCCGCTTTTTTTTTAAGTTGGCAAATTAAATTAACCTTATGTTGACGTCATAAAAAAACCGGTGAAACTCCTTGCTCAGTCTCCCGGCTTATCGCCTTAATATCTTTTCGCTCAGATAAGAAAGAGAATTGCCTGCTTTATCTTGATAATTTCACAGGGGGTCAGATAATGAAGGGCAAAAAACGCCTGGCATTCATTTTACTTTCCCTCTTAACAGTATTTTTTGCCGGTATCATTTTTATACAAAAAATTTGCTGTTATTCTACCGCAACCAATCAGGGCAAACAGTCTTGTTTTGATACCGTTACTTTAACTGCAGAAGAAATTATTTCTTATTCTTCCCAGGCACATTATGCCACTGTCAAGCTTTTTAGCCAAGCATTTGAAGACGAATTGTATCATGGCGGCAAATCTCCCTGGCCGGAAGTGCGCCCACAGCTTTTAAAATATTGGTCGTCTTCCCTGGTTGACAACGAATTAAAAGAATTTTATGAACACCATTTACAAGACTGGGGTTATGAAATGGGTTTTGTTTTTCCTTTATGGAAAGCAGATAATATTATGGAGTTTCGCCTGCTCAACAATAGTGGCAATATGGTTGTGGCTGAGTTTGTCGTACCTACTTCCTACGAAAAAATTGATACCATCCGTGTTATTTTAGTTTGCGATCACGGTCGCTGGGTGATGGACTCCGGCTTCTTAAATTAGCTCACCCGGCTGTTTTACACCTGTTTATTCTGTTGATAGTTTTGCCAGGCAGCACATACTTTTTGCACGGATTCTTCAATGGATAACCCGGAACAATTAATGATAATCTCGGCATACTTTTCATAAAAGTCTTTACGTTCAGCATAGAGTTCCGCCAAAGTCTGATTTTTTGTCATGACAATGCCCCTGGCTGCCATATTGTGGATTCTTTGCACCAGCTCGCCGTATGGCAACTGCAGGTAAACAATGAGACCGTTCTTTTGTAAATGCTGCATACCCCTTTGGCTGTAAATAACACTGCCCCCGGTAGCAATAACAGAATATTTTGCTTGCAAAGTTAAAACTGTTTTTTCTTCCAGTAACAAAAAATTTTGGCTGCCTTCCTGCTCAATTATTTCCTGCAGTAGTCTTTTTTCACTTTGTTGCAACAATAAATCTGTATCTACAAAAGCCATACCCAGCGTTTTTGCCACCAACACGCCCACAGTGCTTTTTCCAGCCCCCGGCATCCCGATTAAAACCAGATTATGCTTTAAGCTTCCCATCTTATCCCTCCATAGTTAGATACCGGACAAAGGTTAAAACCCATGTTTAGCCAAGTACTTTTTCACTTCCGGGATAGTAATTTCACCAAAATGAAAAACTGAAGCCGCCAGCAAAATATCTGCACCTGCCTGTGCCGCCTCGAGAAAATGTTCAGGGCGTCCGGCACCGCCGGAAGCAACAACAGGAATTCCCACGGTTTCTTTTAATTTTTTTATCAGCGGCAAATCATAGCCAGTTTTGGCTCCATCACGCGCCTTACTGGTGGGTAAAAGCATACCAGCTCCCCGGTCTGCCGCCTCCTGTGCCCAGGCAACGGCATCTTTGCCGGTTGCAGTCCTGCCCCCGTCCACAAAAACTTCATATCCGGATGAAAGTTTCTCGTTTTTATCTACATCAAGCGCCACAACGATTTTATTGCTGCCAAACTTTTTGGCTGCTTTTTCTATTAAATCCGGTGTACGATAGGCTGCACTGCTGATGGATACCCGGTCTGCCCCCGCAGTTAAGACAGCCTCGATATCAGCCAAGGAACCAATGCCTCCCCCCACTGTCAGCGGCACCGTGGCCACGGCTGCAACTTTTTCCACCACCGTCAGCATGGTCCTCCGTCCTTCCACCGTGGCAGTAATGTCTAAAAAAGCCAGTTCATCTGCTCCTGCTTCACAATAAGCTTGTGCACAAAAAACCGGATCTCCTGCATCCTGCAGGTTAGTAAAATGAACACCTTTGACCACCCGCCCGTCTTTAATGTCGAGGCAAGGCATGATTAAAAC
>JAAYSO010000057.1 GCA_012523945.1 Bacillota bacterium
AAAGAATGCGGGAGCTCAGGGAAGTGCGTTAAAAAGTTTTGCCCCAAAAAAGTAATCGGGCCAATTACCGGCAAAAAATCTGCCGGCGGACGCAAAGGTCAGCCGGCTTTTTTTATTGTAAAAAGGGATTATACTGTTTTTCCGCGGCAATGGTAGTAGCGGGGCCGTGGCCCGGTAAAACTACCGTATCTTCAGGTAAAACCAGAAGTTTTTCTTTAATGGAGCTGATAATCTGGGGAAAAGAGCCGCCCGGAAAATCTGTGCGGCCAATGGACCCGGCAAATAAAGTATCACCGCTAAATAAAACTTTTTCCTTTTCATTATAGAAACAAACACTACCGGGACTGTGGCCCGGTGTGGCCAATACCTTTAGCTGTGCTTTACCAAAACTTATGATCTCCCCGTCACGCAGGAAACCGTCAGCCTTAGCCGGTTTTGCCACCCCCTGGTAAGCAGCCAAATCATCCCTGGGATTTTCAATCAATGCTTTATCCCCTTCATGAATATATAAAGGCGCACCTAAAGCCTGACTTACTTCCGCATCAGCCCCCATATGATCAATATGGCCGTGCGTATTCAAAACATATTTTACGGTGACGCCGGCTTCCTTTACTATTTGCAAAATTTTCTTTGCTTCTGCACCCGGGTCAATTAATACTGCTTCTTTAGTTTCTTGGCAGCTGACAAGATAACAATTGGCGGCAAAGGAACCAACTTCTATACCTTTAATGAGCAAAGCCATTACCTCCTTACATTTCAGGTTAAAACTTTAACCGGATTGCACTGACTAATAACTTTCTCCCCGGAGGGCAAAAATCCTTTACCGGCAGGGAAAAGGTTAATTGAGGCCTGCTTCCGCCAAAAATTCCCCGATGATTTGACTTAATTGGGCAAACTCCAGGAGGAAGGCATCATGCCCAAAGGTGGACTGTAACTGCCGGTAGGTGGCATCTACACCGGCCCGGCGTAATTCCACCGCCAGCCCGCGAATTTCCACAGGCGGGAAAAGCAGGTCACTGCTGATACCAATGAGCAAAACTTTACTTTTTATGCGGCGCAAGGCACTTAAAACAGAAGGATAACCGCGACCTAAATCATGCAAATCCATGGCTTTAGTCAGGTAAAGGTAACTGTTAGCATCAAAACGCCGGACCAGCTTTTGTCCCTGGTAGTTAAAATAGCTTTCCACCTCAAAATCCTGGAAGAAGTTGTAGTAGTCCCGGCTCCTGCCCGCCAGTTTGCGGCCAAAACGTTCTTCAAATGTTTCATTGGTTTTATAAGTCAGAGTACCGATCATGCGCGCTAAAGCCAATCCGTCCACAGGGAAAGTGCGGCCGTAATACCTGCCCCCCAGCCAGTTGGGATCATTCATAATAGCTCTGCGGCCGGCTTGATTATAAGCAATGGCTAAAGGCGTCAGCCGCTCCGAAGCCGCTACGGGAATCACCACATCTACCAGTTCCGGGTAAGTAACGGCCCATTCCAGGGCTTGCATCCCGCCCAGGGAACCGCCGCTGACAATTTTTAAATGTTTAACGCCTAAATGATCTAACAGGTGTTTTTGTACCCGCACCATATCCCGGATGGTAACCACAGGGAAATCCATAGCATAAGGCATGCCTGTTTTTTCATTGAGGGAAGTGGGACCGGTGGTGCCGTAACATCCTCCCAGGACATTGGCACAAACAATAAAGTATTTATTGGTGTCAAAGACTTTACCCGGGCCAATGAGCGGCTCCCACCAGCCTTTTTCCTGCCCGCTGTGGCCTCCGGCCTGGGCCGTGCCCGTTAAAGCATGGGCAATATAAACGCCGTTTTCCCCGTCCGGCGCCAGTTGACCGTAAGTTTCGTAGGCCACTGTTATGGGTCCTAAATATTTTCCCGATTCCAGCCGGAAATAATGCGGTGGTCGGGCAAAAGTATAAGTTTTTTGTGCCGGCCACTGCCCCTTAAAATACTGAATCTCCGGCTTATTAAGCATTCTTCTACCTCCCTGTGGCAGCTTGCAGTGCTTGCGCCAAATCTGCAATTAAATCTTCCTTATCCTCCAGTCCCACGGAAAGACGGAGAAAATCGTCTGTAACACCTGTTTGTTCCTGCTCCTGCGGCGTTAACTGGGAGTGGGTGGTGGTAGCGGGATGAATGGCCAGGGATTTGGCGTCACCGATATTGGCCAGATGAGAAAATAATTGTAATGCTTCAATAAAACGCGCACCGGCACTGCGGCCGCCTTTAATGCCAAAACCGATTAAGGCACTGCAGCCTTTAGGTAAATATTTTTGGGCATTGGCGTAGGATTTGTGGCTGGGCAGTCCCGGGTAATTAACCCAGCTAACGGCGGGATGAGCAGCTAAAAATTCAGCCACGGCCTGAGCATTTTCACTGTGGCGCTGCATCCGCAGCGGCAAAGTTTCCAGTCCCTGCAGGAAAAGAAAAGCATTAAAGGGAGAAAGACTGGTACCCAGATCACGTAAAAGCTGTACGCGCGCCTTGACAATATAGGATTGCGCACCGAAAGTTTCCGTGTAACGGAGACCATGATAACTGGGATCCGGTTCGGTGAATCCGGGGAAGCGCCCGTTATCCCAGGGGAAGTTACCGGAATCAATAATGATACCGCCGATGGAAGTTCCGTGCCCGCCAATAAATTTAGTGAGGGAATGCACCACAATATCGGCACCGTGTTCTATGGGGCGCAGTAGGTAGGGGGTAGGTACGGTATTGTCTACCACTAAAGGGACGCCTGCTTCATGGGCAATGGCGGCAATGGCAGCAAAATCCGGCACATCGAGTTTCGGATTACCGACTGATTCCAAATAAAAAGCTTTTGTTTTTTCCGTCAGAGCCCGGCGGAAATTTTCCGGATCGGCCGGGTCAACAAAGCGAACAGTAATGCCTAATTTGGCAAAGGTGTAGGCAAAAAGAGTATAGGTGCCACCATAAAGGCTGACGGCGGAAACAATTTCATCACCATGTCCTGCCAGGTTTAAAAGTGCCAGTGTAATGGCGGCCTGACCGCTGGAAACGGCCAAAGCCCCAATGCCTCCTTCCAAAGCAGCCAGCCTATTTTCCAGGACATCTGTGGTGGGATTCATAATGCGTGTATAGATATTACCTGCTTCTTTGAGGGCAAATAAATCAGCAGCATGTTCAGTATTTTTAAAAACATAGGAAGTTGTTTGGTAAATAGGTACGGCTCTGGACCCTGTGGCCGGGTCGGGAATTTGCCCGGCGTGTACCGCTTGCGTAGCAAAAGAATATTTTTTCGTCATTTTTTTTCCTCCTTTTCTCCAGAAAGGCGGGGAAGCCCTTAAAACCCTCATCGACTCGACTCTCCGCCCAGAAAACGCTTTCCTGCCCGATAAGACGAAAAACCCCTTCCTGAACAGAAGAGGTTAGTGTGTCCATACCCTTCTTATCTGTCAGGATGATCCTGCAGGATTTGGCACCTTCCAGTATTCTGGGGTTGCCGGGTTTCATCGGGCCAGTCCCTCCACCTCTCTTGATAAGAATGCAAACTATTTAAATTCACGGTATACCGATTTGACAACTATGATATCAGGCCGGGGCGTTACTGTCAAACATTTTTTTGCCTCAATCAAGAAAAAACTTAGTTTTTTTAAAGCCCCTATTTGCCGGGAAAGAAAGCATACCCGGCTTGATATCATTTACCGGCAAACAAGCTATTTTTTTAATAATAGCTTTTCCGAAAGAAGTTATTATTTTCACAAGTTTTTTTGGCAAAAACCTTGAGCTTTTGACATGAGATCGATATAATCTAAGGAAATATCCACTGGAGGTATATTTATGGAGAGAAGAGTTTTCAATTTTAACCCCGGTCCCGCCACTTTACCACTTCCTGTTTTAGAGCAAGCGCAAGCGGAACTTTTAAATTATCAAAACACAGGCATGTCCGTTATGGAAATGTCACACCGTTCCAAAGATTTTGAAGAAATTGTTTTTACTACGGAAGCTCTTTTTAAAGAAATCAGTGGTGTCGGGGATGATTATCGCGTTTTATTCCTGCAAGGCGGTGCCAGCCAGCAATTTGCCCTTATTCCTTTAAATTTCCTCTCTGCGGATAAAACTGCCGCCTATGCCATTACCGGAAATTTTGCCAAAAAAGCTTATGAAGAAGCGACAAAATTAGGCAAGATTCATGTTGCCGTCAATACGGCAGATAATAAATATAAAGAAATTCCCCGGCAGGAAGATTTGGACATACCCGCCGACGCCGCTTATTTACATATAACCACCAATAATACTGTCTACGGTACACAATGGCACTATATTCCGGAAACAAACGGTGTGCCCCTGGTGGCCGATATGTCCAGCGACATTTTAAGCCGCCCCTGGGATTATCAAAAATTCGACCTGGCTTATGCCGGGGCGCAAAAGAATTTAGGGCCCTCCGGTGTGGTAGTAGTGCTCATTAGTAAGAAAATGCTGGAGAAAGTGCCTGAAACTTTGCCTGCTATTTTTAATTATTATAATTTGGCAAAAAAGAATTCTTTATATAATACCCCGCCCACTTTTGGCATCTATATGCTGCAACTGGTGCTAAAATGGATAAAAGCCCAAGGCGGACTGGAAGCCATGGCCAAGCATAATGAAGAAAAAGCAGCATTAGTTTACGAAGTTATTGACCGGTACGATTTTTACCAGGGCTATGCACACAAAGCAAGCAGAAGTTTCATGAACATTACTTTCCGCCTGCCGACGGAAGAATTAGAGCAAAAATTTATCCAGGAAGCAGCCGCAGTTGGACTGGTAGGCTTAAAAGGCTACCGCACTGTAGGCGGCATCCGGGCTTCTGTTTATAATGCCATGAGCCGTCAAGGCTGCGAAAAGTTAGCAAGTTTCATGGAGGATTTTGTGAAAAAACACGGCTAAAAGCTATTCACAGTATTTCCGGGAAAAAGCTTGCTTGGGGGGTTCCTTTAAAGCAGGCTTTTTACTACAATAAGGATAAGAGGAAAGACAAGTTACAATAAACAAGTTTTAACAAGGCAAAAGATTTCAGTTAGTTTGCATGGAGGAGAAGAAAATGTATGCAAAAAAGGCGCAGTCCATTTCCCCCTCCCCGACACTGGCCATAGATGCCAAAGCCAAACAAATGAAAAGCGAAGGCGTTGATCTTGTCGGGTTTGGCGCCGGGGAACCGGATTTTGAAACACCGGACCATATTAAAGAAGCAGCCGTGGCAGCCATCCAGGCAGGTTTTACCCGCTACACACCGGTGGCCGGCATGCTGGATGTACGCGCTGCCATCTGTGAAAAATTAAAAAGAGATAATGCTTTGGAGTACGAAGTTGCGGAAATTGTTGTCAGCAACGGGGCGAAACATGCTTTAACCAATGCTTTTGCCGCCCTGCTCAACCCGGGCGATGAAGTGATTATACCGGCCCCTTTTTGGGTCAGTTATCCGGAAATGGTCAAACTTAATGACGGCGTCCCTGTCATCGTCCCCACAACAGCCGCAAACAATTTTAAGCTCACTGCAGATGACTTGAAAAATGCTTTAACCGAGCGGACAAAAGTTATTTTACTTAACAGTCCCAACAACCCTACCGGCCAGGTTTATGCACGCCCGGAACTGCAGGCCATTGCCGATTTTGCCCTGGAGCATGATTTATACATTGTATCCGATGAAATCTACGAACAATTAATTTATGATCAAGAGCAGCATGTCAGTATAGCCACGCTGGGCGAAGAAATTAAAAAACGGACCATTGTGGTAAATGGTGTTTCCAAAACTTACGCCATGACCGGTTGGCGCATTGGCTATACCGCCTCCACAGCGGAACTTGCCGGGATTATGAGCAGTGTACAGAGCCATACCGCCAGCAATGCCAACTCCATTGCACAAAAAGCAAGTATTGCAGCCCTGCTGGGCTCTCAGGACTGCGTAGAAAAGATGCGGGCTGCTTTTGCCCAGCGACGAAATTACATGGTGGAAAAGATCGCTTCCATTGACGGTCTCTCTTGTATAGAGCCCAAAGGAGCCTTTTATATTTTTGTGGATGTAAGCAAAACTTTCGGCCGCAAATTTGGCGGCCACACCATTAATACCAGTGATGATTTTGCTTCCCTGTTACTGGAGCATGCCAAAGTAGCCGTGGTTCCCGGCACTGGTTTTGGTGCCCCCGACTACATTCGCCTCTCTTATGCCCTGGCCCTGGAACAAGCCCAAAAAGGCCTGGAGCGCATTGAGGAGTTTATCGGTAAGCTGGAATAATGTAAAGAGTTTATCAAGACAGCAAACTGCCGGCCAAATGGCCGGCAGTTTTTTTTAGGCAATAGCATCTTCTGTATCTGTATTAAGGTCGGCTGTAGCCGTTAAAGCTCCTGCTGTTTTTACTTCAGCCAGAATTTCTGCCGCTGACTGCCCGGGCAGAGGCTTGCCTAAAGCTTCAGCCAAGTCCCGGATGATTTCCAGGTTATTTTTACCGCCGAGGGGCTTTAAGGCGGCATTTACCGGCAGTAATCTTCCCTCACAGTTAATGACGGTACCGTCACTTTCGGCAAAGGAAGCCAGGGGCAGAACCACATCGGCTAAAGCCAAGTCGTCACGCCAGGTGCCGGCAGCAACTACAACCATGGTATCTTTGCCGATTAATTCCGGAGTGAGAATGAAATCATCCCCCAGAATGAAAAGGGCTAAAATCTCGTTGCGACTTGCTTTTTCCAAAAGCTGCGGCAGCAAGTATCCGGTGTTGGGTGCAGTTTCTTGGGCGTTTAGGGGCAGACGTCCGGGCAACAGATCGGGATGAACTCCCATCTCTAACTGACCCAAGGCATTGCCGCCGCGGTAGAGGAACATAAGGCCGCTGCCTGCGCCTGTATTGCCGGTTGCGGCCAGTTCATTTAATAGGTAGTGCTCTTCATCATCAAGGCTGTCCCCGTTGGCAATAATCACAGAATGTTTGGCCGCGGCAAATTCATCCAGCACTGCTGTAACTTTACCGGCTTTGACCCGTACCATCCAGGGCAGTTCATTAATGAGGCGCTGCAGGTCTTCCTGGCTGTAAGGGAGATCTGCCTGGGGTAAAAGACCTGTCTGCACGGCGTGGGCGTACAGGGCAAAAAGCACATCCGGCAGGCGGTGGAAATTAACTAAAAGGGAGTGATGAGCAAATTTATCCAAACGTGTTGGCTCTTCCGTTAAAGTTACCAGCTTAGCGCCCTTTTCCACAGCCTTACGCACTTTTTGTGCCACAATGGGGAAATCAACAGTGATGTCTTCACCCACCAGGAGAATAAAATCGCTGTTTTCCACATCGTTAAAGGTGGCTGATTTTACCGGAGACAGTTCAGGCACAGGATTGGTACTTTCAATATTATTAGTACCCAGGACTGTACGGGCAAATTTCTGCGCCAAATAGTTTTCCTCATTGGTGAGAGCCGGGGAAACAAGCACGGCTAAACCGTCTGCACCCTGGTACTTTTTCGCTTCCGTAAGAATACCGGCAGTTATTTGCATAGCTTTTTCCCAGGATACTTCCTTATGGGTACTACCGTCTCGCACCAGCGGTGCCGTCAGGCGATTTTGGTCATGCACAATCCTGTCGGCAAAATGGCCCAGGTTACAGAGATTGCCGTCATTATGGCCTGTACGCAGGGGTGAAGTGACTTTGGTAATTGTGTCTGCCGCTATATGCAGTTCTAATGTGCAGCCTGTATTACACAAGGTACAGGTGGTGGTGACAACACGGTCGTCTTTAAAGGGACCGGGCTTAGCCAAAATACCGGCCGCCGTCAGTGCCCCGGTGGGGCAGGCATAAATGCATTGACCGCAGGATTCGCATTGCGTTTCGGAAAGAGGAATACCCATATTAGGTTTCACGGTGGTATCAAAGCCGCGGTTAACAAAACCCATAATTCCGTTATCCTGAACTTCCTGGCAAATGCGGACACAATTACCGCAGAGAATACATTTATTCTCATCCTGGACGAGATAGTCACCTGTTATAATCTCGTAGCGTTTTTCATGCGTGCCTAAACGCTTAATGTCTACATCGTATTCATCGGCATAAAGCCGCAGTTTACAGTCGAAGGCATCCTGGCAGCCGCAGGACAGGCAGCGTTCTGTTTCTTCCCGTGCCGTTTCGGGAGTAAGGCCCAAATTAAATTCTTTAAAATTAGTCTTACGCTCCGCTGCCGGCACATGAACTTCATTGCGGCGGACAATTTTTTCCCGGTCGGCGAAATATTCCGGATTAATCTCCTGCCAGTGCTCACCCATGGTGCAGTTAAATTCTTCTTTTTGGGGAATAATTTCAGCACCTTGCAGGTACTGGTCCATGGCCAGAGCCACCCGCTTGGCGGCTCCCACGGCTTCCACCACTGTTTTCGGCCCGGTGACACAGTCACCGGCGGCAAAAACACCGGGAATACTGGTGCCGCCTGTTCTTTCATCTGCCTGGACATTGCCGCGGTCACAAATTAACAAGCCGCAGCTAGCCACTTCTTCCCTTTCCAGTTTTTGACCGATGGCCAGGATAATTGTATCGGCAGGAAGTGTAAATTCCGAGCCCTCCACAGCTACGGGACGGCGGCGACCGGAAGCGTCAGGTTCACCCAGCTCCATGCGGACACATTCCACCCCTTCCACATGATCAGGGGTGCAGATATAACCGGTGGGATTGGCCAGCAGCTGGAATTTAACGCCTTCTTCTTCCGCTTCTTCTATCTCCACAATATTGGCCGGCATTTCTTCACGCCCACGGCGGTAAACAATGGTGACATTTTCCGCTCCCAGGCGCACGGCTGTACGGGCAGCATCCATGGCGGTGTTACCACCGCCCACAACTACTACGTTACGGCCAATTTCCGGCGGGTTGCCTTCCGCCACAGCGCGCAGGAAGCCAATGCCGTTTAAAATGCCCGGGGTATCTTCATTTTCCAGACCTAAAGTTTGTGCAGCCTGACTGCCCAAACCTAAAAAGACGGCATCATATTCTTGCTGTAAGGATTCAAGTGTATAATCCTGACCAAAAACTTCACCTAAACGAACACCGGCACATAAATCGGTGATCAGTTTAATCTCCTGATCCAGTGTTTCTTTAGGCAAACGGTATTCAGGGATACCGTAACGCAGCATACCGCCCAATTCCGGTCCTTTATCGTAGACGGTAACGGCATGGCCCATCAGCGCCAGGTAGTAGGCGGCCGTTAAGCCGGCCGGGCCCCCGCCCACCACAGCCACAGTTTTGCCGGTAGACGGCAAAGGTGTGGGCGCATACTGGTTAAAATTAACCAGATCGTAATCGCCGGCATACCGTTTTAGCGCACAAATATTAACCGGTTCATCCACAATATTGCGGCGGCACTCATCTTCACAAAAACGCGGGCAGACACGACCGCAGACGGAAGGGAAAGGCAGCTGCTCTTTAATGAGTGCGGCGGCAGCATCACGCTTGCCGTTGGCGATGTGTGCTATAAAGCCCTGAATATCAATATGCGCCGGACAAGCCAGCTGGCAGGGAGCAACACAGTCCCCACAGTGTTCCGTCATTAATAATTCCAGTGCTGTTTTGCGCATGGCGCGAATGGTCTCATTATTGGTAGTTACTTTCATTCCTTCCCGGACAACATTGCCACAAGCCGTTACCGGTCCGCGCCCGCCTTCAATTTCCACAAAACAGAGGCGGCAGGAGCCAAACGGTTTCAGCCGGGGATCATGGCAAAGATGGGGAATATGAATACCGGCAGCCAGTGCAGCTTCCAAAAGATTACTGCCTTCTTCTGCCCAAACTTCTTTATCATCGATCCAAATTTGCACTTTTGGCATTTTAACACCTCTTTACTCACAATATCGCTGCTTTACTGTACTGCAGTCTCCGGTTTACCGGATTTAACTTCGATACTGTCAAATTTGCAACTGGTGACACACAGACCACAGCGAATGCATTTTTCCTGATCAATGACATGGGGTGTTTTTTTCGCCCCGCTGATAGCGTCCACAGGGCAGTTGCGGCGGCACAGGCCACAAGCCACACATTTTTCAGGATCAATTTCATAGTAAATTAATGCTTTACACTGTTTTGCCGGGCAGCGTTTTTCCCGGACGTGAGCCAAATATTCATCACGGAAATATTTTATGGTGGTTAAAATCGGGTTGGGTGCAGTTTGCCCCAGGCCGCACATGGAACCGGCTTTAACCTGGTGCGCCAATTGTTCTAACTTCTCAATATCTGCTTCCGTACCCCTGCCTTCAGTAATGTCTTCTAAAATCTCCAGCATTTTCCTGGTGCCGGCGCGGCAGAAAGTACATTTACCGCAAGATTCTTCACAGGTAAAGCTTAAGAAAAAGCGTGCCACATCAACCATACAGGTTTCCTCATCCATAATGAGCATACCGCCCGAACCCATAATGGCACCAATGGCTTTGAGCGAATCATAATCTACCGGGGTATCTCCTAAAGCGGCCGGAATACATCCTCCGGAAGGACCGCCTGTTTGTACCGCTTTAAAAGCTTTACCGGTGGAAATACCGCCGCCGATATCAAAGACAATTTCATTGATGGTAAGCCCCATGGGCACTTCCACTAAACCGCCCCGCTTAATTTTACCGGCCAGGGCAAAAACTTTAGTGCCTTTACTGTTTTCCGTGCCCAAAGTACTGTAAGCTTCGGCGCCACGGGCAATAATGCAAGGAATATTGGCCAGCGTTTCCACGTTATTAATACAGGTGGGACGCGCAAAAAGACCTTTTTCCGCCGGGAAGGGCGGCCGGAAGCGCGGCATGCCTCTTTTGCCTTCAATGGACATTAACAGGGCTGTTTCTTCGCCGCAAACAAAAGCACCGGCTCCTTCACGGATCTGTACGGTAAAATTAAAACCGGAACCTAAAATGTTTTCTCCCATAAAGCCGCGAGCGGTTGCTTCAGCAATAGCCTTTTTTAAATTGCGAATGGCCAGGGGATATTCCGCCCGGCAATAAATATAACCTTCCGTGGCGCCAATGGCGTAACCGGCAATAATCATACCTTCCAGGACGCCATGGGGATTACTCTCCAGGATACTGCGGTCCATAAAGGCACCCGGATCCCCTTCATCGGCGTTACAGACAATATATTTTTGCTTGCCTTTGGCTTCCCGCGTCAGTTTCCATTTGAGATAAGTGGGGAAACCGGCACCGCCGCGGCCACGTAAGCCGGATGCTTCAATTTCAGCAATAACTTCCTCCGGCGTCATGGTACCGATAGCCTTTTTCGTGGCTTCATAACCGCCTACTTCCAAATAGCTATCAATGCTTTCCGGATTAATGCGGCCCAAATGCTCCAGCAGCACACGGTGCTGTTTTTCGATAAAGGGAGCATGTTCAGTTTCTTCTTCTTCCGCCAAAACTAAAAGTTCTTTAACAGGGTTATTGCCCAGGATATGCTCCCTGACGATAGTTTCGGCTTCTTTGGGACCCACATTGCCATAAAGATAACTTTTCCCGTCGGCAGAAATTACTTCCACCAGCGGCTCTTTATAGCACATGCCCATGCAGCCGGTTTTAATAGGTTCTATCCCCTGCTCTTGTAATATGGGCAAAATGGCATCATAAGTCTTACTTGCTCCGGCGGCAATGCCGCAGGTACCCATGCCAACTCTTACTTTATACGGCTGGTTGCCCATTCCGGCTCTCCCCCTTGCTACCACTGTTTTCTTTTTGCTCCGCATCGCGCAAAGCCTTAACCAGCGCCTGGGCTTTGTCCGGTGTCACACGCCCGTGTGTTTCATCGTTAACGTTGACCACGGGTGCCAGGCTGCAACAACCTAAACAGGCCACCTTTTCCAGGGTAAACAAACCGTCCTCACTGGTTTCTCCCGGTTTGGCACCGGCGGCATACTGGATTGTCTCCGTCACTTTATCCGCACCGGCCAGGTGGCAGGCTGTGCCGTGGCAGACACTAATGATGTTTTTGCCCATGGGCTGCAGGCGAAATTGAGCATAAAAAGTAACGATGCTGTACAATTCACTTTCCGAAATACCGGTTAAGTCAGAGATGCGAGTTAAAACTTCCGGAGCCACAAAACCAAAAGTATTTTGAATATCCTGTAAGATCGGAATAGTAGCTCCGGCATTGATATTATGCCGTCGCACAATGGCATCAACGGCAGCCAAAGGGTTGACGGCCAGATTTGTTTCTTTTCTCATCCTCAAAACCCCTTTAATCTAGATTGTTACATGTAAATCATGATTTAAGTTTTTGTAGCAGCGCCGTCTTTGACGTGCGATGTCTTTCCAGGATGCTGGTGACGCGTAAAATTTCTACCTTGTCCACACCTTTGCATGCAGCAACTTTATCCGCCGCTTCCTCCAGATTATTTGCTTCCACCATTACTACCAGATCGGCTGTTCCCACAACGGGATCGGCAAAATCAACTTCAGCCAAATTTTTTATGTCGCTCATTAAATCCTGGAAAAATTCATCTTTACAGTCATCAGTAACAGTCACTAAGAGATAAGCACGTAACCCCATAACCATATACTCCTTTCCTTTAAATGTATGAGCATTACTATAGGTTTAGCGTTGGTATAAATTCTTGTTATCCTAAAGCAAGTATAACATGTATACACAAATCATGTAAACACCAGATCTTTGGTAAGAAATATAAAGATTTGCCTCCCTCTGACGGTAAAAAAGAGTGACACCGTCACTCTTTTGCTTGCTAATAATCAATTTCTAAAACTTCTCTTTTTTCCAGGCTGCCGGCCACTAAAGCTTCTATTTCTAAAGCTTTTTCCGCTTCCTCCACCTGCTGCAGGCGGGGACGGGTGGCAGGAAAATCAGGCAGGAAAAGTGTACAGCAATCTTCATAGGGACGGATGGAAATAGGGTAGGTCTCTATTTTTTGCGCAAGAGTCATAATTTCCTGTTTATCCATCCCGATTAAAGGACGTAAAACCGGGATAGAGGTTACACGTTCAATGACATTCATACTTTCCATGGTCTGGCTCGCAACCTGTCCCAGGCTTTCGCCGGTGATAAGGGCTAAAGCACCTGTTTCTTCGGCTAAGCGCTGGGCAATACGAAACATCATGCGCCGCATCAAAGTTACCATGAGGCGTTCAGGCGTTTTGAGGCGAAGTTCAGTTTGTATTTCGGTAAAATGTGCTAGATGCAGGCGGATTTTGCCCCCATATGAGGCAAGGCGACGACAAAGATCTATTACTTTTTCCTTGGCCCGCTCACTGGTAAAGGGGGGACTGTGAAAATGCAGTGCTTCCAAAGTTACGCCCCTTTTCATTGTCAGAAAACCGGCCACAGGACTGTCAATACCTCCGGAAAGTAAAAGCAAGCCTTTACCGGCAACACCAACAGGCAAACCGCCCGGGCCCTCCAGGCGCTCTGTATAGATGAAAGCATTTTCTTCCCGGATTTCCACATCTAAAACTGCTTCCGGTTCGTGCACATCCACCTTCAGTCCGGAAAAATTTTTTAAAAGATGTGCCCCTACCTTGGCACTTACTTCCATGGAGGGAAGGGGAAACTGCTTATTAGCCCTTTTGGTATTGACTTTAAAACGCAAACCGGGCCGGGCTACCTTGGCAAATTCCTTCAGGGCCACATCCTGAATTGCTTCCAGCGACAAGTCAGCCACCGCCACCGGGCTAACGGAAACGATGCCGAAAATCTCCTGCAAGCGCTTAGCCACAGCTTCGGCATCACCTTCCGTAACTTCCACAAAGTGGCGACTGTGTGTCCGGTAAATGCGGCAGTGGGCCAGGTCGCGCAGGGCCCTTTTGATATTATTGGTCAGTGTTTTTTCAAAAAAAGTACGGTTTTTTCCTTTCAGACCGATTTCACCATAACGAATCAGAAAAAGTGTCTTCATCTTTTCCTCCGTGTCACCAGGCGAAGTGTTTCCACCGCCTGGCGCAGTTTTTCCAGGGTATAATCTATTTCTGCTTCCGTATTGTAAGCAGAAAAACTAAAACGTAATGTAGCTTCTATTTCTTGTGGTTTGCGCTGCATGGCCAGCAGCACATGACTGGGATCAGCCCTGTGAGAGTGACAGGCCGAACCGGTAGAAACATAGATTCCTGCTTCAGCTAAAGCGTGGACTAAAACTTCACCTTTGACGTCAGCAAAAGTAATATTTAAAATCTGAGGAGCCCCCTCCGGGGGACTGTTAATGGTGATTCCTGGTATATAATTACAAATCCCTTCCACCAGTAACTCTTTTAATGTTTTTATTTTTTCCAGTTTCTGTTCCCTGTCTTCCTGGGCCAGAAGAGCTGCCCGGCCGAAACCGGCAATGGCTGCCACATTTTCTGTGCCGGGGCGTAATCCTCTTTCCTGATCACCGCCATGCAAAAGTGGTTCCAGTAAAACGCCTTCACGGCAGTAAAGGGCGCCGCAGCCCTTTGGCCCGTGGATTTTATGGGCAGAGACAGTCACCAAATCGGCTTGCCAAGTTGCGGGTGTAACAGGAAACTTGCCAAAAGATTGGACCGCATCCACATGAAAAAGTGTCTGGGGGTTTTTGGCTTTCACGGCACGACCGATTTCCGTTACCGGCATAATAGTACCCACTTCATTGTTCACATGCATAATACTGACTAAAAGTGTCTCGGGGCGTAGGTTGGCCACAACATCGCTCACGGCCACCTGCCCGTTTCTATCTACCGGCAAATATGTGACTTCAAAACCTTCCGCTTCCAAGGCCTTACAGGCGTATAAAACTGACGGATGCTCCACCTGTGTAGTCATAAGGTGATGACCGCGGCGTTTCAGGCGGCGGGCAGTGCCTTTCAGGGCAAGATTATTGGCTTCAGTTCCACCGGAAGTAAAAATTATTTCTTCTGCTTTAACGGCAAGCGCCTGAGCCAGGATTTGGCGCGTCTTGGTTAAGTGGCGTTCGGCGCTGACACCCATTGTATGCAGTGAGGAAGGGTTGCCGAAATCATGCAGCATTACTTCCTGCATCACCCGGGCAACTTCGGGCAGTACAGGTGTAGTGGCAGAATGATCTAAATAAACTTTTTGCATTGGGGCCCTCCCCTTACATCCCTGAAATTCTTTTAGTATTTTATCATAAATTTCTCCCTAATATTTAGGGATTTTTTCTTTCCGTTTCCTCCCGGAAAGACGCTCTGTGTTTTTAAAGCTGCTTTTTCGCATAAGAATAAGAACAGGCCGGCTGGAAAATTATCAGCAGTGGCCTGTTCTTTCCTTTTAGATTTTTTCCGGCTCTGCAAAGTGACCGCCGAAAGTTTCCACGGTAATCTTTTTGATGCGCTGTTCTTCTACAGGGCGGTCATAAGCATCTGTTTCCGTTTCCGCAATTTTATCCACCACATCCATGCCGTCAATTACTTTGCCAAAGGCGGCATACTGGCCGTCTAAATGCGGGGCGTCTTCATGCATAATAAAAAACTGAGAACCGGCGGAATCGGGATGTTGCGCCCGGGCCATAGAGAGCACACCGCGTTCATGTTTCAGGGGGTTGGGGAAGCCGTTGGCGCCAAATTCTCCTTTAATGGCGTAACCGGGTCCGCCCATGCCTGTGCCCTCGGGGCAACCTCCCTGAATCATAAACTGGGCAATGACGCGATGGAAAATCAGGCCGTCATAAAAACCTTTTTGCACTAAAGAAACAAAATTGCGCACTGTGTTGGGTGCGGTTTGGGCGTATAATTCTGCCTTAATTTTACCGCCCTTTTCCATTTCAATGGTTATTACCGGGTTTTTCAATCTCATCATCCTTTCCTGGGCCCCTTTAGTATACACCAAAATTCTTCCGGTCACAAAAGAGGAATGCAAGTAAAATTAAAAAACAGGGACTCCATGGGAGTCCCCGGCAGAGACGTAAATTTAATGATACCTGGGAATCTCAAAGCGCAACACATAAGTAGTAATTTTATCGTAAAGAGCTTTAATTTTTGCCACTTGTTTATAAGCCCAGCCAATATCGGTAGCATACTGGTGTTCACCGGGATGGGCCGGATTCCAGCGCATTTTATAAAGTGTGTTTTGGTGATAGAGGGGATGGTTAATATACTGCTCGGAAATAAATTTAGCGCCACCAAAAATGGCTTCTTCCGGTGTAAACCAGCCTTCCTTATAAGCACGTTCTGCACCTTTGTAGATGGGATCGGAATCTACGGCACCGATACCGAACATATTATAGACCACAGTACCGTTAAATTCCACACCGTTGGCTAAAAGGCTTGTGCCTTCTCCGCTTTCATGCAAAGCCAGGGATACTAAAAAGACTTCATTAAGCCGGTATTGCTTGGCTGCGGCCACAAATATGTCCGCCATACCTTCCAGGATGCCTTTGCCCTGCAGAATTTTCTCGTTAATTTCAGCAGGGTTTACATTAGTCGGCTCTGAGAGCACTAAAAACTGTAAAATTCCTTCACCCTTGCGCTCGGTTAAAATAATTAAATCTTCCCGGACCCAACCGGCGCGGAAATCTGTTAACAGGCGATACCAAGTGAAGCCGGAGCTGTCTTCTGCCCGGTCAATGATGAAGAAGGGTCCCGCTCCTGTTTCCAGCAGTGTCAGCTGATCGTAAGTCAGACCCGGACCGGAGCGCAATCTGGCAGGTCCGGCTTTAATGATGGCGGCAGGACGCATTTCCTCCACAAAGTTGGCGGCATTAAGATAGTATTCCACCAGGTTCCTGTCGGCCGTCTGCCAGCCGCCGCCCAACAGATCAGTCTGCGGGCTGCGGTTCATTTGCATGGTAACAACGTCATTAAAGCTGCGCTGATAATCTACATACTGGATAATTTTTGTGGATTCCAGACTGTTTAAAGCATTGACAAAGGTGTTTTGCAAAGTTTTGGCCGAACTGTAAGGCCTGCCGGAAAACAAGATCTCCAGGACTGTATTTTGCGCTGCCGGCTGCAGTTGGTTAAAGCGCGACAAGTCAAGCTCCAACACTAAAGCCTGGGCAGCAAGAATTGTCTCTAAAGCTTCTTTCGTTACTGCCTGATTCACGGCCTGCAGTGCTTTATTTTGTGCATTAAGGGCATTTGTGACAGCAGTTTCAAAAACTGTTTTCACTTGTGCCGTGTTGGGATAACCTCCGGCAGGACGTTTGCGGATGACTTGGTCAGCCACCTGCACTTTACCGAAAGTATTGAGCAGGTTGTACTGATCAAGCTGTAACTGCAGGGCCTGCGCCTGGGTCACCAGGGCATCCTGCATGGCCTTATTGTCTGTAATTTGATTAATCAAGCCTAAAGCAGATCTGTCTGCCTCCAAAACGGCGGCAAAAGTTGTTTGCAGGGCCGTGATGGAGGTATAAGGCCGCTTGGCCACCAGATCAGCCAGGAAAAGTTCTTGTGCCTGGGGCTCCAGCTTTTGCCACTCCAGGTTTAAATCTAAAAGCAAAGCATATTTTTGCAAAGCTTGCCGCATAAGTGCAGTGGAGCGCGCGTCATTGACTGTCTTTAATGCCTCATTTTGTGTGGAAACAGCACTTTGATAAGCTTTTTTCAGTTCCTGTTTGAAAACGTTTAGTGCCGTATAGCCTGAATGCGGGCGCAGATTTAGGAGTTTTGACGCCACTTGTTTTTGGCCGTAAAGAGTTAATTGCTGAAAAGCGTTCAAGTCCAATTCCAAATCCGGGGCATGCCGCACCAGTTCAGCAAGCATGGTTTCAGGATCTTTAATGGCATTGAATTTTTGCAGCAAACTGTCTTCCTCCGGAAGAATCCAGTCGTTCAGTACCAGTTTGCCGTCTTTTTCACTGACTTTTTTGGTTCCGGCCACAGGGGTATAGCGCTTGGCGGCAGCAGTTTCTATATATTGTAAAAGATCAAAAGGCTGACCTTTAACAATGGAGCCGGTATAGCTTTTTAAGACATCTGCATAGTCAATATAACCGCTTTTGGCGGAACTGACGGCCACCACACTTTTTTGGGCAAAGTCTTCATAGAGCGGTGCTTTTTTTTGCAGAATTTTTTGCGTGTAAGAGCGCAGTACTTCAGCATAATCGTAAACAAAATAATTTCCTTGCTCGTTTTTAGCAATGACTGTTTCAATGGCGGCATAAGTAGTGCCGGAAAAGAACAGTAAAGCAAGCAATGTCAGGATGAGAACGCGAAAACAGGCAGGTTTTTGCATTTTTTTACCTCCTTACCGCACTACTCTTTCTTTCTCACAGAGCCGACGGCTGTGCCTTCTTTAACTTCACCGCTAAAGACTTTTTCCGCAGGCAAATAGTCAAGTTTCGTCCCGTCAGCCATCAGGACATCATAGTTTTGCGGATCCGAGGTATTTAATTTTACTACCACCAGCTCCCTGCCCACTAAAGTCGGTTCCCTGGCTATCACCGTGAAAGTTGGTGTACTGGGAGTACCGGGCGCGCCGGGTGTGCCACTGTCGGCGGCTTTGGCTTTGACGGTTACTTTAAAGGTAACGCCGCCTTTCAGATAGCCCGATTTTTCCGCCGTTACATTAATGGTGGCTGTTCCTGCCTCTTTGCCGGTAACGGTAACGGTGGACCCGTCCACACTGACAGTAGCCACCTTGGTATTACTGGAAGTAGCACTGACTTTGGCATCACCGGGATTGGTGCTGACAGTGCGTGTACCGCTTTTACCCTCCTCAAGCGTTAAATCCTTAATCCCCTGCAGGGTAACCTGCGGTTTTTGTGGGGTATTAACGGTGGCGGTGAAACTTTGTGTGGCCGTACTGTACCCTTCTTTTTCAGCCTTTACCGTAATGGTAGCCCTGCCGGCCGCCAGGGCGCGGACGGTTAGTTGATTGCCGGAAAGACTGACCGTGGCCACTTCAGTATTACTGGATGCCGCTGTAATTTGTACATCAGACGGGTCCACCGTAATTGTTTTCTCCGCGGATTTTCCCGGTTCCAGCACCACATTACCCAGTCCCGCCATGACTATTTCATGCTTACCGGCGGCATCTACCACACCGCCTTTAACCAAAATTGACATATTTTCGCCAAATTCATACTCCCCGGCTTCCATTTCCAATTCAGAACCATTGGCCAGTACCACCACACGGCCAATAGAGCCGTTGCCCTTTACATGGACGGCACTGACCAGGTCCAGTACATCTATTTGCGTCTGTTCACCCAAAGTCAGAACAGAACCGCCTGCTTGGGATTCCATATAAACTTTGCCGATCTGTCCGGAACGGAAGTTAACGGCACCTTGCAGGTTTTCCACCGTCAGGGTGGGAAAGTTTCCCGACAAGGTCAGGGTGTCCTGGGTTGTACTATAAACATGGCCAAAGCCGTAAACATCACTGCCTGTTTTTTCTTCCAAAAGACATTCCGACAGTACGCGCACACTCCAAATGGCGGCACTGCCTTCCGCCAGGACGGAAACTGCATTTTCCCGGTTATTAACTTCCACATAGTTGATCTGCCCGTCTCTGATGGTAATGGTATTGCCTCCAAGCAGGTGAAGTTCACCGGTAACGGTGACATTATTCAGAGTAACCGGTGCACTGCCAATGGAAGGCAAAAGATATAAATTGCCGTCAATGACAAGATTGCGCAGTTCAATGCGGCCGGCAGCCACTGCCGCTTTGCCGGTGACAGTGTTTAAACCTTCCGAAGGACCGAAGACTCCGGCTTCGTCCCAGAGTTTATCCCACTCTTCTTCCTCCGCCCAGGCAAAAATGCCGGAAAAATATAACGATAAACCTAAAAATAAAGATAAAACCAGTAGTACTGTTATGTATCGTTTCATAGTAAAACCCCTTTTACCCTGTTTCCAGGCATATTCGACAACTGCCGCCAATTTCCTGCACTATCATGGAAATTGCCGTCTTGAAGAGGGTACTCAATCAAAAAACCTCCCGCTGAAAAACCTTACCGGGAGGTTTTCATTAACAAGTAATTTTCTGAGAAACACTTCTAGAGTTCAAGCCGCTGTTGCACATATTCTGTACTGTTTTTAACGGCAGTTTCCCCAAAGGGAGAAGACAGTTGGGCCAAAGGCAGCAAGTTTAAAAAAGAAAGACTGCCGCCGGCCCGGCAGAAAGCCAAATAATCCTGCCAGGCTTGCTCACGGTCACTGTGCATCCGCTGCCAAAGTTCAAAGACACAGATTTGTGCTAAAACATAATCAATATAGTAAAAAGGTGCTTCGAAGATATGTCCTTGCTGGAACCAATACCCGCCTTCCTCGTAAAATTCTATGCCGTCATAATCACGGTAAGGCAAGTATACTTTTTCCAGACGGCGCCAAAGCCTGCGTCGCTCCCTGGGGGTTAAATTGCTTTGAGCATAGACTTCATGTTGGAAATGATCCACCAAAGCCCCGTAGGGTAAAAATAAGAAGGCTTCACTTAAATGCTGCCGGCGATAAAGTTCTGCTTGATCGTGAAAAAATAATTCCATCCAGGGACGGGTAAAAAACTCCATGCCCATGGAGGGTATCTCTGCCGCCTCCATGGTGGCAAACTGGTATTCAGGGATTTGGGGCCGGGAAAGCCACAGTTGAAAAGCATGTCCTGCTTCATGGGTTAAAACATCCAGATCCTGGGCTGTACCATTGAAATTGGCAAAAATAAAAGGCACTTCAAAGGCGGGCAAATAATCGCAATAACCGCCGGGAGCCTTGCCTTTCCGGCTCAATACGTCCAATAATTGGTGCTCAACCAGTTGGGCAAAAAAATCACTTGTTTCCGGCGAAAGCTCCTCATACATCCTGATCCCCTGCTGCAGTATTTCTGCAGGGGAGCCCTGTGGTGTAGGATTGCCTTCGGGAAAAAAAAGACTTTCATCGTAATATTTAAAAGCTTTCAGACCCAGGTGCCGCTGTTGCCGGCGGCGGATATTTTCCGTCAGCGGCACACAGTATCGATTTATATGTTTACGCACTTTAGCTACATCTTGGACGTTATAATCGCTGCGGCAACGGCGCAGGTAACCTAAAGGTGTAAAATAGGCAAAACCTAAACGGCGGGCAATTTCTGTGCGTAAATGCACTAACCGGTCAAAAATCTCATCAAATTCTTCTTCATGCTGCTGAAAAAATTGCGCCCGGGCCCAAAAAGCTTCCTGTCGTACCGCCCTGTCCGGCATTTGCTGGTAGTAGGCAAGCTGATTAAGATTGCATTTTTTACCGTCAAAAGTAATGGCGGCACTGGCCAAAAGCTTTTTATAGCGGCTGATCAGTTTGTTTTCGGCTTGCAAGTTGTCAATGACTTGCGGGGAAAAAGTTTGTAAAAGATGTCGCGCCCACGTAAAGAGCTGTTCCCCTAAACTTTGAGCCAGTTCTTTTTGCCAGGGTGAATTAATTAAAGCTTCATAGTACTGATTAATTAGTTGGTCGTAAAGCGGTTCCGTTTCATCGAAAAATTCCTGTTCTTTACTGTAAAATTCATCGTCAGTATTCTGTGTATAGCGGATCCGGGCGAGAGTTGCCTGTGTAGTAAAAGTACTGCGCAAAGTATTTATTTTTTGTACGATTTCTGCCTGCATTGATGCAGTTTTAGCCGCTTTAAAATCTGCCACTAAAACTTCAAACTCCAGGCAAAATGAAGAAAAATCAGGACGCCTGTATGTAAAATCGGAAAAACGCGTCGTCATTTTCTGCTCCTTTCACTTGAGCCCAATTAAAGGCCTAAAATTTCACTTACAACCTGCGGCATTTCTTCCGGCCGGCAAACTTGCCGGTGTAAAACAGGACGTTCTTTTAGATCCCGGATAGGAGCCGGTATTTCAACCTGAGAAATTTTCTCCATTTCCTTAAAGAGGGCAAAATCGTCAACCTGGGCGAATTTTTCCTCCAGGGCACATAAAACGTCTTTAGAAAATTTGTAGGGGCTGGCGGTGGCCACCACTACCGCCGGTGCGCCATCAAGGGTTTCTTTTTGATATTTTTGTAGCACTGAATAGGCCACAGCCGTATGAGTATCAATAAGGTAGCCGGAAGCCTCAAAAACTTCCCGGATGGACGCTTTGGTTTCTGCTTCCGTGGCAAAGCCGGCGGCAAAACTTTTTAAGGCCGCAGCAGTTTCTGCGGGAATTTCATAGCTGCCCTTTGTTTTTAAATCTTCCATCCACGCTCTGACCTGTTCAGAATTTTCTCCGGCAGCATGGTAGAGCAGGCGCTCTAAATTACTGGAGATTAAAATATCCATGGAAGGCGAGCTGGTAACAAAAAACTCCCGCTTGCGATCGTAAATTTTCGTGGTGAAGAAATCAAAAAGAACTTTATTTTTATTGGAAGCACAGATTAGCTTCCCTACCGGCAAACCCATCTGCTCAGCATAATAAGCGGCCAAAATATTGCCGAAATTACCTGTGGGTACACAAAAATTAATTTTTTCACCTGTTTTAATGCAGCCGCGCCGTAAAAGTTCCAGATAAGCCCAGACATAATAAACGATCTGGGGCAGGAGCCTGCCGATATTAATGGAGTTGGCAGAGGAAAACATGTAGCCATTTTCTGCCAGTTTTTGGCGCAGAACCGGGTCGGTAAAAATTGCTTTGACGCCGTTTTGGGCATCGTCAAAATTACCTTCAATACCGATGACATATGTATTTTTTCCTCTTTGCGTCACCATCTGTCTTTTTTGCACGCGACTGACGCCGTGCTCCGGGAAAAAGACAATAATTTTTGTCCCCTCAACACCGGCAAAACCTTCTAAAGCCGCTTTGCCCGTATCGCCTGAGGTGGCGGTTAAAATTACTATTTCTTTCTTCTGGCCTGTTTTTTGGGCTGCCGTTTTTAAAAGATACGGCAATAAGGCAAGGGCCATATCTTTAAAAGCCAGGGTGGGGCCGTGAAAAAGCTCTAAAAAATGGGTGTTATTTTTCGTTTCCAGTTGCGCAATTTGCGGGGTCCTGAATTTGTCATCATAAGCACAGTCCACCGCCTTTGTGATTTCAGCTTCCGTAAAATCAGTAAGATAAAGACTTAAAAGATAAACTGCCAGTTGCCTGTAATTTAAGGCCGCCAGTTCCGAAAAAGTTTTATCGATTTTGGGGATGCGTGTGGGTACATAGAGACCGCCGTCAGGGGCAATGCCTGTTAAAATTGCCGTGGCTGCACTGACATTATGGCCTTCTTGTCTGGTACTTTTATAATTAATTGTTGTCATCTTCTCCCCTCCCTGGAGCTAAAAAAATATCCATTAAGGTATGGCCTGCTTCCACCAGGTAACCGGTTTGTGCTGCCGCCTGCTCGTCATAGCTTTGGGCGCCTTTGACCGGATTGGTGCTGTCATAAATCACAAAAGGAACTGGATCGTCTGTATGGGTACGTAAAGCCAGCGGGGTGGCATGATCAGGTAAAACCATCATTTTATACGCTAAACCTGCCGCAGCTAACTCTTGCTTCAAAAGGCCGATAATTCTTTCATCAATAAATTCAATGGCTTTAATTTTATTATCCCTTTCCTGACGGTGGCCGCATTCGTCGGGAGCTTCAATATGGATATAGATAAAATCAAGACCTTTTTGCAAAGCTGCTAAAGCAGCTTTGGCTTTACCGGCATAATTTGTTTCCAGATACCCGGTGGCTCCTTCCACTTCAATTACTTCCATACCGGCGCAAACGCCGATTCCTTTGATTAAATCTACCGCAGAAATGACACCGCCGCGCAAACCGTACTTGTCTGTAAAGGATGGTAAAGCAGGCTTTTGGCCTTCACCCCAGATCCAAATGGAGTTGGCAGGCATTCTTCCCTTTTTCCTACGCTCCTGATTAACAGGATGGTTATCTAAAAAGGCGGCACTTTCTTTCATCAGTGTTACCATTTTCTCAGCGGCCGGTCCCTGCGGTAAGTATTTTGTGACGGGTTGATCCAAAATATCATGAGGCGGGGTAGTCTGCCACTTTTGCGGGCCGTTCCGCCACACTAAAAGATGCCTGTAAGCCACGCCGGGATAAAAACGAAGTGCCTCCGTACCAAAATGGCGGTCAAGATCCTCAATGATAGAGCGTGCTTCTGCTGTGGAAATTTCATCAGCACTATTATCAAGCATAATGCGTTCTTCATAAGCATCTTCTGTGGAAAGAGTAACCAAATTACAGCGAAAAGTTATATCTTCCGGCTGCAGTTTTATGCCCATACTGGCTGCTTCCAAGGGGGAACGGCCGGTATAGCATTCTTGGGGGTTGTATCCGAGAACTGATAAATTAGCCGTATCACTACCGGGCTGCATGCCTTCAGGCACTGTCCGCACCAAACCTAAAACACCCTGGCGGGTCAGCGCATCTAGATGAGGTTTTTTTGCCACCTGCAAAGGTGTTTTGCCCTCCAGTTCCGTCAGCGGATAATCTGCCATTCCGTCTCCTAACACAACGATATACTTCATTTCCCTCTCTCCCGTATTGATAAAATTTAACGCAAAGCATAAGCGGCAGCATTTTCCCCAGCCAGGCGCGAACTGACGATAGTTTCCGTAAAAAACAATTCTGAGATGGCGGCTCTACCATGCAGCCCTCCTGTCAGTTCACCGCAGGCATATAAACCGGAAATAGGCTCTACCACGCCTAAAACCTGATAATTTTCGTTAACGGCAAGCCCCCCCGGCGTCAGGGCTACAAGCCCGGCGGACAGTAGGTAATAAGGTGGCGGTGCTCCTGCCAAGTGCTCTTCCAGCTCAAAAACAGTTGTTTGTAAAGCAGAAGCCAGAAGTTCCAAATCTTCCACCACTGTAGGCTTAAAGGGGATGAGCTCAGGATAGTCAGTGGTAAAAAGTAGGTATACCCTGCCGCCGTTTTGCTTTAAAAGTTCTGTTAAACTTTCATTTTCCTCCCAGGTCAAAGGACGGCCCTTTTCCCCGAAAATAAAAGCTGCGGCTAAAATTTCCGGGGAGAGTTCCAAATAGCGTTTTGTGCCTATGGCAATAGTTTCTACCTGTACTTGCTCTAAAGAGATTGTCCTGGCACCAATCTTTTGGGCCAGCTGCAGTCCTACCCCTAAATGTCCCGCTTCAGGCCGCTTCATGATGCCCTGGAGCCCGGAGTATTTCTGCAAAAGCTCTTGATTGGAGCCATAACCTCCGTCTGCCAGGATCACCGCCCGGGTATAGATTATTTCTTCCCGGCCTGTTGGATCCACTGCCGTTAAACCTACTACCCGGCTGTTTTCCGTTACTAAACTTTGAGGCTGTAACCCTGTCTTCTCAATTAAATCGAGGGCTTCTACCTGTCCGGCCAAGCGTGAGGAAATTTTTATCATTGACTCCTGTTCCCCCCAGTGTAGCCCGGGGCGTTCAGGATCAAGCCGCAAAAATTGCTGCCCGGTCAACTCTGTTAAATAGCGCAAACTTTCTGCCGAGGCCAGGCTAAAAGCTAAAATTTGCCGGTAAGAACCGGAGGATTCTCCTGAAGTATAGATTTCATTGGCCATGGTTTCAGGTAGATATTCAATACCTGCAACACGCTGGTAGCCGGTATCAGCAGCCCAGAAAACCGGAAGATAGACACCGGGCGTGTCTGCTTCCGGTTCAGAGGTATGCATGTATAGTACATGGGCTCCTTTTTCTGCCGCCACAATGGCAGCCAAATCACCGGCTGGCCCGTCACCAATGACAATCAAATCAAAACTCTCCGGCAAAGGCGGAAAAGTGGGCTTATGTTCAACAAAAGCATAACGCACAAGCAGCACCATGATAATAACACCAAAGAAAAAAATGTGGGCTGCCAGGCTGATTGCTTGTCCTGTCTTTTTCCTTTTCCCCATTATTTTCGCCTACTTTTCCTCTTCTTCATCTTCCATGATGACACGGGCCACACTGACAACCCGGTCTCCTTCATCTAAACGGATGAGGGTGACTCCCTGTGTATGGCGTCCCTGTTGGGATATCTCATTTACATCCTGGCGGATAACAATTCCTCCGGCAGTAATAATCATTAATTCATCGCCCGGGCGCACCATCTTGGCTGCCACCAGCGGGCCGTTCTTCTCCAAAACTTTAATGGTATAGATACCTTTACCGCCCCGTTTCTGTAAGCGGTATTCAGCAAAGGGCGTGCGTTTACCAAAACCGTTTTCCGTAACTACCAGCAGTTCCCCTTCCTGATCTTTATCTGCCGGTATTACTTCCATGGCAATGACTTCATCGTCATCATCCAAAACTATGCCGCGGACTCCTTGTGCCGTTCTGCCCATGGGACGTACATCTTCTTCGTCAAAACGAATGGAAAAACCCCCGGCGGTCACCATTGACACCTGGTAATTTCCGTCAGTGAGCCGTACAGAAATTAGTTCATCATTTTCCCGTAAGGAAATGGCAATGATACCGTTACTGCGGGCATTAACAAAGTCCTCCAGAGGTGTTTTTTTAATGAGACCGCCTTTAGTCCCAAAAACCATGTACTGTCCCGGGGAAAATTCACGGACGGGAATCACAGTGGTGACAGATTCTCCCGGTTCCACATCCAGTAAATTGACAATGGCTGTTCCCCTGGCTTGGCGACCGGCCTCAGGGATTTCATAAACTTTGCGTCGGTACATTTTACCGCGGTTGGTAAAACAGCAAAGATAGGCATGGGTGGGGGCTACAAAAACATGCTCCACAAAATCATCATCCTTGGTCTGCGTGGCTGTCACTCCCCGCCCTCCCCGTCGCTGTGTGCGGTAGGCATCTACCGGCTGGCGTTTGATATAGCCTTTATGCGTCAGGGTAATGACCATATCTTCTTCGGCAATTAAATCTTCAATTAAAAGATCATCTTCCTGGGCTACTATTTTTGTTCTCCGCTCATCGCCGTATTTATCCCGGATGACACTGATTTCATCTTTAATAATCTGATAAATCAATCTTTCATTGGCCAGGATTTCACGCAGGTAAGCAATTTTTTTAATCAGTTCCAAATATTCCTCTTCCAGTTTTTCGCGTTCTAAACCGGTTAATTTTTGCAGTCTCATATCTAAAATGGCTTGTGCCTGGATTTCCGTCAGGGAAAAATTCTCCATCAGGCCTGTCCGGGCTTCTTCGGTGGTGCGTGAAGAACGGATCAGTTTAATGATGGCATCCAGATTCTTCAGGGCAATACGCAGCCCCTCCAGGATATGAGCCCGGTTTTCTGCTTTTTCCAGATCATAGCGTGTGCGTCTGGTGATGATTTCCTTTTGGTGGGCAAGATAATGCGTTAACATTTCACGCAAAGTTAAAACTTTCGGCTCATCATCCACCAAAGCCAGCATGATAATACCAAAGGTTTGCTGCAGCTGACTGAATTTATAAAGTTGATTCAGCACAATCTGGGGATTGGTATTTTTCTTTAATTCAATGATCATGCGCATACCGTTGCGGTCAGACTCATCGCGCAGATCGGAAATCCCTTCAATTCTTTTATCTCTCACCAGCTGGGCAATTCTTTCCAGGGTCTTGGCTTTATTGACTTGATAAGGAAGTTCAGTCACCACAATTTGCGCTTTTTCATTTTTCAGGTGTTCTATTTGTGCCTGTGCTCTAAGTTTAATAATACCGCGGCCTGTCCTGTATGCTGCAAGAATTCCCTCCCGGCCTAAAATCAGGCCGCCGGTGGGAAAATCAGGACCGGGGATATGCTGGAATAATTCTTTATCATCGCAGTCGGGATGATCAATAAGATGAACCAGCGCATCAATTACTTCACGCAAATTATGGGGAGGTATATTAGTGGCCATGCCGACGGCAATGCCGGCGGAACCGTTGACAAGCAAATTGGGGAAACGGGACGGTAAAACTATTGGTTCCTGCAGAGTTTCGTCAAAATTAGGCCGGAAATCAATAGTTTCTTTTTGAATATCGGCCAGCATTTCCACCGCAATTTTGGCTAAACGTACTTCCGTATAACGCATGGCGGCTGCCGGGTCTCCGTCAATAGAGCCGAAATTGCCGTGACCGTCAACTAAAAGATAGCGGGTGGAAAAATCCTGGGCCAGGCGTACCATCGCATCATAAACGGCTGAATCGCCGTGTGGATGATATTTACCTAAAACTTCCCCCACGACCCGGGCCGATTTTTTATAAGGCCTGTCGGGCCACATTCCCAGTTCATACATGGAATAAAGAATGCGGCGGTGTACAGGTTTTAAACCGTCACGGACATCGGGAAGTGCCCGGCTCACAATCACACTCATGGCATAATCAAGAAAAGAACTTTTTACTTCTTCTTCAATAGGTTGCGGCAAAATTTTGCCATGGGTAAAATTCATCATTTGCTTTCACCTCCCTAAATGTCCAAATTACGGACCTGACGTGCATAGCGCTCAATAAAACGGCGCCGCGGTTCTACTTTATCACCCATTAAAACCGTAAACATTTCATCGGCCATTAAGGCATCATCCATTGTCACCTGGAGAATAGTTCTTTTCTCCGGATCCATGGTGGTTTCCCATAACTGTTCCGGATTCATTTCCCCCAAACCTTTGTAGCGCTGTACAGTGATACCGTCTCTGCCCTGCTCCTGAAAAAATCTTTCCAGTTGTTCATCACTGTAAAGATAATGTTCCTGTTTTCTGCGCGTTACTTTATATAAAGGCGGCTGGGCAATGTAAATATAACCGGCATCAATGAGCGGTTTCATATAGCGGAAGAAAAAAGTTAAAAGCAGTGTCCGGATATGGGCACCGTCCACATCAGCGTCAGTCATAATAATAATTTTGTGATAACGGGCTTTTTCCAGATCTAAATCACCGCCGACGCCTGTCCCTAAAGCGGTAATAATGGTACGAATTTCCTCATTGGCTAAAATCCGGTCCAAGCGTGCTTTTTCTACATTAAGAATTTTGCCGCGTAAGGGTAAAATAGCCTGAAAACGCCTGTCCCTGCCTTGCTTGGCCGAACCGCCGGCTGAATCTCCCTCCACCAGGTAAAGTTCACACATAGCCGGATCACGGCTGGTACAGTCAGCCAGTTTTCCCGGCAGGGTGGTGGATTCCAGGGAATTTTTGCGGCGAGCCAATTCCCGGGCTTTCCGGGCTGCTTCCCGGGCGCGGGCGGCACTGATGGCTTTTTCTACCAATCTCTTTGCCACAGCAGGGTTTTCCTCAAAATAAATACCCAGTTCTTCAAATAAAAAAGAATCAACCAGACCTCTAATCTCTGTATTGCCCAGTTTAGTTTTTGTCTGGCCTTCAAATTGAGGTTCCAGCATTTTTACACTGATGACTGCCGCCAGACCTTCCCGGACGTCTTCCCCGCTAATATTTTCATCACTTTCCTTTAAAAGATTTTTTTTGCGGGCGTAATCGTTAAAAACGCGCGTCAATGCCATTTTAAAACCGGCTTCATGGGTTCCGCCTTCATGGGTGCGGATATTATTGGCAAAAGAAAGAATGAGTTCACTATAGCCGGTATTATACTGGATAGCGATTTCTATCTGACTTCCTTCTTTTTCTGCCCGTTCCAGGTAGATAACTTTTTTGTGTAAAGGTTCTTTATTTTTATTCAGGTATTCAACAAAAGATTTAATACCGCCGTCATATTTATAAACTTCTTTCACAGGCTCTTTTTGACGCCTGTCCTCAAAAGTTATGCTGATACCCCGGTTGAGAAATGCCAATTCCCGCAGGCGCTGGGATAAGACTTCAAACTGGAAATCAAGTGTTTCAAAAATTGTACTGTCAGGTTTAAAGGTGACTTTAGTCCCGCTTTTGCGTTTTTTGCCCACCACTTGCAGATCAGTAACGGCAACTCCTCTTTCAAAACGCATAAAATAGATTTGCCCGTCACGGCTAATTTCCACTTCCAGCCATTCAGAAAGGGCGTTGACCACAGAGACGCCAACACCGTGTAAGCCGCCGGAAACTTTGTAACCTTCACCGCCAAATTTACCACCGGCGTGGAGCATAGTTAAAACTACTTCCACTGTAGGTTTTTTTACTTGCGGGTGCTCACCCACAGGTATACCGCGGCCATCATCAATGACGGTGACAATATTACCTTCTTGCAGGATGACTTGAATATTATCGCAAAAACCGGCCAGAGCCTCATCAATACTGTTATCAACCACTTCATAGACCAGGTGGTGCAGACCGCGAGGCCCGGTGGAACCAATATACATTCCCGGACGCTTGCGGACGGCTTCCAGTCCTTCAAGCACCTGAATCTGGCTTTCATCATAAGACTGATTTTTCAGTTCTTCTGCCAAAACTAGACCTCCCGTTCCTGCAAACTTAAGCGGTGCAAAGTCTTACTTGCACCATAAATTTTTTTCAAAACGTTTTTTTAATGTACCCGGAGCAATGGGGGAAAAAAACACCCCATTATTAGTGACAATAAAAGATTTGATCTCACCGGGATCATCCACAGTCGGAGCTGCTGTTTGCAAAAATTCTTTATTACACTGCTTTTCTTTAAGATTAAAATCAAAAATACCAATAATATCGGCTGCTGCAATTAGGTCAGAACCACCAATATGCAAAAACATGAAATCCCCCCAATATTAGTTTATCCAAATTATTCCGTTTTACAGCGCAGGCAGTAAATTTCTTCCGTCGTGGTAACCATGGGTAAACCGCATTTTTTACAAGTAGGGTTGCCTTTTTTCAGAAACCATTTTTGTAGTTTTTTCTGGGTAATAAAAAATTTTTTCATACTTTGGGCCAGATCCCCGGGAAGTTTGGCTTCTTTAAAACCGGCTTCAATTCTTGCCAATTCTTCTTCCGTTAAATTTTCCCTGCGCCATGTTTCAGTTTTTTTCTTTGGCGCTTTTACCACTGAGGGTGTTTCTAAACTTCCCACCTGAAAACGGATATCTTTCAGGATATTTGTTTTCTGCCTCCGGTTAAGCTTATCCAGAATTTGCTTTTTTTGCAGCACTAAATGTTGGGCCCAAACAGAATCGCAGACGCGGACCAGTAAAACGCCTTGCCTCACGGCAATGGCTTTAGTTTTTTGAGCAATATATTCGCCCACCACTTCCGGCCAGCTGTCAAGAATAAACTGTGCTGTGATTTTTTGCGCATACGGTGCTTTCTTTAAAGTTTTCGCTAAAATTTCACTGATGGGGAGCATACGGTTTCACCTCACCCCGGTGAATGTAAAAAAACTTACCTGTAGGTAAATAAGAACCCAGATTTTCTGCAGATGTACCGGTGATAAATGTCTGAACACGACCGTCAATTGCTTCCACTAAACTTTTGCGGCGCAGTTCATCCAGTTCTGAGAAAACATCGTCAAGTAAAAGCAAGGGAAACTCTCCGCTTTCTCCTTTCAGGTATTCCATTTCCGCCAGTTTCAGTGCTAAAACGGCCGTACGCTGCTGGCCTTGTGAGGCATATAGACGCGAATTTATCCCGTTTATTTCCGGCAAAAGATCATCGCGATGGGGACCTACCAATGCTTGTTTAACTTTAGTTTCCTGTTTGTTTTTTTCTTTAATTGCCGCTAATAATGCTGCTTCTATTTCTGTTTCCTTGCTTTTTTCCGGCAAAAAAACGGCGCTCTGGTAAACCAGCTCCAGATTTTCTTCTCCTTGAGTAAGGCGGCGGTGTGCAAGTCTTGCCAAGAGGTTTAAGCGCCGTAACACAAATAAACGTCTGGTGATAATTTTTGCTCCCTGACGGGCCAATTGTTCATTCCAGCTTGCCAATTCTGGGGAAGCAAAAATTTTCTCACCGTATGTGCGTAAAAGTTGATTTTTTTGCCGTAAAATTTGTCCATACCGTTGTAATTCATATTCGTAAACAGGGGAAACTTTGCTAATGAGCCCGTCCAGGAAATTTCTTCTCTCCTGTGGAGCTCCTTTTATAATAGCCAGGTCTTCCGGCGTGAAAAGTACAGTAAGTAAGCGCCCCAAGTACTGTGATCTTTTCACAGCTTTACCACCGTAAAAATACGATTTTTTTGCCGGCTGTCGTGTTAGTCCGACCTGCAGCCTTTCCGTACTTTTTCTTTGCGTAACTAAAGTGGTAACCTGGCAGTTTTTTGCCTCCCAGCGAATTAATTCAGTTTCTCTTTGGGTACGAAAGGAGCGCCCTGAAGCCACAAAAACGATCGACTCCAGCAAATTAGTTTTGCCCTGGGCATTTGCGCCGAGAAAAATATTTAAATTCCGGTCTAAAGCAAGAGTCAAGGCTTTATAATTGCGGAAATTATGCAGGGCCAACTTTTCCATATGCAAGATTAATTCCACTTCCCTGTTTTACAACTTAATGGGTAGTACCAGGTACAGATAATTTGTATCTAAAGAATCCTTGAGAATACAAGGTTTATTGGGGCCGGTAATTTTCAGGTAACAATGATGTCCTTCAGTTATTTTCAGCATGTCCAAAAGGAAACGTACATTAAGAGCGATTTCCACACCTTCTCCCTCTAATTCCAGGGGGATACTTTCCTGGATTTTTCCCAGTTTGGAAGCGGCCCGGACAACCATGCTGCCGGCTCCTATGATCAGGTGGACAATATTGTTTTCTTCAGCTGAAAGCAGTGCCGCTCTTTCAATGGTTGCCAATAAGTTTTCTGTCTCGATGGTAGCTTCACCGATAAAATCCTGGGGAATTACTCTTTCCACATTGGGGAAATTCTCATCAATGAGACGGGTGGAAAAAATAATATCTTCAAACTGTAAAAAGAGCTGATTGCCGATGACGGCGGCTTGTACAACGGTTTCGTCATCAGGTAAAATCCTCAGCACTTCCTGCAGGCTTTTTGCCGGAACTAAAATTTCTCCCGGATTACTCATCTTTTCCAGTTGACACCGGGTAGCAGCCAAGCGGAAAGTATCTGAAGCTACCAGCTGTAAAAAACTATCCTGGAGTGTAAAAAGGACTCCGGTAAAGGCAGGTTTAGTTTCATCAACAGAAACGGCAAAAAGAGTTTGTCGTAAAGCACGGCGAAAATCTGTCGTTTTTACACTAAAAGCCAGTCTGGCTTGTTCGGGTTCAAAGGCAGGCAATTCCGGGTAGTCTTCAGCATTTAAGCCGTAAACTTCAAATTCAGCCTGTCCGCTAAGAATTTTGGTTAAGTAATTTTCCGGGTTAACGGTAAGACTAACCAAATCTCCCGGTAAACGGCGAATAATTTCCGTTATTTTTCCTGGCAGGACAACTTGTCCTTTTGCTTGGGTGTTAACATTCATCTGAGTGCGAATTCCCATTTCCAGATTAGTAGCTGTAAGGGAAAGACTTTGTCCGTCACAGGAAAATAACACACCCTCAACGGTGCTAACTGTGCTTCTGGTAGGCAGGGCTCTGGTGACAATTTGCAATTGCTGGGCTAAATCTTTCTGAGGAAGAGACAATTGCATTAACTTCACCCCTTTATTTTTCTCATCTTAAATACCTATGATTATTAATAATATTTATTCTTAGCCGTTATAGTAATAATGCTTGTGGATATTGTGGAAAATCAAGCCGCATAAGCATAGTATCGCTTGTTAATACTGGGGATTAAACTGTGAATATGTTGTTTTTTTCATACACAGCTTACACAAATCCACAAAGTTAGATTTTTTATACCCAATTTATCAAAAGAAACTACACAAAGTTATCCACAGGTTATTAACACTTGTTGATTTTTTCGATCAGCTGTTCGACGGTACTGCGTAACTGGTCATCCTTTTTGAGATCTTCCGAGATTTTTTTATGAGCATGCATAACTGTGGTATGATCGCGTCCGCCGAATTCTTCCCCTATCTTCGGAAGTGAAGCGTCCGTCAGTTCCCGTGATAAATACATGGCAATCTGGCGGGGAAAAGCAACATTTCTGGTGCGCTTTTTTGCTTTTAATTCTTCCACTTTCAGCGCAAAATGCTCGGCGGTAATTTTTTGAATCGTAGGAATGGTAATAACTTTAGTTTTATCTTTAGTGGAGAGTATACCTTTTAAAGCTTCCTGTGCCAGTTCCACATCAATATTTCTTGACTTTAAACTTGCATAAGCAATGACACGGATAAAAGCACCTTCCAGTTCACGGATATTGGTGTCAATATGATGGGCAAGATATAAAATGACATCATTGTCGATATTAAGCTTCTCCGAGTTTGCTTTTTTTTGTAAAATTGCAATTCTTGTTTCTAAATCAGGTGGTTGAATATCTGTGATCAGACCCCATTCAAAACGCGAACGCAGGCGATCTTCCAGCGTAGGTATTTCTTTGGGCGGTCTGTCACTGGAGATAATGATCTGTTTATTACTTTCATGTAAGGCGTTAAAAGTATGGAAAAATTCTTCCTGTGTTTGTTCTTTACCGGCTAAAAACTGAATATCATCAATGAGGAGCACGTCAATGGTACGGTATTTATTACGAAATTCAACGGTTTTATTGTCACGGATAGCACTAATAAACTCATTGGTGAATTTTTCCGAGGAAATATAGAGCACGCGGTAAGAAGGAATATTATTAATGACAAAATGACCAATGGCGTGCATCAAATGTGTTTTCCCCAAACCCACGCCGCCGTAAATAAAAAGCGGATTGTAAGCGCGGGCCGGTGCTTCCGCAACCGCCAGGGCAGCAGCATGGGCAAAGCGGTTACTGTTGCCGATGACAAAAGTCTCAAAAGTATATTTAGGATTAAGCCAGGAAGATGCGGGAATGGGAGTATGTTCAGAAAATTTTTGCGGTAAAGAAACTTCTTCTTCCACAATGAATTCTTCCTTTTTCTCCACAATGGCAGGTGTCACAAATTTAACCTGCATTTGATCATTATTGGTTACTTCTTTGAGATTATCTGTAATCAGTTCCACATAACGTCCTTGCAGCCAATCTTTTGTAAAATCGTTAGGTACACTGATAATAAAAGTATTATCCTGCAGGGAAACAGGTTTGGTTGTTTTTAACCAGGTTTCAAAACTTGGTTTACTGATTTTTTTTTCAATTTCATCTAAAGTTGCCTGCCAGACTTCCAGCAGTTGTTGTTCCATTATGTACCTCCCCCGTTATTTAGTTAGTTATCCACAGAAGTATAAGTGAAAAAATCGTTAATGAAAGTACTTATCCACAGATGAGGGATTTTGTCCACATTACTTGTGGATAAAATATAAAATAGCCTCAAAATAAGGCTTTTTGTTGGTTAAGTAGGGCATTTATTCACAATTGGTACAAAAAAAATTGTGTACATTGTGGATAATTTTTGGTAAAAGTATGATTTTACTGTCTTTAACATTAATCTTAACAAAATCCGGACGGTGCCGCAATAGTGATTGTGGATAAACTTCAAAAAGGCCGGAGTGATCAGGGGTTTTGCCCTTGGTTAGCTTGACATTAAAAAATGAAAAAGTTATAATCGGTTTGATATAGGCTTGGAAGATTTGGGGAGGTGTAACAGACCATGAAAAGAACTTACCAACCGAAAGTAAGAAAAAGAAAAAAATTGCACGGTTTTCGTAAGCGCATGTCAACTCCGGCCGGACGGGAAGTCATTAGAAGAAGACGGGCAAAAAGAAGAAGAAGACTTTCTGCGTAAATGTAATTAAATGAAAAAGAAAAGTAAAGAAGATTCGCGTCTTAGAAAAAATTATCAATATCAGACTGTGTTTAAATACGGCACCTCCATGGCAACGCGACGACTGGTAATGTATTTGTTTGCCAACCAAGAAAATGTGACACGTGCCGGATTTGTTGTGAGTAAAAAAGTAGGAAATGCTGTAACAAGGAATCGGGTGAAAAGATTGCTGAAAGAAAGTTACCGGCAACATGCCGGTAATATCAAGAACGGGTATGACCTGGTTTTTATAGCAAGGCCGACGGCGGCAAACATCCAATTTAGTCAGGCCGTAGAAGAAATGAAACGGTTATTAAAAAAAGCCGGCCTGATTCCGGTTACTCACAATAACAAAAAACCTGCACAAGCGAAAGCAGGTGAACAGGAATGAAAAGGCTAATACTTTTTTGTCTGCGTTTTTATCGCCGGTTTATCTCGCCGCTGAAAATGCCCACTTGTCGTTTTATTCCTTCCTGTTCTCAATATGCAATTGAAGCTGTGGAAGAATACGGTGTTATCAAAGGCATGTGGATGTCAGTATGTCGCCTCAGCCGTTGTCATCCATTCCATCCCGGCGGTTATGACCCCGTGGAGAAAAAAACAAAGGAGGCCCGTTCATGAGTGCAATCGTCAAGTTAATGAACAGTATACTACTGGCCATTAACGGTTTTACCCACAACTACGGCCTGTCAATTATTGTTTTAACCATTATCATAAAAATAATTACCTGGCCGTTAATGAGTAAACAATTGTCTTCAGCCAAAGCAATGCAGGAACTGCAGCCGGAGCTTAAAAAAATTCAGGAAAAGTATAAAAATGACCAGGCAAAATTAAACCAGGCCACGATGGAATTGTGGCAAAAGCATAATATTAACCCTTTGGCAGGTTGTCTTCCGTTACTAATTCAACTTCCAATTTTGTGGGCCATGTTTCAGGTTTTAAGATCGCCGGAAGGATTGACCGGAAGTACAATATTTTTAGGTATTGATATGCTGCAAGCACTGCGGACCGCAGAAGGTCTGCAGACCCATCCGGGCTACTGGATCTTAGTGATTGTATCTGCAGTAACAACTTTCCTTCAGCAAAAAGTGATGATGACCGACAATTCGCAAAAGGCAATGACTTTTATGATGCCTATTTTGCTGTTGTACTTCAGCATTAATTTTCAGTCTGGCCTTGTCCTTTATTGGGTTGTAAGTAACCTGCTTAGTTTGGGACAACATTTACTCATTAACCGGCGGCCAATGAAGGGAGCGGTTAGTGAAGAATGAGAGTAGTGGAAACCAGTGGCAAAACTGTGGAAGAAGCAGTAAACAAAGCATTGGCCGAATTATCATTATCCAGAGATCGCGTGGAAATAGAAGTCCTTGTTGAGCCAAGCAGCGGATTGTTTGGTCTTTTTGGTGCAAAACAAGCGCAAGTACGTGTGACGGAAATTGTGACACCAAAGGAATATATGTGTGATTTTTTAAAGAAAATAATTGAATTAATGAATATAGACGGCAAGATTGAGACGGAAGCAGAAGATGACATCATAAAAATGAATGTTACCGGCCAAAAAATGGGTATACTTATTGGTAAGCGCGGACAGACTTTAAATGCTTTACAATACCTGCTGAATGTCATTTACCATAAGAAATTTCCCGATCAGGAAGGGCGCCTGATCTTAGATGTGGAAAATTACCGGGCCAAAAGAGAAGAAACATTGCGTACACTGGCAGAAAATTTAGCGAAGAAAGCTGTCCGGACGCGCCGGGAAATAGTTTTAGAACCGATGACTCCACAAGAAAGAAGAATTATTCATACTGCTTTACAGGAACATCGTGCTGTTACTACTTTCAGTGAAGGTACTGAACCTTACAGAAAAGTAGTTATTGCGCCCAAATAAACAGACCGCCGCCCAAGAGGCGGTTTTTTTATCGGTAGGAAATTATATCAACCTTGATTTGTTTCTTTCCGATCTGTTACTTGACTGTTTTTGCAGTTGTAGTGAGGTGCAAAAAAATGATTGATGATACAATCGCTGCCATTTCCACACCGCCTGGGGAAGGCGGAATAGGTATTGTCCGCATCAGCGGTCCTGCTGCTTTTAGCATTGGCAGGCAAATTTTTTTATTTAAGCGTAAAAGAGAAAAGATAAAAAGCCATTATCTTTATTACGGGCATGTGGTTGACCCTAAAGATCAGACAGTTATTGACGAAGCTTTAATTAGTTTTATGCGGGCGCCGCACACGTATACAAAGGAAGATGTGGTGGAAGTTAACTGCCACGGCGGTATTATGCCGCTGGCAAAAACTTTGGAAGTTATTTTGGCCTGTGGTGCTCGTTTGGCAGAACCGGGAGAGTTTACACAACGCGCTTTTCTTAACGGGCGTTTGGATTTAGCTCAGGCAGAAGCGGTGATCCAAATTATCCGGGCCAAAACGGAAACTGCCATGCGCCTGGGGGTAAATCAGCTTTCGGGGGGACTATCGCAAAAAGTAAAAGCAATCCGTCAGACTTTATTGTCTCTGTTGGCACAGGTGGAAGCTTCCATTGATTTTCCGGAACATCAGGATGTGGAAGAAGTGGCCCGGGAAGAAATAGCAAGCAAAACTAAAGCAAGCCTGGCACAAATTGAGGAACTGCTGGCCACTGCCCATCACGGCCGCATCCTGCGCGAAGGTTTGCGTACTGTGATTGTGGGCAAGCCTAATGTGGGTAAAAGTTCGCTTTTAAATGCACTTTTGCGTGAGCAGCGGGCCATTGTCACCAATATTCCGGGAACGACGCGCGATGTGTTGGAGGAAAGTATTAATTTGGGCGGTATTGCTTTAACTATTACCGACACGGCGGGGATCCGTACCACTGAAGATGAAGTGGAAAAAATCGGGGTGGAACGTTCCCTGGCAGCTTTACAAACTGCCGATTTAATCCTCTTTGTAGTGGATAGTTCCCAGGAATTCAGCCGCGATGAGGAGGAGATCTGGCAGGAAATTGCCACTAAACCCTGTATTGTTATTGCCAATAAGATAGACCTGCTGACAGAACCGCAAGAAAAACTTGCTCTTTTGGCGGAGCAGTTTCAGCCGAAACAAATTGTGGCCATGTCTTTGCTCTATAATGAAGGCATTGGCGAACTGGAGGAAGCAATTAAGGCGGAAATTTTTCAAGGAAAAGTGCCGGCTGTTGAGTCAGCCATGGTTACTTCAACGCGCCATAAAGATGCTTTACGCAGGGCAAAAGAAGCACTTTTAGACTTGACCGGTGCCGTGAAAGCCGGTGTGGCGGTGGATCTTCTGGCCATCGATCTGCATACGGCCGTGGAAAATTTGGGTGAAATTACAGGCGAAGCGGTAAGTGCCGATTTAACCAGAGAAATTTTTAGTACCTTCTGTATAGGTAAGTAGAAAAACGAGGTGTGCCCCAGTGACATATTTTGCAGGTGAATATGATGTAATTGTAATTGGAGCCGGACATGCCGGTTGTGAAGCTGCTTTGGCCGCAGCCCGGCTGGGCTGTAAGACATTGCTTTTAACCATCAATCTTGATGCTGTGGCACTGATGCCCTGCAATCCTGCCATTGGCGGCCCCGCTAAAGGACATCTGGTGCGGGAGATAGATGCTCTGGGCGGGGAAATGGCGAAAAATATTGATAAAACTAAAATCCAAATCCGCATGCTGAATACGGCAAAGGGTCCGGCTGTCCGTGCCCTGCGGGCACAAGCAGACAAATTTTTATACCAGTGGGAGATGCGCCGCACCCTGGAAAATACGCCAAATTTGCATTTACAGCAGACCATGGTGGAGCGAATACTGGTGCGCGGAGGGCGTGTAACAGGCGTGGTGACACGGACAGGAGCGGAATATGCGGCCCAGGCCGTAGTTTTAACATCGGGAACATATTTGTGCGGGCGGATTATTATCGGTCAACTGCACTATCGCGGCGGTCCCAACGGGCAACTGGCCAGTACGCAGCTTTCAGGCTCTTTAAAACAACTGGGGCTGGAATTAATGCGTTTTAAAACCGGGACTCCGGCCAGAATTCATCGCGATTCCATAGATTTCAGCAAAACAATCATGCAGCCCGGAGATGAAAAAAATTATCATTTTTCTTTTCTTGCCGACGAACTGCCGCTGCGAGAGGAAGAACAAATCCCCTGCTGGCTAACGCATACCACGGAAGAAACGCATCAAATCATTTTAGATAACTTACACCGCTCCCCTCTTTATTCCGGCGAGATTGAAGGGGTAGGACCGCGCTACTGTCCTTCCATTGAGGATAAAGTGGTACGCTTTCGGGACCGTCCTTCACATCAGGTATTTTTGGAACCGGAGGGACGCCATACGGCCGAGTATTATGTACAGGGCATGTCAACCAGCTTGCCGGAAGATGTGCAGCTGGCCATGTTAAAGACCATCCCGGGGTTGGAAAATGTTAAAATCTTGCGCCCAGGTTATGCCATTGAATATGATTGCATTGATCCGCGCCAGTTAAAACCGACTTTAGAAATGAAAGCTGTGGAAGGTTTATACAGTGCCGGGCAAATTAACGGTTCTTCCGGGTATGAAGAAGCTGCGGCCCAGGGTCTTGTGGCCGGTATTAATGCTGTACTCAAAATCCGCGGTGAGGAACAATTAATCCTGGATCGTTCCATGGCTTATATCGGGGTGCTGATAGATGATTTAGTCACCAAAGGCACACCTGAACCTTACCGGATGATGACAAGCCGGGCTGAGTACCGCTTATTGCTACGACATGATAATGCCGATTTACGCTTAACGCCCCTTGGCGCCGGGATAGGCCTGATTTCACCGGCACGCTGGGCAAAATTTACGGCAAAAAAGGAGCAGATTGCCGCGGAACGCAAACGCCTGGAAACAACCCGCATCCCTGCCTCTGACCGGGTGAATGCAAAACTGATCAGTTTAGGTACAAGGCCTTTAGAGCAGCCGGTGACGGCGGCACAGTTGCTAAAGCGCCATGAGATAAGCTATGAAGATATTTTAGAATTTTTAGGGGAAGAAAAAAGTCTCTCTTTAGAGGTGGCGGAACAGGTGGAAATTCAAATCAAGTATGAAGGCTACATTGTCAAACAGCAACAGCAAATAGAAAAGTTTAAGAAAATGGAAAGTAAACTTTTACCGGAAGATTTTCCTTACCTGGAGCTGGAAGGAATCTCCCGTGAAGCGGCGGAAAAACTGGCAAAAATTAAACCGCGCTCTGTAGGACAAGCCGGCCGTATTTCCGGTGTTTCCCCGGCTGATCTTGCTGTTTTGCTGGTTTATTTGGAACAAAACAGGCGGGGGCGCCGTGATGGATAAGTTTTTTACTACTGCCAGCGGTTTACCCTTTAATTTAGATACTAAAACAAGGCAGCAATTCAAGCAGTATGCCGGGTTGCTGCAACAAAAAAATAAAGAAGTAAATCTTACCCGGATCACAGCTTTAGACGAGATTTATATAAAACATTTTTGGGATTCACTGGCCCTTTGCGTGAAAATGCCTGCTTTGGCCGCTACGGTCCTGGATGTGGGCAGTGGGGCCGGTTTGCCGGGAATTCCGTTAAAACTGGCTATGCCCAAGCTAAAATTGACACTGGTGGATTCGCTGCAAAAAAGAGTTTCTTTTTTACAGGAAGTGGCTGCCGCTTTGGCTTTAAAAGATGTGAGTGTGATTCATGCCCGGGCCGAAGATTTGGCTCGGGAGAAAAGATTTCGTGCACAATTTCCCCTGGTGGTTTCACGGGCAGTGGCCCGCTTAAATGTTTTAGCGGAATTATGCCTGCCATTTGTGCAGGCAGGTGGGGTTTTTGTGGCTTATAAAGGGCCGGAAGCCAGGCAGGAAGCAGAAGAAGCCCGTTTTGCCCTGGAAGAATTGGGGGGTAGGATTACTGAAATCTGGGATTATCAATTGCCGCAACAGATGGGAGAGCGTACTTTAATTTTTGTACAAAAAGAAAGGCCTACCCCGGAAAAATATCCGCGGCGGGCCGGAATACCGGCCAAAAGGCCTTTAGTGTAAAACCAAAACAAAAAACGCCGTACCGGTCTAAAATACAGATCGTGACGGCGTTTTTTTAGCGGAAAAATTATGCTATCAATCTATTTTGCGGGAAATACTTAAATTTATGGAAGGATATACCTTTGGAGTGTCGAATAATTCAGCGTAAAAGAATGGATTAAAGGAGGTATATTAAATGGGAGAAGATTGGAGAATATTGATGGATCTTGAAGATAAGCGTTATCCCCAGGATCAGATACATAATATACCGATAAAAAATATTCGACCTAACCCTTACCAACCGCGCAAGGATTTTGAGCCGGAAAAAATCGCTGAGTTAATGCAGTCAATTAGAACATATGGTCTTTTGCAGCCTGTTATTGTGCGTAAGACAGAAGCTGGTTTTGAACTGGTGGCGGGGGAGAGACGCTTACGTGCCTGCCGGCAGCTGGGATGGACAGAAATACCGGTTGTGATTAAAGAATTTTCTGAAAATGCCATGGCTACTGTTGCTTTAATTGAAAATTTACAGCGAGAGAATCTTTCTTATTTTGAGGAGGCTGCCGGTTATGAAAGATTATTGCGTGAATTTAATTTAACCCAAGAAGTACTGGCTCAGCGTATCGGCAAAAGCCAGTCCACCATTGCCAATAAATTACGCTTATTAAAATTACCCCCCAAAATAAAGGAAAAATTAATTACACATGAGCTGACGGAAAGACATGCCAGGGCGCTTTTGAAACTGCCTACAGAAGAGGCGCAGGAAATAATTTTGCGCGAAATCTGCAATTTAGGTTACACAGTGAAACAAACGGAACAAAGAGTTGCCTCTTTCCTGCAACAGTGGGAAAAACCCCAAAAAGAAAGAAAAAAAGTTATTATCAGAGATATTCGTATCTTTTTAAATACTGTTCGCCAAGCGGTGACACTTTTGGAATCCGGCGGTTTAGGTCCTAAACTGAAGGAAAAAGACCTGGGTGATTTTTTGGAAATCACCATCACTATTCCTAAAAACAAAAAAGACTCGTCAAAGCAAGCAGGAGAAAAAGCAGGAAATAATATTTCCCAGGCAATGAGCAGGTAAAACTGTTCCTGCCTGCAGTTACAGCACTTACAGGCAAAAAGGGGAAACCATTATTCAACAAAAACTCCGCTTTTTCTGCAGGGATTAAACTTTTCAGACGCGAATATGTAAAATACTGCAGAGAGCGAGGTGTAATCATGACTCGTGTCATAGCTGTGGCGAATCAAAAAGGTGGAGTAGGAAAAACAACAACTGCTGTGAATTTAAGCGCCTGTTTAGCTACTTTCAAAAAGAAAGTTCTCTTGATGGATGTAGATCCGCAGGGGAATGCCACCAGCGGGGTGGGTTTGGAAAAAAGAGAAATTAAAACTTGTGTTTACGACGCATTAATTAATGAACTTCCTTTACGGAATATTATTCGTAAAACGCAAATCAAAGGACTGGATGTGGTGCCGGCCACTATTCAGCTGGCCGGTGCAGAAATAGAACTTGTTTCCATTATCTCCAGGGAAGTACGCTTAAAGCATGTTTTAGAAGATGTCAAGCAAGAGTACGATTATGTTATTATTGATTGTCCTCCTTCCCTGGGACTTTTGACCCTTAATGCATTAGCTGCCGCCAATACTGTTTTAGTACCTATTCAATGTGAATATTACGCCCTGGAAGGTTTAAGCCAGCTGACGAATACGGTTAAACTGGTGCAGAAACATTTGAATACGGAACTTGCTTATGAAGGTGTATTGTTAACTATGTATGATGCTCGGACCAATCTCTCCATTCAGGTAGCAGAAGAGGTCCGAAAATATTTTGGCAGCCAGGTGTTTGAAGTAGTCATCCCGCGCAATGTGCGGCTCAGTGAAGCGCCTAGTCATGGACAACCTATTATTCTTTATGATGAGCGTTCAAAAGGGGCACAGACTTATCTAGAATTGGCAAAGGAAGTGATCGCCAATGAGCAAAAAAAGGTTGGGTAGAGGAATACATGCTCTTATTCCGCAAGTGGATGATACTCCTCTTTCTGATGCCATTGATGTGGAAACGGAAAAAATTCAAATTAACCCCAACCAACCGCGCAAAAAATTTGATGAAGACAGTTTGGCAGAGCTTGCTCGTTCCGTGGAACAGCACGGCATCTTGCAACCTTTAATCGTAAGGCCTAACGGGGACAACTATGAAGTGGTCGCGGGGGAAAGAAGATTACGGGCGGCAAAAATAGCCGGCTTAACGCATGTTCCGGTACTGATTCGTACTCTGAGTGACCGGGAAATGATGGAGATTGCTTTAATTGAAAATTTACAAAGAGAAGATTTAAATCCGCTGGAAGAAGCGGAAGCTTACAAGCGTTTAATGGAAGAATATAATTATACACAGGAGCAACTGGCATTAAGGGTAGGGAAAAGCCGTTCAGCCATTGCCAATACTTTACGTTTACTGGGCCTTCATACCACTGTGCGGAAAATGCTGGCCGACGGTATCATCACAGAGGGACATGCCCGGGCCATTTTAGCTTTGCCTTTGGAAAAACAGCCGCCGGCGGCGCAAAAAGTTGTAGAACTTAATCTATCTGTACGGGAGACGGAACGTTTAAGCGGTGAAATACAGAAAAAAACCAATAAAGCGCAAAGGAGAAGGCGTGTAGAAAAAGACCGCTACATTCTTGATCTGGAAGAAAGACTGCGCACTTCCTGCGGCACTGCCGTCAATGTACGTCTTTCCCATACCGGAAAAGGGAAACTGGAAATACATTTTAGCGACTTGACAGAACTGGAGCGATTGTGTGAAATATTGTTATAGAAATTGTTTCACGTGAAACATTTTTCTTTTCCTTTAAAATGTTTCACGTGAAACAAGCGGAGGTAGGAATGGTTTTAGATTTATTTCAAGTACTACAAGGTTCAATTGTCAATGCAGTAACGATTATTGTGGGTGGGCTGATAGGTATTACTATTGGCGGCAAACTGCCGGAACGGATTAAAATTATTATGTTGCAAGGGATTGCTCTGGCAGTTTTGATTATTGGTGTGCAGATGGGTTTGCAGTTGCAAAATTTAGTGGTAGTGATTTTTTGCTTAATTATCGGGGGTGTGATGGGGGAAATAGCCGACCTTGACGGCTGGTTGCAAAAATTAGGTAAGTATTTGGAAAAGCGGGCAGCTGCTGCCGGGTCAGGAGTAGCTCGCGCTTTTGTTTTTACTTCACTTGTGTATGTGGTGGGTGCTATGGCTATTACGGGCGCTTTAGAAAGCGGGCTGCTGGGTCAGCATCAAACTCTTTATGTGAAATCAATTTTGGACGGGATCACAGCGGTAGCCTTTGCTGCCACCATGGGGCCCGGAGTTTGCCTGGCGGCGGTGCCGGTTTTTTTCTATCAGGGGGGAATAGCCCTGGCCGCCGGCTGGGTACAACCGTATTTAGGTGCGGCAGTAATCAGTGAAATTACTGGTGTGGGCGGACTTTTAATTATTGCTATCGGTTTAAATATGTTAGAATTAACGGACATAAAAGTTGCCAATTTTTTGCCTGCTTTTGTAGTTTTGTTTGTAGCGGGAATTTTGCTGCCGGTTTTTTAATATATTTTGCAAGTTTTGGCTGCCGGAGGTTGTTTTTATGGAATTACAGTTATATTTACTGTTAGGAATTGTGATTTTTCTGTTTCTTTTTTGTTTGGTTTTGCTGGTTTCTTTTTTGCGTCTCAATAAACGTTACCGGCAATTTATGACCGGTAGTGACGGTTTGAATTTGGAAACGAAGCTCTTGATACTGCAGGATAATGTAAAAGAGCTGCAAAGAGATTTTGTCGTTAGCGAGAGTTTGTTAAAAGAGTTGAAGCTGTTGTTGGAGCATACTTTTCAAGGTATAGGTGTAGTTCGCTTTAATGCTTTCCGCGACACAGGCGGTGATTTGAGTTTTGCAATAGCATTTCTTGACGGCCGGAAAAACGGTGTAGTAGTCACCGGTATTTATGGTCGTGAAGAATCGCGCATCTATGCGAAACCGCTGCAGGAAGGTAACTCCATTTATCCTCTAACGGAAGAAGAAAAGGAAGCCATAAAAAAAGCCCTGGCGCTGAGAAAAGCGGCTATTGGCGGAAAAGATGAGGAAGACAGTGAAAGCTACAGGTAGATATTTTTTTATTATCAATCCAAGTGCAAACGGCGGACGGGTAGTGAAAACCTGGCAAGAGGCGGAAGACTACTTAAAAAAGCAGGGCGTACAATTTGAATTTGTCTTTAGCCGGGATGCAGAGCATGTTTCTTTGTTGGCAAAGGAGGCTTCCTCCCAGGGATATACTGTGGTGGGTGTGGGCGGGGACGGTACGATTTCCCGCATTGCTTCCGCCCTGAAAGATACAAAGACTCCTTTTGGTATTATCCCTGCCGGTACAGGAAACGATTTTGCCCGCAGTTTTAATTTGCCCAAAAATCCTATTGCAGCTTGCCGGGTCATTTTGCAGGGAGAAATTGTTGATGTTGATTTGGGTGTTTTTAACGGACGCAGTTTTTGCAATATTATCGGTGCCGGTTTAGATGCCAAAGTGGTGAATGACGCCAACCGGACATTCAAAAGGTTTTCCGGTAAATTTGGTTATTTCTTTGCTCTTTTGCGCCAATTGATTCTTTACCGGCCCGGTTTAATTGAACTGGAAATAGACGGGCAAAAACACCGGGTTAAAGGGTGGCTTGTCAGTGTGGCCAACGGCAAATATCTGGGCGGCGGGATGAAAATTGCGTCTAAAGCCGATCCTGCCGACGGTTTATTTGACGTTATTGTGGTTAATGAGATGCCGGTTTTACGTTTTCTCTATTTGTTTCCTTTGGTATATAGCGGCAAACATATTTCCCTTGATGTGGTACAAATGTGGCGCGGTCGCCATATCATTGTGCGCAGTAATGAGCCGCTTTTAATCCAGGCAGACGGGGAAATAGCAGGGACTACGCCTTTTATCATTGAAGTGGCGGCGCAAGCTTTGTCTCTTTTAGTGCCAAAAGGGTATAAAGAAACTGCCCCTGTTGCAGCCAAAGAAATGTAAAGAGCCATCCGTTACATGCGGATGGCTTCTGACTGCGTGGAGGAGCTGTGCAGATTTTGTAGTGTTAAAAAAAGGCCGCGGGTAATAATTTCTGCCAGGCGCATTACTAAACTTAAGCGGGTGTTTTGCAAGACAAAATGTTCTAAAAATCCGCCCACATTGACTATACCGTCAATGTGAATCTGCCCCACAGGCGGCAAGTCTTTATTGACACCGGCTCCGGGACGGGTGGGACCAAGACCGATATCTATACAACCGACACTTTCCTGTCGGCCTAAACAAGCATCCACCGCGATAATAAAAGGAGAAGAATAAGTCTCAGTGATTTTTTCAATAGTTTCACTGAGATTAACGGCATGGACCGGTTCTTCTAAAGTGCCGAAAATATCAGTGTTTACAGGCCGGAGCCCTTTCAGCCTTGTGCCTACCAAGGGCCCCAGGGCATCGCCGGTGGAACGGTCTGTGCCGATGCATAATATTATTAACTGCTGTTTTTGCGGCCGGTATTGCAATTTCAGTAAAGTCTCCAGCGCCTGTTTGGTTTTGATCACGGCAAAAATATCAGAAGCGTCAATGCGATAAGCTGGATTCTTTCTTTCCGGCAGGTTCCTAGACATAGCAGGCCCCCGTTAAACATAGTATATGATAGTATATGGAATTAAAGGCGGTTTTATACGGGAAGGATAGCAGGAAATAGTTTTTATTTATTTCCCGGGGAATAACCGGGATCTGGCGGGGGGAACTTTAATGTCATGGGTGGATTTAGCCGGTTTATTGTTTATTTTATGGGGTGCCGCCAAAGGCTATCTTAAAGGTGCGGGGCAAGTTGTGTTGCAATTATTGCTGCTGGTGTGGGCAGTGCCTCTTGCCTATGCGCTTTCCCGACCGGTTGCCCTATTTATAAACGATCAGTGGTTTATTGAGTCGATTTTAGTCGGTTGGCTGGCGCAAGGGCAAAGTATAGAAACAGCGGCACAATCCTTTTCCGCTATTAACCTACCGCCCCTGGCAGGTAAGTTCCTGTTGCAACTTTTGCCACCTGAGTATGTACTGCCGGTAACTAACAGCAGCGCAGCACTGCAGGTAACGGCGGCAATTTTATTACGTTTTTTGGTCCTGGTGGCTGTCTTTTTGTTGCTGGCGGTTATGATGAGGTACTGTTTACATTTATATGTTTTAAAAAAGGACGGGCAAAAGAAGGTAAATGATCTGCATTATTTAGGGTTACTTTGCGGTGCCCTTTATGGTTTTGTGCTTTCTGTATTTTTGTGCCTGGCCCTGGATGGTTTCTCTTTATTTACTGCCACAGGATTTTGGCAGAATGATTTAACTCATTCTTTTCTTTTCAGAGCCAGTCAGTATCTACTACAATATTTTTAAACAAAAGATTTCAAAGGCGGCTGCAGGATTTTCTCTCTGCAGGGAAGAATATATTGCAAAATACAAGAAAGGTTATTGAAATAGAGAAAAGGTGGTTTAGAATGCGTATAATTTTACTTGGCCCTCCCGGTGCCGGGAAGGGAACACAAGCAGAAAGGCTAGTGAAAAAATATAATCTTCCTCATATATCAACAGGCGATATTTTCCGGGCGGCGATTAAAGCCGGTACGGAGTTGGGTAAGCAGGCTAAAGAGTACATGGATCGCGGAGAACTGGTTCCTGATGATTTAGTAGTCAGTATCGTCAAAGCCCGTTTGACAGAACCGGATACTGCCGGGGGTTACTTATTGGATGGTTTCCCGCGCACCAAGGCACAGGCTGAAGCTTTAGACGCTTCCCTGCAGGAGTTAAATACCCCCCTGACAGGAGTCATTAATATTGATGTGGCTCAGGAGGAACTGCTTGAGCGTCTTACCGGGCGTCGTGTCTGCCGCGGTTGTGGAGCCACGTACCATATCAAATTTAATCCTTCCACCGTCAGAAGTGTCTGCGACAAATGCGGGGGAGAATTATATCAACGAGATGATGACACCATTGAAACGGTAAAGCAGCGGCTCGAGGTTTACCACCGGCAGACGGAACCTTTAATTGCATATTACCAGCAACAAGGAATTCTTCATTCCGTAGACGGAGCCCAGGAGATTGATGAAGTTTTTCAGGAGATTGTCCAGTTTTTAGATAAGTTTGTTAATAGTTGAACTAAACCAAAAGTGGAGGGGCGCTGATGGCTGATTTCACCGTAGGGGAAAAAGTCCGCATGAAAAAAACACATCCCTGCGGCGGTGATGTGTGGACTATTATTCGTGTAGGGATGGATTTTCGCATTAAATGTACAACCTGTGGGCGCAGTGTGATGCTTCCGCGGGCAAAATTTGAAAAAAGTGTCCGCCAGCGCTTACCATAATTTGTTTTGTAAGAAAGCGTGCTCCTAAAGTTTAAGCACGCTTTTCCTGCTGTTTTTGCGTCTTAAAAAGTTGAAAATTTACCTGTGCATTGCTAATCTGTGCTTGCCATGGGTTACCGGTTGTGGTACTATATAGTTTGTACTTCCCTGCTCCTGCAAGCGCGGGGGCCAAAGTCCAGAGGGAGGAGGTGAATAGGCCATGATTAAATACGAAACCATGTTCATTTTAAAACCGGATTTGGAAGAAGATGCGTATACAGCCCTGGTGGAGAGATTTCAGGGGTTGATTGAAGCTGAAGGCGGCGAAGTAACCAATGTTGAACGCATGGGAAGACGTAAGCTGGCCTATGAGGTAAAGAAAAAATTCCGTGAAGGTTATTATGTGCTCATTAACTACAAAAGTGAGCCGCACGTAACGGCTGAATTAGAACGGAATTTTAAGATTACTGATGATGTGATCCGTTACCTCATTGTCAGAGAGGAAGAATAAGGGGTGGAGAAACGGAATGCTTAACCGCATTATACTAATTGGGCGCTTAACACGTGATCCCGAACTTCGCTACACGCCCGCCAACGGTGTGGCGGTAACAACTTTTACACTGGCTGTTAATCGACGTTATCAGCAGCAGCAGGAAGCCGATTTCATTCCTATTGTTGTTTGGCGGAACCAGGCGGAAAACTGTGCCAAGTATTTAGTTAAGGGAAGTTTGGTGGCAGTGGAAGGTCGTTTGCAAATTCGCAGCTATGAGCTGGAGGGTCAGCGTCGAACAGTTGCCGAAGTTGTTGCCGATAGCGTCCAGTTCCTTGACAGGCGTGGCAAGCGTTCTGAAGAAGAACCACCTGTTTTTGATGATACTTTAATTGGCGATGATGATGTGCCTTTTTAGTGTAAGGTAAGCGTCTCGCTTGAACAGGCATCCTGTAAAGGAGGTTAAGATATGCGTAGAGATCGCGGCCGTAAGGGCAGACGTAAAGTCTGCAGCTTCTGTGTTGATAAAATTGAACATATTGACTATAAAGCAACCAATAAATTGGCCAGATATATTACCGAAAGAGGTAAAATCTTACCCCGTCGTATTAGCGGTAATTGTGCCAAGCATCAGCGTCAGCTGACTACGGCCATTAAGCGTGCCCGCAATATTGCACTGCTGCCGTATACAGCCGAGTAAAGAATTTGTCAAAGCAAGCGCCCGTAATTTGGGCGCTTCTCTATTTAAGTGCAAAAATTAGCAAGGGCGGAAGAGTTGTTGAGGGCAGGAGATAGATGAGGTTTTGCAGAATTGAGTATGTTAGATCTGTTTCTAGCAGGAAATTTTTGGAGGTAAGACAATGAAGGTAATTTTACTGCAGGATGTAAAGTCACTGGGAAAAAAAGGTGAAATAAAAGAAGTGGCTGACGGTTATGCCCGTAATTATTTGATGCCCCGGAAGCTGGCAGTGGAAGCAACAGCCAGCAGGCTGAAAGAACAGGAAGAATTACAAAAACAGCAAGAAGATAAAGAAGCGAAAATTTTAGCAGCAGCAAAAAAACAGGCGGCACAGCTTGCCGGCAGAAAGTTTGAAATAGCCATGCGGGTGGGCGAAGGCGGGCGGCTTTTCGGCTCCGTCACCAGCGGAGATTTGGCGGAAATTTTACAAAAACAAGGTTTTGAAATCAATAAAAGAAAAATTGAACTGCCCGACAATATTAAAGGCACAGGAACCTATCCGGTACGGATAAAACTGCATCCGGAAGTAGATGTGACCGTTGAATTGGTGGTAACTCCCCAAGAGAAGGAGTAAAAAATGAAACAAACATTAACATCCAGAATAGCGACAAAAACAGAATTATTTTCTGAAACAAAACAGCTGGAACGGGAAATCAATGCCCTGTATAGCTTGTTGGCAGGGATGTTAGGTGCAGAGAAGCTGGTTTTAAAGGCCGGTAAATTAGAGGCTTTAAATCTTTTACGTTCGCAGGATCTGCAGGAACGGGTACTGGGGCTGCAGATAGTTATCTATAATAACCCGGCTTTAAAAGAAGTTCCTGCCCTGGAAGAGATCCCGGAAATCTTGCAGGAATTATATGATGATCTGGCAGAGCAGATCGCACTGCAGACGGTGGAAGAAACCATTGAGCAGAAAGTAGCGGCAAAAATGCAGGAAAAACATGATGAATACCTGCTGGAAATAAAAAAGCAGCTGCTAAAAGAAGAAAAAGGTCCGGAAAACCCCCAGACGCTCAAAAAATATGCCCAGCTGGAAAAATTAAGAAAGAAAAAGTTAAACCGTTTTGCTTTGGAGCTGCTGCGCCCGCAAAAACTGGAAGAGATTGTGGGTCAGGAAAAAGCCATTACGGCACTTTTGGCCAAACTGGCTTCCCCTTATCCCCAGCATATCATTATCTACGGCCCGCCCGGGGTGGGAAAAACTACGGCGGCACGTTTGGCTTTGGAAGCAGCTAAAAAAATCAAGGAAAGCCCCTTTGCCGCAGACGCTCCTTTTATTGAAGTAGACGGAACCACGCTGCGCTGGGATCCCCGGGAAATAGCAAACCCGCTTTTAGGTTCAGTGCATGATCCTATTTATCAAGGTGCCCGGCGTGATTTAATAGACGGCGGGGTGCCGGAGCCTAAACCTGGCTTAGTAACAGAAGCGCACGGCGGGATTCTTTTCATTGATGAAATCGGCGAAATGGATATACAACTGCAAAGCAAATTGCTGAAAGTGCTGGAAGATAAAAAAGTTGATTTTGAGTCGGCATACTATGATCCTACAGATCCGCAAGTTCCTAAGTATATTCATGAATTATTTACGAAGGGAGCGCCGGCTGATTTTGTTTTAATCGGGGCTACAACGCGGCCGCCCCATGCCATTAATCCGGCACTGCGTTCACGTTGCACCGCAGTATTTTTTGAACCGCTGACACCGCGACAGGTGGAAACCATTGTGCAAGAAGCGGCAGTAAAACTGAAGGTGGAGTTGGCGGAAGGAGCAGCCGCCCTCATTGCCGATTACACCACGGAAGGACGGCAGGCAGTTAATTTGCTGGCCGATGCTTACGGCCTGGCTTTATACCGCCGCCGGCAGGAAGATAACCCGGTTATCATTTCCAAAGAATTAGTCCAGGAAACCTTGCGCGCCGGACGTTACGTCGCCAATACGCCAAAGAAAAAGGCGGCAGGTGAAGCAGTGGGCAAGGTATACGGTTTGGGTGTCAGCGGGTTTTTAGGCAGTGTGCTGGAAATAGAGGCAGTTGCCTTTACCGCCTCTGATCCTGGAAAGGGTACCATTCGTTTTAATGAAACGGCCGGCAGCATGGCCAAAGATTCTGTCTTTAATGCGGCTGCAGTTATCCGCCGCCTTACAGGCGAAAAACTGCATAATTATGATTTGCACATCAATGTCATTGGTGGCGGTCGTATTGACGGGCCCTCCGCCGGGCTGGCCATGGTTATTGTGCTTTTAAGTGCCATTAAAGAATTACCTGTTTCCCAACAGGTGGCAGTGACGGGTGAAGTGTCTTTGCAGGGGCAGGTCCGACCTGTAGGCGGCATTGCGGAAAAGCTTTTCGGAGCGCGCCTGGCCGGTATCCAGACTGTGCTTGTCCCGTATGAAAATAAAGCGGATATCCCTGAACTGCCGGGGATGCGTGTGATTCCCGTAAAAACTGTGGGGGAAGCTTTGCCTTGGTTGTTTGGGGAGAAAATCAAGGAGGCAAGTATTGAGTAAGGAGTTTGGTGGTAACGATGAGTGCAGCAATGGAACGTGTTCCTCCACAAAATCTTGAGGCTGAACAATCTGTCCTGGGTTCAATGCTCATTGACCGGGAGGCAATCGTTATTGCCTCTGAATTGGTTCGCCCCACCGATTTTTACCGGGAGGGCCACCAAAAAATTTTTGAGGCTATGCTGGCCCTTTCGGAGCGCGGCGAGCCGGTTGATTTAATTACCTTATCGGAAGAACTGGAACAGCAAAATTTGTTGGAGACCGTGGGCGGCATTAGTTATTTGACTACACTGGCTAATATTGTACCCACGGCAGCCAATGTGTCTTATTATGCGCGGATTGTGCAGGAGAAAGCCGTTTTACGTTCCATGATTAATACGGCTACCCAGATAGTATCCCGCTGTTTTGAAGCTAAAGATGATGTGGAAGAAATTTTAGATGACGCGGAAAAAGCTATTTTTGAGATTGCGCAACGCTCTACACCGCAAGGCTTCAGCAGTATGAAAGAAATTCTCAAAAGTGCTTTTGAGCGCATTGATCAACTTTGGGAAAACAAAGGCGGTGTCACAGGCGTACCCACCGGTTTTCCCGATTTAGATAATTTAACCTGCGGGCTGCAAAATGCCGATCTGATTATTATTGCTGCCAGGCCAAGTATGGGAAAAACAACTCTGGCTTTAAATATTGCGCAACATATTGCCGTCAACGAAGGGCTGCCTGTAGCAATCTTTTCCCTGGAAATGTCTAAAGAACAATTGGTGCAACGCATGCTTTGTGCCCAGGCCGGTATTGACGCCCAGCGCCTGCGCCGGGGATTTTTAACGGAAGAGGATTATCCCAAATTGACCAAGGCGGCCGGTCCGTTGGCGGAAGCACCCATTTTTATTGATGATACGGCTGCTATTTCTGTGCTGGAAATGCGAGCCAAGGCGCGCCGGCTCAAGGCTGAACACGGTCTTGCGGCTATTTTTGTTGACTACCTGCAATTAATGCGGGGTAACGGGCGCGCGGAAAACCGCCAGCAGGAAATATCCTCCATTTCCCGTTCTTTAAAAGCTTTAGCTAAGGAATTGGACGTGCCGGTAGTGGCATTATCACAGCTTTCCAGAGCCGTGGAACAGCGGGAGAAGAAGCGTCCTATTCTTAGCGACTTACTGGAATCGGGAGGAATTGAAGCCAACGCTGATTTGGTGGCTTTTATCTATCGTGAAGGTTATTATAACCAAGAGATTGAAAACAGGCATGATACGGAAATTATTATTGCCAAGCAGCGTAACGGCCCGGTGGGCAGTGTACACCTATACTTTAAGGAAAATCTGAATAAGTTTGTCAGTATCAGTCATGATTATCAGCAAGCCGTACCTTAAGGCGGCTTCTCTGTGCCGGTCAGCGTGAGAAACCGTTATGCCATAATTTACTATTGACAGGCAGCGTAGATTATAGTATCATATTGATCCGTAAGACGTTTTGAGCCATTAGCTCAGTCGGTAGAGCACCTGACTTTTAATCAGGGAGTCCCGCGTTCGAGTCGCGGATGGCTCACCATTTTCGGCCCCTTGGTCAAGCGGTTAAGACACCGCCCTTTCACGGCGGTAACGCGGGTTCGAGTCCCGCAGGGGTCACCAAGAAATAACCGAGGCCTACAGGCCTCTTTTTTGTTTTTGTTAAAAAATTTTAATAAATATTAAAAAACTATTAACTTTTTGCAGGATTTTCGCATAAATATGACGAATAAGAAAGGGCGCCATTCAAGAAAGATTTAAAATATCTTTTGCGAGGTGTATTATGGATAGTGAACAAGTAGAGAAATTTATTCAGTCAATACGGAAACAAGCAAAAGACTTGGCCGTACACTGGAAGGAATATAGCAAAAAGAAATGGCATGAGGTTTGTACAGGGACTGAAAATTATAGTTATCGCCTTAAAAAAGGTTTAAAACAAGTTAGAAGCAAAGCTTCAGAATATTTTTGCAATAGTAAACGTTTGGCGCAGGCACATAAACGAGCAAGTTTTATGACAATAGCAGCAGCACTGACTTGCGGGATAATCATTGCCGCCGGTGTCGATGCCGGTCAACTAGAAGCACCACCTGTATATGCCGTTTATGTAGACGGGGAAGAAATCGGCTATGTGGAAAACGAGGAAGCAGTTTTTGCCTGTTTGGAAAATCTACAAACAGAAGCGGCGCGAAAATTAAAGGCTGACGAAGTTGCACCTAAACAAGTGGTGGAGGTAGTAGCAACGGAAAAACCAGAGGCGGAAACAGATGAGGAAGCTGTGAAGGCAGTTCTGGCCGAACGCTTGGAGTTTGCACGTTATGCTTACACCATTATGGTCAATGATCGTCCAACCTTAACTGTAGCAACTTTGGAAGATTATGAAACTGTGATCGAAAGTTTAAAAAAGGCATACGTTACTGACGAGGATGCTACAGTGCAGGCAGTAGTTTTAAAAGATAATGTAGAAGCCAGATTAACTTTAGTTGATAATCCCAGTAAAATTTATTCGGCGGATAAAGCAGCGGAAATTCTCAAAACCGGTACTGATAAACGGGAAGTATATCTTGTCAGCCGTGGAGATTCCCTTTGGACTATTGCCCGCAACTACAACTTAACAGTGGATGAAATCAGAGATGCTAATCCCCATCTGGCTGATCCCGATCGTTTAATGCCGGGTGATGAAATTAACTTATTGGTGGCCGAGCCGTTAGTTGATGTTTCCGTTACCGAAGAAAAGGTGGTAACAGAAAAAATCAAATATGAAACGGAATACAAAAATGACGGATCCCTGTATAAAGGCCAGACGAAAGTACTGCAGGCCGGGGAGTATGGCGTTAAAGAAGTCACCTATAAGATTACCAAGAATAATGGCCGCGAAGTAGAAAGACAGGTTCTGGCGGAAAAAGTACTGGAAGAGCCGCGGACACAAATTGTAGCCCGGGGAACAAAACCTGTGCCGGCAGGTTCCGGAACGGGGCAGTTTTTATGGCCGGTGGCAGGCAGGGGCAGAGTTACCTCACGTTACGGCAACCGCAACGGCAGGTTCCACCGCGGGGTTGATATCGGTACCCCCACCGGCTCGGCAATTTTGGCGGCCGACAGTGGGACAGTGGTGCAAGCCGGTTGGTACGGCGCGTACGGAATCCTCGTGACTATAGATCATGGCAACGGTTATGTGACCAAGTATGCACATAACTCAAAAGCTTTAGTTTCTGTGGGACAAAAAGTGCAAAAGGGCCAGAAAATTGCCCTTTCCGGTAGTACCGGTAATTCCACAGGCCCGCACTTGCATTTTGAAGTAGTAAAAAACGGTTCTCATGTGAACCCGTTAAATTATCTCTAGCAGGATAAACTGCCGGTCGTTAAAAATTGCGGCCGGCAGTTTTTTCCCTTTTTAGTGCAAAAGCAAGTCGTCATCTTGTCACCAAAAAATAAAGAGGCTGTAATATTAATGTAATATTGATACTTTATAATGAAATCAGGTTTGACCCCCTCTTTTATATATAAATTCTTTTACGTGGAGATTGCCACGTCTTTTTTTTGCCATAAAACTACTTTCGCCTCAGAGATCTTTTCCCCGGTTGCCTGCTATTCCCAGTGAAAAGGCACCATAGTGTTTGCTACAATGAAATGCAGGGGAGGGGGTAAGATGTTACCCGGAAGAGCAGTGAAAAAAAAGAAATTTCCTTTGGTTGTGCTTATTATCTTGGCAGCCGGGGTCATAACTTTATTACTTTCCGGTGGGCAGGGCAGCATGCGCCGGTGGACTGCCGCTCGGTTGCGTAGTAATTTCCGGCAGTGGGAAGCGCTGGAGACTGACTATTTTCTCCTGCGTTATCCGGCACAGGAGGCGGCTTGGGTGCGGTGGTGGGCACAGGAGGCTGATGCAGACGCCAGGAAAGTGAATGAGATTTTTGCCTTTACGCACGAGCAAAAACCGTGGCTCGTTTTAGTACCGGACCAGGCAACAATACAAAATGTTTTCGGTTGGAGTGACAGTACACGTGCTTTAGGAGTTTACCAGGCAGATACCATTTTACTGCTTTCCCCTGAAGCCTGGAACTGGGTGCCCCAGGAGCGGCGGATTTCCGTTTTTGCTGCGGAAAACCCTTTGTTGCATGAATATACACATTTTGTCTTAGATAATATAGCTAATGCTTTTTACCCGCGCTGGTTCAGCGAGGGAATGGCCCAGGTGCTTACTTATCACCTGCAGGATCCTGCAGGGGTAGCAGGGGAAAGTTCGAAGGCTGTTGTTTTTCCTCTGACGGAGCTGGAAAATAATTTCGACCGGGCGGAATACGAGGCGGCAGCTTACCGGCAAGCTTTCTGTATGGTTAATTATTTGTGGGAACTTAAGGGAACAGAAGGTATAAGAGCCCTGCTGGAGCAGCTTGCCTGCGGCAAAAATTTTGACCGGGCACTGGAGCAAGTTTATGCCCTGGAGCAAAATGAATTTTTCCGTCTGTGGCGGCAGTGGCAGGAAGAAAATCCTCACCCACTGGTCATAGATGTCTAGAAGCGTGCCTGTACGGGCACGTTTTTGCTATATAGTAGAGTCGGCTCCTGCCTTTGATGGAAAACGGGAAGAACTTATTAACATAATTCAAAGGTACTGGTTTAGCAGGAAACAGGCAAAGAAAAACGAAGTAATACACAGCAAATTTTAACGAGGTGTATACTTTGGCACGGGGAACGCTTTTAGTTGTAGATGATGAGAAACCGATTGCTGAGATTCTGCGGTATAATTTGGAGCGGGAAGGTTATACGGTGGTTGTGGCTTATGACGGTGAGGAAGCTTTGCGACTGACAAAAAGCTGTAAACCGGATTTAATACTGCTCGATATTATGCTACCGAAAAAAGACGGTTTTGCCGTCTGCCGCGAGATCAGGCAGATTAGTAATGTGCCAATTATTATGTTGACTGCCAAAGATACAGAATTAGATAAGGTCCTGGGATTGGAACTGGGTGCCGATGATTATGTCACAAAACCTTTTTCTGCCCGGGAAGTGGTGGCGCGGGTAAAAGCCCTTTTGCGCAGGGCCGTGCAGCCCAGGGTGGAAGAAATGGGTGAAATTCTCACTTGCCAGGATTTAGTAGTGGATACGGGCCGGATGGAAGTAACGGTTAATAAGAAGACAATTGATTTGACATACCGGGAGTACTTGCTGCTGACATATTTAATGCGTCATGCCGGTTATGTCATCAGCAGGGAGAAATTGTTGGCAGAAGTATGGGGTTATGATTTTTACGGAGACGAACGAACTGTTGATGTGGCCATTCGTCGCTTACGTGAAAAGATTGAGCCAAATCCCAGTGAGCCCCGTTATATTTTAACGAAGCGGGGAGCAGGTTACTTGATGGGAAAGGGTAGAAATGTTTAAAAGTGTACAATGGAAACTGGTTATTATTTATACACTCATTATTCTGTTTGCCATGCAGTTTTTTGTTGTTTTTCTTTCCCAGGCGCTGGAAGATTATTATTTAGATACGTTTGCCGAAAATATGGAGTCGCAAGGGCTGCTTTTAGTTAATTTTTTGGAACGTTATCTTACTAATGCGGAAGAACCTGAAGTAATAGATAATTTGGTTTTTGAGTATTCCCGTTATGCTGATAATATGGACATTATTGTCTTGGATGCTTTTGGGCGCGTTATCTCTTCCTCCACGCAAGAGTACCAGCTGCGTGGCCAGCGTATTATCCAGCAGGAAATAACACGGGCCCTGACAGGCCGTCGCAGTGAAGCCGTCCGTTTGGATCCGGAAACAAATGAGCGCATGAAATATTTAGCGCTGCCTGTACAGAGCGGGGGAAAAAATTTAGGTGTTGTCTATCTGATTGGTTCTTTGGAACCGCTTTACCAGATCATCCTGGAATTAAAATTTATTTTCCTTACCGGAGCTATTCTGGTTATTGGGGTAACAGTACTTTTAAGCTTGCTGCTGGCCAGAACCATTACCGTCCCCATTCAGGAAGTAACTGCAAAGGCCAGGCAAATTGCCCATGGCGACTTTCGCCAGCGGATTGCCATCCGCTCGCAAGATGAAATTGGCAATTTGGGGGATATGTTTAATTATTTGTCGCAGCAACTGGATAGCACCCTGCGGGAGATTTCCTCGGAAAAAAGTAAAGTAGAAGCAATTTTGCAAAATATGGCGGATGGTATTGTGGCTTTGGGAAGTGACGGTCAAATTTTGCATTTCAACCCGGCAGCGCGGAAATTGCTGCATCTTGCCCCGGGGCAGGAGCCGACGCCGGAAGTATTAAATCCACTGCTGCAGGCAGTGGATCTTAATGAAATTATGTTAACGGGCAGGCAGGAAAGGCGAGAAATTGAAATTACTTCCAAACACCAAATTATTTTGGCTTACTATGTTCCCTTTCAAACACAGGATACTGCTGAGACTGCAGATCTTTCCGGAGTCTTGATTGTTCTGCATGATGTGACGAAAGAAAGAGAGCTTGCCCGTATACAAAGAGAATTTGTGGCCAACGTCTCGCATGAATTACGGACTCCTTTAACCACCTTAAAAAGTTATACAGAGACTCTTTTGGCCGGTGCCATGGCGCAGCCGGATGTTTGCAAATCATTTCTTTCCACCATGGAAAATGAAATTGAACGGATGGTACGGCTGGTAAAGGACTTATTGG
>JAAYSO010000058.1 GCA_012523945.1 Bacillota bacterium
CCAAAGTGGTGTAATTAATGCCGTATGTGGCCAGACCCCCGTCGGCCACCATGGAATCTGCTCCTACGTAAACAGGCAGCTTTGCTTCCACCGCAATTTGCGTCACCACCGGCATGGCGGAAGCAACAGTATTATCAATGGGGGAGAAAACAGCATCCACTCTTCCCACCAATGAGGCAGCAGCCTGCTGCACTTCTGAAGTAGCTGTCACTGTGGCTTCCACCACTTCCATCCCGTTGGCAGCAGCAAAAGCTTTTAAAGCATTGATGACGGCAACAGAATTGGTTTCCCCGGCATTATACAAAGCACCTACAGTTTTAATTTCCGGCGTCAGCTGCAAAGCCAGCTCCATAATTTTTTGCGCGGAAACGGCATCGGAAGTACCGGTAACATTGCCGCCGGGAGCGTCTAAACTGTTCACAATGCCTGATCCTATCGGATCGGTACAAGCGGAAAAAATTATGGGTATTTCTTTTGTTTCACTGACCACTGCTTGAGCAGAGGGGGTGGCGATGGCAATAATTAGGTCATACTTACCGTTAACAAATTTTTGCGCAATCGTCTTTAAATTAGACGGATCTCCCTGGGCGTTCTGGTAATCAATGATGACATTGTCATCATGTTTAAACCCGTTCGCTTCCAGCTCCGCCACAGTAGCTTCCCGGATGGTGTTTAAGGACGGGTGTTCTGCAATCTGTATAATTCCGATTTTAGTTTTATTGCCGGTACAACCGTTAAGCACTGCTGCCGTTACCAGCAATAATGTTACCAGCAGCAGTAAAGTAAGTTTTGACTTTTGCATACCAATTCCTCCCTGGATGAAAATTTTTACCCTTTTTCCCACCAAAAAACGCCTGTCCTTTTGCAAGGACAGGCGTTAACCTGCGGTACCACCTTGATTAATGCCAAAGCATCCACTCAAACAGAGTGCCATCACACCCCTACCCTTTAACGCAGGTAAAGCGTCGCAGGCTACTAACCAGGAAATTCCTGCTTTTCACCCCCGCCCTCAGAGGCCCATTTGTCTACGGCTGCATCTACCGGGCTTGCACCATCCCCGGTTCGCTGAAAGACCGCTTCGTAGTTTTACTCCTCTTCAACGGTTTATCTAATCTTACCACAACCATAACCGCAGTTCAAGCACAATTTATTCAACCGGCTCGCTTTGATAATGCGGTGCCAAACCGATACGGGCCATACGATAAGGCTTTTCCACCTGGTGGCAAGTTACCGGAAAATGCGGCAAGCCTTTAGGAACACAGACCACGGTAGGCACGTCAAAAGTATGTTTTTCCCCTTCAGGGCCCAGTTCAATTGTGATTTCTGCGCCCAAATAACTTAAATCATCTGTGTGAGTACCAAAAAAGAGCAAAATTTCATCATACGGGTGAATATGCTTTTCTTGCTGCCATTTACCCGGTTGGTTATACCGTCCCATGGAGAAATTAATCTGAAAGTCCTTTCTGTCGGCACCGGAAAAAGTTAAATACTCTGCGGCGTCGGCACCGCCGGGTCCCTTTTCCGCTTTTAAGTCCTTAAACAAGTAATTATATTTTGTCCCGTCTGTAAGTTTTTGTTCCGGTTCTTCCGGTCCCGGCCCGCCGGCATAATTGGCCGACATGGCCAGGTGAAGGTGCCCAAAAGGACGATACACTTTTTCGGTAATTAAGGGACAGTGGGGAAAATTCTCCGGTGCCAGGGCAACTGTGGGAGTTTTAATTTTATGCGATTCCCATTCCTCCCCCATAAATAACTCCAGTTCTGCACCAAAATAATTCAAATCTTCTTCATCATACCCAAAAAAGAGCAGGTATTCAGCAAAGGGATGAGTATGCGAGCCGCGTTCAGGCGTCCAATCGCCGGGATTTTCATAGACCCCAAGAATAAAATTAATGTCAAACCCCGCCAGTTGTTCACCTGTCATAAAAGTTAATTGCGTGGCATTGGCTCTGGATGGTGCAAAACTCCCCCGAAAAGTTAAACTTTTTACCAAATCGGCATATTTTTTTTCTGCCAAACTGGACACTCCTTTCCGGTGCCTGATATAGTACTGTGCTTTAATTTAAAGTAGGCAGCACTTTTTCCACAAAGACACTGACCACTTTGGGATCAAATTGTGTTTCCGCATGTTTTTTCAATTCTCCGGCGGCTTCCAGCCGGGTTAAAGCTTTCCGGTACGGACGATCATTTGTCATGGCATCATAAGCATCGGCCACCGCCAGGATTCGGGACTGCAAAGGTATTTCAGCACCTTTTTTCCCCGCCGGATAGCCATAACCGTCAAAACGTTCATGATGGTAGAGGACATAACGGGCCAGATCTGCCGTTTCATTGGCTGCACTTAAAATCCGGTAGCCGATTTCCGCGTGACGAGAAACTTCACTCCATTCCGTCTCTGTTAACACACCCGGCTTTTTCAATATTGCCAATGGTACATTGATTTTGCCGATATCATGTAATAGCCCTAAAGCTTCCATTTCATTGGCGGTTGTCTCCGAAAAGCCCATGGCTAAAGCAATTTTTTGACACAATTTTCCCACTGTTTTGGCATGTTGGGCCGCTTCCGGGTTTTTTTCCAAAAAGGTGTCATGGATCAAAGCAATAGCCTGCCGGATTACATTTTGGCTCTCCTGCAGCTTCCGGCGATACATATTTGTTTCAGCATCGGCTAAAATTTCGTGGATATTTTCTGACATCTTTTCTTTTGTAGCCGCTCCTAAAGAAATAGACAATTTGATTAAACCCAGATCTATTTCGTCAACATGTCTCTTGATCCGTTCTATGATCTCCTTGGCCGTGGCCAGGTCCGTTTGTGGCAGGATGATAACAAATTCATCGCCACCCCAGCGGGCAATCAGGTCATCGGCCCGGCAAGCTTTTTTCAAGGCATCCGCAGTAGCTTTAATCAGTTCATCACCTTTGAAGTGGCCAAAAGCATCATTTATAAGTTTTAAGCCGTTTACATCGCCCACAATCATGGAAAGCGGGAGATTTCTTTCCACATCCAGCCGCTTCATTTCCACTTCTAAAAATCTCCGATTATATAAACCTGTCAGCTCATCGTGAAAACTTAAATATTTAATTTCACTTTCGTATGCCTTGCGCTTACTAATGTCACGACAGATGCATATAACCGCATTATATTTTTCATTTTTGCCTTTAAAACTGGTCCCTTTGGCGCTGACTTCCACATCGAAGATTGTTCCGTCTTTACGGCGGTGTTTCGTTTCAAAAATGGTGTCCACCCTGGATAAATCGCTAAACTGTTTTCGCACTTCTTCTTCAGAGGTGATAACTTCCCAATCCCATGTATAGAGATTAAGTACTTCCTCATGCGTATACCCCAGCATTTCCGCAAAACGTTCGTTTGCCTCAATCACCCGGTGGTCTTGTCCGATAATGACAATGCCAAGACCGGCTTTAGTGACCAGTTGCCGCAACAATAGTTCCCGCTCTCTGAGTAGCTCTTCCTGGTGCCGGATTTCAGTTATATCGCGCAAACGCAAATAGCCGCCAAAAATTTTCCTATTGGTCCATAAAGGCCCCAGTTCCACAGCAAAATAGTAGGTTGTTTTTCCAACCGGTATTTCTATTTCCTGGGTAAAATATTCGCCTGAGAAGACATCGTTAAAATCTTTTTGTAAAGCATCATACAGCACCGGAATCTCTGCCAAATTTCTTCCCCGCAGGGTAGTTCTGTTTTGTCCAAACATTTGCATAAACTGGGGATTATGATGAAATATACGCCCCTTGGTATCAAACCAGGCAATTCCGTCTTTACAGTGGTAAATCATAGAATGGGTAGCTGCACTAATGCGCCAGTCTGCATACAACATCCTTGTGTTATGTAATTGTTCACCCTTTTTAGCAGAACTCTCCAACTAGCTGTCGCCTCCTCTGTGTCTACACCAATCTCCCTAGTCGTTTGGCCTTATGGTTACCTGAAAAGACCTTGTAAATCTAGGTATAAAAACAGTTACTGATACTAAATTGTAGACCATTGGCTTTGCGACTTTGTCCAATTACCATAATTCTATCATATTTTTCCTTATTTTAGAACAGTTTGCTCCTTCCTTTTTGCCGCAAATTGCCATAAATATGCCGGTTTAAAACTATTGCACCGGGCAAAGAAGATAATTGTTAATAAAAAAATACACTTTGTAAAAACGGCTTTTATTTTTTCCACCCATCTTGACCGTTTGGCAAAAATCCTGATAAGATATGACTATCAAAAGATTCAGCCTGGTGAAAAATTGCATCAATTTCGTTTAGCATAAATAAGGAGGTTTGACAATGAAAATATTGGTCTGTACCGACAGTTCAGCCCAAAGTTTAAAAGCCGCCAAAGAAGCCATCCGCATTGCCAAGGGCTGCGGTGCCGCACAAGTGGACGTTATTCATGTTTTTAATGTGGATTTACATTTCCATGATATACATCATACTATTTCCCAGGTGGAACATTATGAGATCATGCAGCAAATCAGAAAAAAAGAAGGAGAAAGAATTTTAGAGGAAACAGCCAAAGTATTTACAGACGCCGGGATTGCCGTCAAAACCATCCTCAAAGAGGGACACCCGGCCGGAACAATCATTAAACATGCCAAAAAAGAAGAGTATGATTTAATTGTCATGGGCAGTCGTGGCCTGGGCGGCCTGAAAAAGGCACTCCTGGGCAGCGTTAGTAATGCTGTTTTACAGGAAGTACAAACAAGCGTCCTGGTGGTAAAATAAAATTAGGGCTGTGGCAACCTGCTTTGCTACAGCCCTTTATTTTTCTCTAGTTACGGCGACGGCAAAAGTGCTTGCCGCATAACTTCCAGCGGTGCTTTTTTTCCTGTAAATAATGTAAAGGCCCTGGCTCCCTGATGCAGCAGCATCCCCAATCCGTCAAGCTGCGGGCTGCCTAAAGTTTGCGCATAATCCAAAAAAGCCGAAGGCATCTTGCCATAACGCAAATCATAAAATAAAGCACCGCGGGCAGCAGATAAATCCAGCAGCCACTTGTCTTGAGAATAAAAGGGAACAGATAAAGTATTGATAACTAAATCTGCACCTTCAATCTCCGGAGCGGAAGATTGGATTAAAGGCATGACCCGCACTTTATCCGGTGCAGCTAGTACGTCCGCCAGTTTTTCCGCCTTTTCCACCGTGCGGTTAATTAAAGTTAAAGACCGCACCTGGGCGTCAAGCAGAGATACGGCAACGGCACGGGCAGAGCCACCGGCTCCTAAAATCACCACATCTTTATCCAGGGGATAAAAACCTGCTTCCAGTAAAGAATCCAAAAAACCAAGACCGTCAGTATTATAGCCGACCAGTTTACCGTCTTGATTAACAATGGTATTAACCGCCCCGCATTTTAAAGCAGTGTCGTCCAGTTGATCCAGGTAAGGAACAACTGCTTCTTTATGCGGTACAGTAACATTAATACCAATCATCTGCAAAGCTCTTACCGCCTGCACTGCTTCCGGCACCTGCTCCTCTTCCACCTGAAAAGCCAGGTAAACTGCAGGCAGGTTTAAATGTTTAAAAGCAGCATTGTGCATGGCCGGCGACTGGGAATAGATGACCGGGTTACCAATGAGCCCGGCAACGCGGGTTTGGCCGTTAATCTCCATAAGCTCCTCCTTCTAAATTACTCTGAAAGATAAAAGTTTGCTGCATTTTTACAGCAAACATCAAAGTTATTGTTCTTTAGTTAAATTTGTTCGTGTTTTAAACACGAAACGGAATTCTCCCGTTTTCCGGTTAAGAATAATATCTTGTAAAACTTGTCTCTTTCCGTCTTTCTCTTTCGCTTCCTGGTAAGCAGTTTTTAACTGCTGCAGCAGACTTTCCACGGCCACCACCTCCCAAGGTAGTGTGGCCCAAGTCTCTTTTTCTTATGCCTTTTTTGTCCTGTTGACAAAAAAGCGTTCAAAACAACGGACAATTTTTGTCCCGATAAATTCCTGCTTACTGATGGGTGTGACTAAAATAGTATACATGCCGCTGCGGTTGCCGCCTAAAATATCAGTAAAGAGTTGATCACCCACCACAGCCACTTTTTCCGGTGTCAGTTTAAACTCATCAGCGATTTTCCGGAAAGCTTTGCGCCGCGGTTTAATGGCTTTGGCGACATAAGCCACACCCAGCTTATTTGCCAGCTCCTGCACCCGGGCAGAAGAATTATTGGAAACCACCGCAATCTTCAAACCGGCGGCACGCACATTTTGCACCCATTGGGCTAAAATATCTGTAATTTCGCAAGACCGCCAGGCAACCAAGGTATTGTCTAAATCAGTAATAATACCGCATATTCCTAATTCTTTCAGGCGCTTTAAGTCGATTTCATAAACTGAATCGACCATTTCATCCGGTTTTAAAAGACTCAGTGTACTCACCTCAAAGCCAGGTTGAAACAATTATACCATATTACCACCAAAGCGAAAAGGAAAATTACAATGCTACTTTACAGTGCCTGGTAACACACGTAAAATAAAGACAGGTAGTAAAATAAAGGAAGGATCCCCATGAAGATTTCAGAATTAAAAAACAAATTTCTCACCCATGTCCTTCCCCGGGCCGGTGTAATTTTCATCATCACCGGTATCATTATCTACGTTTCCCCTTTTGCTTACAACGCCTATCTACGCCATCAAGCCGCAGACACTGCCCGCAAATTAAAGGCGGAAATGGAGGCATACGAGGAAACCGGCAACGAAAAAGAAGTCACTTTACCCCAGCCGCTATCACCTCAGCCGCTGCCGGAAAATTTAGTCCCCGATACAGGCATACTGGTTATTCCGGCCATTGAACTGGAGGTGGTGGTAAACTACGGGATTGAAGAAGAAGAATTAAAAAAAGGCCCGGGTTTTTATCCCCAAAGCGGCTATCCCGATCATGGGAATGTTTGCATTGCCGCCCACCGGGGAGTCCACGGAGCCCCTTTTCTTCACATTGATAAATTAGAAGCAGGCGATGAAATTTTCCTCTACTACCGGGG
>JAAYSO010000059.1 GCA_012523945.1 Bacillota bacterium
CCTTTTTAGAAAATTTAGAATTAACTGATTTTAGTATAGCATATGCTTTTTACCCTGTCACCATTTTTTTCCTGTCGAATCCGGCCGCATGTTGTCTTAATGGGTTCAGCTTAAATTAAGTAGTGAAATAAATTTTTTTTCAGGTAATTATTCCGGCGTCATAAAAGCAAGCTGACAGTAATAGCCATTAAAAGTATGAAAATTAAATCAGGGATACGCAATGAAAATCAGTGTCTTTATTTACAAAAAGAAAACCGGTCTCTTAAGGGTTTCCGGACTGTTTAGTCTGGGGTTGCTGCTCTTTGTTCTTGTCTTCTGGCATCAGTTTTATTTTCCGGGGCGCATTTATCTACAAGCCAAAGCACTGGAGGATATTGAGGTAACTTCCTCCGAGTATCCCTACTTTTCCCATACCGTAAGCTATCCTTCTGGTAAGAAGCTGTTTTACCAACCGGCTTCAACCCCCGGCGCTCTGGTACCGCCCAATGATTATTATGCTTTTACTTTTTCTTCAGATCAAAAGTTGCTGTTGTACTACAGCCCTACTTACAATAAAGTTTATGACAGTAATTATAAAGAAGTGGAACCCGGTTATGCTTTAAAAGAAATGCTTTTGGATCTGATTGCTTCTTATAAACAGCAGGCACAGGAAATCTACGGAGAGCTTTTAGTCTGGGAAGAAGTAAAGCTGCTCTTTCCCAAGTACGCTACCGCCAAAATTACAGATATTTATACAGGTTTGTCCTTTTTTGTGCAGCGCAGGGAAGGAAGCGCCCATGCGGATGTACAGCCTTTAACGGCAGAAGATACCGTCATTATGAAAAAAATCTATGGCGGGCAGTGGAGCTGGGAGCGCAGAAGCATTATTGTGGAAATAGGCGGGCGGCGTATTGCCGCTTCCATGCATGGCATGCCCCATGGCGGCGGCAAAATTGTTGATAATAATTTCCCCGGTCATTTTTGTCTTCATTTTCTGGGAAGTTACATCCACGGTGGGGAAATGGACAGACGGCACCATCAAGAAATTTTTAGGGCTGCCGGCAGGTTGCCTTGGGAAGGTTACTAAATATAAAGACAGGATGTGCCTGTCTATTTTTTTTGCTTATTTTCTGCAGAATCTGCAGGCTAAACTGTTTAAATTTGCCGGCAAACTGTTTTAAATAAAGTTTTTGCAAAAAGTTTGCAAAAATTGAAGTGATATTAAGAAAACTTACGTCTATCTATATGGAGGCAGAGAGGGGGGGAGAGATGAACGCTGAAGAAGTTTTAATTAAACAAGCAGCGGCGGGAGATAAAGCTGCTTTTGAACAGTTAGTGGAAAAGTATAAAGCATATGTGCTGGCAATTATTTTGCAGCTGATTCCGGACAGCTTTCACGCCGAGAATGTGGCACAGGAAGTTTTTTTGCAGATGTACATCTCTTTACCCCAATATCGTTTTGCAGGTTTTAGAACTTGGTTAGGCCGTATGGCTACGCGTAAAGCTATTGATTGGAAGAGAAAACAGCGGAGAATACAGGAAAAGGAAATTTTTATTCCGGGAAATGAACAGCTTCCGGTACAGGAAGGGCAAGATTTTGTAATAGAGAAACTCATGCGGCAGGAAGAAGCAAAGCAAATCAGGGCTCTCTGCCGTCAACTGCCCGGCAGGTACCAAGCAGTGATAGAAAAATACTATTTTTTAGGTAAAAGCTACCGGCAGATTGCCCTTGAAGAAAAAATAGCGGTGAAAACGGTGGAAACAAGATTATACAGAGCCAGGCAAAAGCTAAAGGAAAAGTGGGAGGAGAGGAATAAATGAAACATTTTACCCGTCAGCAGTGGAAAGCTTTTGCCGCAGGACAGGTGAAAGCTCCTCAAAGTGCCGAAATGGAAAAACATCTTCTGGTATGTGACCGGTGTGTTGATCTCTATTTATCATTACTTTCTCCGGCGGATGAATTTCATGCCCGCACCATCATCAGTCCCCGGTTTACGGCAAATGTCATGCAAAAAGTCAGTCTTTTTGAAAGCAAAAGAAATGAAAGCGCCAGACAAAAGAGAAATTTCTTTTATTATGTGGCCGTGGCCTGCCTGACTCTTCTTTTCACTTCAGCCGGGGTGTTCCAGTCATTAACTCAAGATCTTCCCAAATTGGCGCGGGCAGAGCTGAATACAGTTTCTATTTTTGCCAAAGAAGAGGAACAGAAAATCCAGTTTGGCTGGTCCGAGATACTTTTGAAAAACGCCGGCTCAGTGTTGGATACAATTAAACCTGAAGAAGACAGGGGGTATTAATTTGAAAAAAAGTAAGTTCATTGTCTTTCTTTTGTCATTTTTCCCGGGACTTGGCCATATTTATTTAGGTTGTTTTTCCAGGGGCTATATCTTTATGGGGGCTGTAGCGGCAGGCATAATTTTGATCCTGGGGTTATGTTTCTTGTCAAGAAGTGAAAGTCCCCTAATTTTGCTCCTTGGTTATCCGCTGCTGTGGTTTGTTGCTTTGGTAGACAGCTTGGCTTTGACTGATATGGTTAATCAGAGCAGTCTGTCTGCTACTGCTGCGGAAACTACACCGGCATCCGGCGCAGATCATGAGAAAATGGCTATGCAAAACAGAAAAATAATCGCCTGCCTCTTGTCAGTGGTACCCGGTGCCGGTCATATGTACCTGGGCTACCAAAAGCTGGGGCTGGAGATCATGACTTTATTTTTCTTTACTTTATTTTTTATTGATTGGATCAGAATCAGTCTTTTTATCTTTATTCTACCGGTAATCTGGTGTTACAGTATGTTTGATGCCCTGCATAAAGCTTCCGGTAGCGAGGCAGTCAATGAAAGCGACTTGTCACTGTTTACACTTTTCAACTGTCAAAAAATCGGGGCTAAAGTTTTGGGCTATGTATTAATCGGCCTGGGGCTCCTGTTAATTTTCGAGCGGGTCATATTGTCCATAATCCCGTATACAATCAGACATTACTTGCAGACCATATTTGTTGCTTTACTTTTAATTGCGGGTGGTGTCAGGCTGCTTACAGGGCAACCTGCAACAAAGCGGGAAACTAACGGGGAGGTAAGAGAATGCGAAGGTGGAGAGTAGGGACAATATCTCTTGGCATCATGTTAATCGTTTTAGGAGTGATCATGCTCTTAAGCCAAATTCGCCAGGTAATGATTCTGGAGACGCTCTTGCAATGGTGGCCGCTCATCCTTGTCCTGACCGGCCTGGAAATACTTGTTTACGTCTATACGGCTAAAGAACCGGAACCTAAAGTAAAGTATGACGTCTTCAGTATGTTGATTGTTTTTTTGGTGGTGGTCTGCAGCATAGGTGCCTATGCCTTTACGGCTGCCGGTATTATGGAACGCATTTGCTGGATTGTGGCCAGTAACAACAGGACGGTGGAGCTCCCCTCTCAAAGTGTGGAAGTGGATGAGAGTGTGAAAAAAGTAGTCATTTCTGCACCTCAGGGGAGTTTGACGGTGAGAAGGAACAGTAACCAAGCCCTTACCGCTTTTGGCTATGCCACTGTTAATGTGGCCGGGGAAGAAGAAATCGATGTTTTGTTGAAACAGTGCCGGCTTACTACACAGCAAGAAGGGGAGATACTTTTTGTGCAGGTTTTATCTGTCCCCTGGCAGGGAGATACTAAGCCCGGGGTCAGGGAAATCCGCCGTACACTGCTGGTGCCCTCAGGAATTGATGTGGAAATAAACGGTTCTCATTTTAATTTAGATCTTGACAGCTTGGCTGTACAGGAGAACTGGCTCATTAAAGGAAACGGCTCCGTTAATATAACTTTAGCTGATCCGGCAGATCTGTTTGTAGATGCACAAGTAAGGGATTTAAGCCAGTTAAAAGGTAATGCAAACTGGGAAGTTGAAGAAATAACCTCCCCCGGTGACAGTGCGCATTACCATGGTCACATTAAATGGGGGGAAGGACACAAGCAATTAAAATTGCTGCTAAAAAACGGGCAAATAACACTAAATATTATTTAAATTATTAAAGACAGGCCAGCCCTGTCTTTTTATTGCAAAAATTGTAATAGCTTGCAAAAAAATAGAAAAGAAGGTTTTAAAGCCTACGCTCAAGCTTGTGGGCAATATCCGCCATCGTTGAAAAGAGAAGTTATTTTAGGAATAATAAGGAAAATCATCCATAAATATGGTATAATTAAAGCAAGTTCTCGTTAAGTTGTTAATTTACAGGGAGGAGGGAAGGTAATTGAGTTCAGTGCTATTTCCGGCAAAACTAACAGTGACTTTCCTCTTGCGCCGGAGGAGACGGATAACACCATAGAGATAGAAACTATTTCGGGCAATGTTTTTATTATGAAAAAATAGGTTTTCGGTAAAATAGTCTGCCTGGTACATAAAACGAATCTTGTCATTTATTGCCCGGGAAATAAAATATTGTCGCAATCTGTCTCCGGAGCAAGTTGCTCCGGAGACAGGAGCGGTTTTTGGCAAGTGCCATATATAATGAGGTAACCAATAAAAAGAGAAGTAAGAATAAAACAACCGGGAAAATTTCCCGGTTGTTCCGTTGTGCGGAAAGAAATTATCTAAAATGTTATAGTAATGAGCAAAGCTAGTACAGATCGGCCGGCGGTTCATGAGGAATACGGGCCACCACTTGTCCTTCATAGCTAAATACGGCTTCCTTGTCAGCCGTAATTTCACCGATGACGGCGGCTGCGGCGCCCTGGGAGTGAATGGCAGAGAGGACTTCATCCACGTCCTGGGGGGCAACCTGGAAGAGCATCCTGGCCTGGGTTTCACAGATAAAGATTTCTTCCGGAGTTAATTGCATTTTGGTAGGTACGGCGGTAAGATCAACTTTAGCACCTAAACCGCCAAAGCGGGTGGATTCACTGACGGCGGCGCCGATACCGGCGGCCCCCAAATCGGAGCAGGCATTAATTTTACCTGTTTTAATGGCTGCCAGTGATGCTTCCATGGTAGTTCTCTCGGCCTCAAAATCTGCCAGGGCCGGGCGTAGCTCGTCCACCAAACCGGCACGATAAAGAGTATCATTACCGTCATTGCCGGTTTTACCCACAAGAATTAATTTATCACCTACATTTTTGGCCGGTTTGGTTAGAGGCTTATCAGCTACAAGGGGTCCAATCACGGCAACGACAACTGCCGGTACAATATCACTGAAGGAGGAGGAAAAACCGCCTCCTACCACAAATACTCCCATAGCTTTACACATTTCGCTTATACCTTTAACGATAAGATTAACTCGTTCGCCACTGGTCATAACGACACAATTACCACAGGTACATTCACCTTTAAAACCGCAGGGACCCACTAAAACTTTTTCCTCCAGGGGACGGGTGCCAATATAATCAAGTAAAAACATAGGCCTGCCACCCATGGCCACCACATCACGCATGGCCCCGCCTGCTCCGGTGGCGGCAGCATCGTAGGGGCGTGCCACAGCCGGTGAACAGTGGCTTTCCATTTTTGCCACCATTAATTCTCCGGTGGGCAGGCGAAAGACGGCGGCGTCATCGTTGGCATCCGGTCCGATCAATAAGCTGTCAGGCCAAAGATTGTTGACCTGTTCGTTTAATTGCTTAAATATGCCAAAATCAACAGCCTTGTCCGTGTTATGGTGCGGGTGGACAAACAAGGCGTGCATTAAAGCTTTTTCCAGTCTGTTCATAAAAGTGACCTCCCTGTTTTCTTTGCCCGGCCTTATGCCGAATGGACTACTTTATTGTACCTGATCCGGCCGGCATCTTCAATAAATCTTTAATTCATTAAACCATAAAAAGTGTATTAAATAAAGCTTCTCAGCATATTCTCCCATTTTGAAGTAAAGCTAAAGTTAAAGGAGCTGGCAAAACCAAGATGAAAGACAGACAACAAAAACCATATGAACTTTTAGCCCCGGCAGGAAGTTTTGCCGCTTTGCAGGCGGCTGTGCAAAACGGTGCCGATGCAGTTTATTTGGCCGGAAAGGAATTTGGAGCACGAAAATTTGCCAATAATTTTTCTGCGACGGAACTGGCTGAAGCTGTGGCGTACTGTCATACACGGGGAGTCAATGTTTACGTCACAGTTAACACGTTGGTCCTTAACTCTGAATTTAGACGCTTGCAAAAATACCTTGATTTTTTATATGTCACAGGTGTAGATGCCGTGATTGTGCAGGATCTGGGTGTTTTAACATATTTGCGCCGCACTTATCCCGAGCTTGCCGTCCATTGTTCTACGCAAATGTCTGTGCAAACTGCCGCCGATGTTAAGTTTTTGGCGTCTTTAGGCGTGAAAAGAGTTATTCTGGGCCGGGAAATGTCTGTGGCGAAAATCAGGCAGGCGAAAAAAGAGACCGATGTTGAATTGGAAGTTTTTGTGCACGGGGCACTTTGTATTTGTGTCTCAGGCCAGTGTTTAATGAGCAGTTTGATTGGCGGCAGAAGCGGCAACCGCGGTTGCTGTGCCCAACCATGCCGGAAAAGATATACTCTCGTTGAGTTTGAACAAAACCGGGAATTTACTTCTGCTGCCGGGGAGTATCTTTTAAGCCCAAAGGATTTATGTACCATTGATTGCATTAAGGAAATTATTGAGGCCGGTGCTTTTTCCCTCAAGTTGGAAGGGCGGATGAAAAGCCCTGAATATGTAGCCGTTGTGGTGAAAGCGTATCATTCTGTCTTGGAGGCAATTTACGGCCATAAAAAAGTTGATGTGGAACCTTTGGTGCAGGAATTAAAAATCTTTAACCGCGGGTTTACCAGGGGCCATCTATTTGGTGAAAAAGGCAGCAAATTGATGAGTTTGGCCAGCCCGGGCAATCAGGGGTATTATCTGGGTGAAGTCAAAAATTATAATCAAAAAACCGGGAAGTTAACGCTTAAACTGGAGGCAGATTTACACCAAAATGATGAAATCCAGATCAGAAGAAAAGCAGAAATTATCGGCGGCCGGGTGGAAAGGCTGGAACATCACGGCAAAAGAGTAAAACAGTGTGCAAAAGGTCAGATTTGCCAGGTAAATTTTAAACATCCCGCTTACCCTGAAGAGCCGGTATACAAAACTTTTGATCAGAAATTGATGCAAGAAGTGCGGCAATCCCTGCAAAAAGAGCAGCTTGCTATCCCGGTCCGATTTAAGGTGACGATCAAAAAAGGCAAACCTCTTTCCGCCAGTCTAACAGACGGCAAGCATACAGTTTCTGCAAGCAGTGAGCTTTTACCGGAAAAAGCCGTAAAAATAGCTATTACCTCACAACTGGTGCAGGCACAGTTTGCCAAACTGGGCGGCACACCTTTTGTGGCAGAAAAAACAGAAGTTGATTTGGATGAAGGACTTGCCGTGCCGGTAAGAGAGCTGAACAGAATGCGCCGGATTTTAGTGGAGAACTTAAAGGCAAAGCGCAGCCGGCGCTATGAGCGAAAATCCCGGCTGGATCTCGCACCTCCGGAAAAAACCGCCTTTACTAAGGAAATAAAAACAATTACTTTAACCTGTGCTGCCGGTAACCTGGAACAGCTGGAAAAACTGCTGACTTTAGGCGTAAAGATTATTTACTATAAAGATCCGGAGACACTGCCGCAAGCTGTGCGGCTGGCACAGGAAAAGCAATTTCAGGGCAAATTAATACCGGAAATATTCAGACTGGCAAGTGATGAACGTTTACAAGTCTACAAACAGGTTATAGATGATTTAGGGCTGGACACGATATTAATCCAAAGCTACGGACATGTAGAGTTGTTTGCAGGCTATAATCTGATTGCCGATTTTAACTTAAATATTATTAACGATCATGCTTACCGGTTCTACCTGGACCGGGATTTTGCCAGGATCACACTGTCCCCGGAACTGAATTTAAGTCAAATTGCCGATTTTAATCTTGTCCCGTCCAAAACAGAACTTGTTGGATACGGTTACCTGCCGGTAATGGTGATGAAGCATTGTGTGATTGCTACTGTTTTCAACAGGCAACAAAATTGTGGGCTTTGCCGGCAGACAGCTTACGGGCTGAAAGATGAATTAAATGAAATTTTTCGCATTGTCAAAAGAGAAGGCTGCTGTACGGAAATTTATAATGCTAAAAAGCTGTTTCTATTGGATTATCTTAAGGATTTGCAAAAATATGGTGTTGGTTATTTGCGGCTTAACTTTTTGCAGGAAACTGCCGCTGAAGTGGCGTCAGTGGTAAAGTTATATCAAAAAGCCATCAGTTCCGCCCTTACCTGTGCAGATCTGGATAGAATCGAGCAGCTTAAAGCAGAAGGGTTTACCTACGGACACTTAAACAGGGGCATTGAATAAAAAACAGGCCGGTTTATTCCGGCCTGTTTTTTAAATCTGATTTAAGTTAAAACTTAATAACTTTCGGTTCCTCTGTAAAGGAAGAAATAGTGGCGGTGGCATCTTTCAGGTAAAGAACCTGGTTATTGCCGTCACCGGCTTTATATCTGTTTTGCAAAGAAGGATAAGCGTCTAACATATGCTGTTCAGCTTCAATTCTTGTGTCCTCAACCAAAGTTGCTTCCACACGGATCCATTTGCCCTCTGCCATGCCGCAAATTTCAACTTTGGGATTGGCTTTAATTTGCTTGGAGACATCTTTGGACCTGCCTGTTTGTATGTAGAGTTTGTCCTCAAAAATCTCTACGGTGCCGAAAGGACGTACCCGGGGCTGGTCTCCATCCATGGTGGCAAGATAATAAACTCCGCACTTTTTTAAAAACTCATATACTTCTTTCATGCTTTTCCCTCCTCATCATATTTACCATCACCATTACATCATAATCAAAACTTTTATGCAAGTTTGTTTTGCAACTTTTACCGGCCTAATTTTTGTAGCAATTTTTCTGCAGTTGTATTCTCATCCACATTTATTCTTTTTAACGCCCGTAAAGATTGCGGCAAACCTTTAATTAAAGTATTTATTCCCGGTTCAGTGGTAAGGGTGACTTTAACCTCCATTTGGTTCAGGATTACTTCTGTTAAATCGCTGTACTTACCCAGTGGGTATGCCAGGGCAAAGACAGGCTTTCCAATCTGTGCCTCCAGTTCCCGGCGGGAGCGGGCAAAATCTGCACGTACAGCTGCAATAAAAGCTTCTTCGCTCTCTCCCGGTAAAGGTTGCATAGCCACTCTGGCGGTTTCACCCTCGTATTTTTGGCTTTGATGCATATCGTAGGAGTGACTCTGGATTTCTATTAAGCCTGAAGCCGCCATTTCCCGCGCCTGGCGATAATCAAAATGGGGATAAATTGCATGCGGGGTATTTTTATACGTATTTTTACCGATTAAGGAACCGATGGGAAAAATGGTTGCTTTCATCCCGTATTCTTTTAAGATGGGATAAGCTATTTCGTAATTGCTGGCATAGCCGTCATCAAAAGTGATCACAACCGGTTTTGGGGGCAATTCTTTGCCTTTTTCCACATAATCAACCAATTGCTGCAAAGAAACCGACGTATAACCGGCTTCTGCCAGGGCTTCAATTTGTGCTGCAAACTGTTCTTTGGAAACAATGAGGGGACCATCTGATGTTTGCGCCAGATGATGGTACATTAGAACAGGTACCTCTACGGTATAGTTACTGTCATCGAAAATATATTCAGTTTTGTATTTGGCCGCTTGTTCCCTGGCATTGGCAGGGGTGACGCAGACACCAAAATCCTGGGGGAAATATTTATTTTCGTCACCAAAGATTTTAGCCAGGGCCATATCCCCCAAGGCATTGCGAAAGTGCGTTTCATCATAAAAGAAACGTGGATCTGTACTGAGGCGATGCAGGGAAAAATCCCAAAAGGGGGTGATGGCGGCAAGTCTGGTGTAGAGTTCTTCCACCTGCTCCGGGTTATAGTAGCGGGCATGCTCAGAGTACAAGGGAAAGAAAATTACCACCAGGTTAATATTTTTTTCTTCACACAGGTTTTTAATTTCAGCCACACTCGCAATAAAGTCATCAAGGTAATCAAGTTCATATTCACGTTGAGGGTAGTTTAAAAAGACAGGATATTTTTCATAGTAATCAGGCAAAGCCTGGATTCGTTCTATATCCCGTAAGGATTTGTCGTATGCCCCGGTTGTTACCTGAAAGACGTCAAAATTTTGCGGCAGGTATTGGTCACGTTTAAAACTTTGTATTTTTTCCAGGCCGTAAGCGGGGTTGGCAAACAAATATTTACCATAAAACTTCAGTAGTGAGGAACCTTCCGTCCGGGCGTGCAGGATGTCGGTTAAAAGGTCTGAACCCTTATCGTATTTTTGCGCATTAACCACACCCAAATTTAAAACCAGATTTTTTACTTCATAGTGCTCGGCAATGTACTGCACAGTCTTGGTTACATCGGCAATGTAAGCACCATACATAAATAAGTTAAAAAAACGGGCATCCAGATATTCATTCAGCAGTTCTACGGAAAAAGAACTGCTGGAGGAACTGCCGATGATATAGGAGTCATATTGCTCGTGAAGTCTGTCCAGGTAAGCTATTTTGGCTACACGCGGATTTTTGGTGAAATTAAAGGAGTACCACTGGAAAAAATGATCGCCAAAAACACCAAAAGGATCTGTGACATAATTAAAGACACAGATCAACAGTGCAATTAAAATCAGGGAAAAGAGAAACATCCGTAACCACTGTTTTGATGTCATCATTCTTACCTCAACCGTAACAGATTAGAATTGCTGGTAAATAAATTCAGAGGCAATAAAGCCTTGACGGTAAATGCCGAAAAAAACTAACACCAAAAGCATTGCCATTAAAAGCGACCACTGCACAGCCCAGTTTTTTTGTTCCAGGGTCTTTCTGATTGCTTTGCCTTTTTCCTGGGCAAAACCTACCCCCAGAATAACTAGACTGCCTAAAAGTACAATGAGGTAGTCTGTTTTGGTTAAACCCAGGTTCAGCAAAGCCTGGACAGAGACGGCATTGGGCTGGAAAGAGAAAAATGTTTTTTTCAGCATTTGTAAGGCTGCCCCCAGGGAGGCTGCCCGGGTAAAGTACCTGCCGCAAAAGACAAGCAGGTTAGTATTTAAAACCTGTACCACCAGCCAAAAACGCCCTTCCGGGTTTATGCCCAGCTTCTGTAAGAGGCGGTTCCAATAAGGTTCGATTACAATGGAGAAGGAAATTATCAAACCGTTATAAATCCCAAAAGCAATATATTTTAAATTAGCACCATGCCAGATCCCGATGGTAAAAAAAACTATGAAAGAAGCAAGGGAGGTGGGTATAATTTTACCCAGTTTGCCTTTAAAAAGTTTACGCGTTTTTTTGCCCAGTTTGTAAAATGGTTTTGATAAAGAGAGCGGGAAAAAAAGATAATCCCTCATCCAGTCACCAAGACTGAGATGCCAGCGGCGCCAAAAATCTGCCAGGGAGGTGGCAAAATACGGGCGCCTGAAATTTTCCCGCAAGTTGATCCCCAGCATTTGTGCTGCACCTCTGACAATATCAATTCCGCCGGAAAAATCACAATAGATTTGCAGGCAGTAGAAAAAAACGGCGATGGCGATTAAGGAACCTGGGTAGGCGGCAAAATTGTCGATTACTTTGTTAACTACCACCACTGCTCTGTCGGCAATAATAATTTTTTTAAAATAGCCCCAAAGCATTAACTGGATGCCGTACTTTAGCCGGTCATAATCCAAATCATGGGGAGCCGTCAGCTGCGGTGCCAGTTGATCAAAACGGCTGATGGGACCCTGAATAACCTGCGGGAAAAAAGAGACAAAGAGGGCAAATTTAGCGAGATTTGTTTCCGCTCTATATTTGCCCCGGTAAAGATCAATCAGATAGCCGGCCGACTGGAAGGTATAAAAGGAAATCCCCAGCGGCAGCAAGAGGGAAAAGGTAGGCAAAGTATAGCCCGCATTAGCCAAAAAAATATTCAGGCCGGCGGCGGCAAAATTGTAATACTTTAAAAAAGCCAGTAGCCCGAAATTAAAAAGTAAAACAAGTGCAAGTACCAATTTTTTGTGATTCTTCTTTTCCAGGCGGGTCAGTAGCAAGCCGGCAAAAAAAGTGGTTATAGTGGTGAGGAGAAGGCAAAATGTCAGTTTAATGCCGCCGGTGGCATAAAAAAGATAGCTTGCCGCCAGTAAAACAAACCATTGGTAACGCCTGGGTAGCGTAAAATAAATTAACAGGGTAAAGACAAGAAAAAGAAAAAAGAGCGGTGAAGTGAGCGACATTACTGATTATCCCCCGGCTTGGAGTTTTTTAATTAGGTTAATGATAGCAGCTACTGTATTAAAATTTTCCGGCAGTAAATGCTGCGGACCAATTTCAATCTCAAATGTATCGTTTAATTCTCCCACTAAAGTAATAATATCGAAAGAATCTAGAATGTCATCATCAATTAAATTGGTCTCCGCACTAAAATCCACATCAGAATTTAATTCGGCCAAAATTGAAAGTACTTTTGCTTCCATCTTTAATACTCCTTCCTGCCTTGAGGCTGGTGCAAAAGCCCTGCAGAAACCCAGCCATCGTAGTGAAAACCGTTTTGCTCATAAAGTTTGCGTGCAGCCAGATTTGTTGTCTGTACCCAAAGCTGAATTTTTGTTCTTTCTTCTTTATACATTAAAGCAGAGAGATAAGCTAGTAGTCGGCGGGCAATTCCCTGGCGACGATACGGGGATGCCACTGCCAGGTGCCAAAGAAAAAGATAATTGCCTTTGCGTTCAAATTCAAGTATACCTTTAAGCCTGTCCGCCTCTTTAACGCAGATTACTTCTTGCCGGGCAATCCTCTGCTTCAGATCTTCCGGAGCGGGGATGCAGCCCAGGTAAGGATCAAAACCGGCTTTAATCAGCTCCAGCACGGCTTGAGCATCATGCGGGCGGGCAAAGTTAACTTCCCTTGCCGGTAAGTCATGATGCCGGGAGGCAGGTTTTTGCATGCGTTTTCTGGGCAGACGGTTTGCAAAGCCGTTTTTTTCCCAAAAAGCAAGCATGGCGGAAAACTTTTCATCTTGCGCCCGGGAAACAATTTCCATGGTGGTGGGCAGATCCCGGGGCAGGGAAACGGAGGCATTTAAACTTTTTAAATAATAAAAAAGCTGTCGGTGGGTACGGCGATGGCGGAACAGGAAAATGCCGTCGCCGGTTTGTGTGTAGTAGAGTCCCTGGACAAGATATTTCTCATAATCTGGCAGCATGAGATAGCTATTGGTAAAAACACCCTTTTGAAGATAAGGGGAGATTAAACTGTTTAATTGGTTAAGATCAAGAATTTTTTGCATAATATGCCTCCATAATTCTTTTGCGGTCAATTTTCCCGTTGGCGTTATAGGGGAAACTTTCCTGTTTTTCTATAATTGACGGCAGCATGTATTTAGGCAATTGCCGGCGCAAAGTGCCGATAATACTTGTTTTCTCTGCCGGCCCCACATATTGCAGGACAATTTTACTTTGCTCCTGATCATAAAAACAAAGGCAGTTTTTAACACCGTCAATACTGCTGACCGCCAGTTCAATTTCTCCCAGCTCTATGCGATGTCCCTGATGTTTAATTTGATCATCTTTGCGGCAGCAAAAAATTAATTCACCTTTTTCATTGTATCTGCCAATATCACCTGTGCGGTAGATTATGTCACGGAAATTATCATGAAGCGGGTTTTGCACAAAAACTGCCTTTGTCCGTTCTGGGTCGCTATAGTAACCCAGTGCCACCCCTGTGCCCCGCACACATATTTCTCCCGGTTCATGTCCCTGAATCAGTCTGTTGTTTTCATCAAGTAAAAAGACTTCCATATTACGACAGGCACGGCCGATGGGTACAGGTTCATCATCGGCAAACCGGCGTTCCACAATATAGTAAGTACAATCAACGGTGATTTCAGTAGGTCCGTACAGGTTAATATACATGACTTCAGGCAAATATTGCCGCCAAAGGTTTAAATATTTGGCTGACATGGCTTCGCCGGCGAAAAAGACTTTCTGCAAAAATTGAGGAGTTTTTTGTGCCAAAACTCCGGAATTGGCCACCAGGACCACTGCCGAGGTAGCCCATAAAATGGTTGTGATGCGATGTTCATTAAGATAATCCACCAGTAAAAGCGGGAACATAAAAAGCTTTCGTGGGATGATTACCATAGTCATAGCGTTTTTCAGGCAAAGATAGATATCTTTAACGGAGGCATCAAAATAAAAGGGAGTCTGATTGCCGATAATTTCCTTGCCGGTAAAAGCAAAAGTATTTGTCAGCCACTCCGTTAAATCGATGACATTACGGTGAGGAACCACTATCCCCTTTGGTGTGCCTGTGGAACCTGAAGTGTAAATAATATAGACCGGATCCAGATCAATAAGTTTATTTTTTACTTCAGTCAAAGCATTGTCGTTGATGGGAGTGTTAATGATCTCTTCATAAATAAGACAGGGAGGTAAATTGGGTATACCCGCCCAGGCTTCCTGCTGTTTGCGCGTACAGATAATACGCGCCGGTTTAAGCTTGGTGAAAATACGCTGCAGGCGCTCCCGGGGCGTTTTGGCATCAAGGGGCACATAAATATTGCCGCTATATAAAATTCCCATAAAGGCGGCAATTTCTTTTGCCGTCCGTTCCACCGGTACCACAATGGGAGAACGGGTAAGTTCCTGGTTATCGGCTATAATGGCACTGCCGATAGCTTTGGCCAAAAACTCTAATTGGGCAAAAGTAATATTTTCCGTTTCATCAATTAAAGCCGGTTTGTGAGGAAATTGTACCGCAGCCTGCTCCAAATAATCTAAAACATTAATCTGCAAGCAAATCCCACCTTGCAAAGCATTAAATGTCGGTTTCATTGCCACTAAGTATAACATTACCTAATTCTTGCTTCAAGGCAAGCAGTTTTCCCTTAGCGGCAACCTTGGGGTTTTAAGAAGATTTGCAGATGGCATCATAGTCCAGTTTAAAATATTCCCGCAGCACTTCCTTAAATTCTTCCTCTGTTGTCAGTTTCCGCTCTGTTACCTGGCCATTTTTCAGAATTTTAAACATATCATTGAACAGAGTAAGGCGCCCGTCCGGCGTCGGCATTGTACAAACTTTTACCATGGTAAAAAAGGCGCCGGGGAAGGTGGAAGTAAAATGATTTGACATGAGCAAATCATCAAAAGTACATTCTTCCAGGGTAAAGGCGTACATGGGCATGAAATTATTTTCTTCTTCTTTGTGCAGGACATAACCGTATTTTTCGTGCCAGCCAAAACGGTAGGTATTGGCAATTTGTTTTTGCTCCAAACCAACTTTAAGCAGTAAAGGAGTCATAATGCCGTCATTGCCATAGCCCACATCACACATCCATTTTTCGCCATCAACTTCCACCAGCAGTACCTGGTGCGTTTTGGCATGATAGTTAATCCCGTCCCGTGTTCCCCTTGCCAGCAGGTCTGTCACTTTAAAACCCAGTGTTTTTAACACCAGGGAAAAAAGACCGTTCATTTCAAAACAATACCCGCCTCTTTTGTTGACAATAATTTTTTCGTAAAGAGAGTCCTGATCCAAAAGGATGGGCCTGCCCAAGTAAACATCAAGATTTTCAAAAGGAATATTCAAAGTATGGGCAGCATGAAGGTCATGTAATGTTTTAACCGAAACATCCGTACTGCCGTGATAATTAATTCTTTCAAAATAGGCTCTGACAAAAGATTCGTCCGTCATTAATTTAACCCCCCTGTATTAATAGAATTTGACCTTTTGGTTTAAAGAAAAGCTAAAATAATACAATAGCAGCTCTATTTCGCCTGCAGGGTACAAAAATCCTGCAGCAGATAATGCCAGATATTTTTCTGCTTAAAAATTTAATTTTCCGGTCATAAAATTTGCTTACGGGAAGCAAGTAACGGCAGGTAATGGTGTGAAAGTGTGGAATTCAAAATAGGAGCTTGTGAAATCTGTCATTTATTCAGTCAGGATGAGAAAGGAGCTGTACCATTGAAAAAGTGTAAGTATCCACATCTTTTTACTCCTATTATTTTGGGAGGCACTTTTTTTCGCAATCGCATCTTTGCTTCACCTACAGGCTATCAAAATGTAAACGGTGACGGTTACCTTAATGATGGAGCTGCCGCCTACTATGGACGTAAAGCCATGGGAGGCGCAGCCAGTGTGGCAACTTTTGAAGGGATTGTCGATGGGGAGCTTGGTCGCGGCGGTAAAACGCAAATCAGCCTGGATACACCCTTTATTGACCGGGGATTATCCAGTATTGCCCACGCCATTTCCAGCTACGGTGCTGTTGCCTCCCTGGAGTTGCAGCATACAGGGATGTATGCCAACCGTGATCTGTCATTTTTCGGTGGCGAAGCTAAAGGTATAGCTTACGGCCCGGTGGAGTGTGAAGTGGATGGCCGCATTATCCGGCCTATGACGGAGGAAATTATCGAGCGGACTATCGAAAAATTTGCTGCCGGCGCCGCCCTGGCCAAAAGATGCGGTTTCGGCATGGTGACAGTCCATGCCGGGCACGGTTGGTTGCTACACCAGTTTTTATCCCCTCTTACCAATACCAGAAAAGATAAATGGGGCGGTCCCGACATAAAAAACCGTACACGTCTTGTTATTGAAGTTCTAAAAGCCATACGTAGAGTAGTGGGAAAAAATTTTCCCATTGAAATCCGCCTTAGCGGCTCGGAATGTTACCCCGGCGGTTACGATATTGATGAAGGTATTGCCATTGCCAAAGAGTTGGATGGATATGTCGATTTGATCCATGTTTCTGCCGGCCACCATGAAGTGGACGAAGTTTTTGCCGTTACTCACCCCAGTATGTTCCAAGAAGACGGTTGCAATGTTAAATATGCTGCTGCCATTAAAAAACATGTAGAAACGCCTGTTGCCGCCATTGGAGCTTTAAGCGACCCGGAGTTAATGGAGGAGATAATTGCCGCTGGTAAGGCGGATGTGGTGGAGGTTGCCCGGGCATTAATTGCAGATCCTGATCTGCCCGTTAAAGTGCGTAGCGGACATGAAGATAAAGCAAGAAGATGTCTTCGTTGTTTAGCCTGTTTTTCCAATGAAATGATTTATGGCCAGCCTTACTGTGCCATTAATCCGGAAAGCGGACGCGAATTGGAGATGAAATATGCTCCCTTGCCGTCTGTGAAGAAAAGGGTGCTGGTTGTGGGTGGCGGTGTAGGCGGTATGCAGGCGGCACTTACTTGTGCCCAAAGGGGACATGAAGTAATTCTTTCTGAAAAAAACAATCGTTTAGGTGGAGTGTTGCGGTGCGAGGAAGATGTAGATTTTAAAAAGAACCTGCTTTACTACCTGGACCAGCAGGAAAGAGCCATTAGGGAAGCAGGCGTTGAGGTGCGCCTCAATACTGAAGTAACGCCTGACTATGCTTCCCGGGAAAATGTTGACGTGATTATTGCTGCACTGGGGGCCAAGCCGGCTGTGCCGCCAATTCCGGGTATAGACGGTGACAATGTGTTTTCAGCCCAGGCTGCTTATAAAAAAGTGGACAAAATCGGCCAAAACGTCATTATCCTTGGTGCCGGACTGGTGGGAATAGAACTGGGCCTGTATTTACGGCAAAAAGGAAAAAACGTTAAAGTTTTGGAATTGACGGACCGTATTAGTGACGGCGGCAACTTTTTGCACATGCTGGGAGTAAAAGTGGAAATAAAAAAACGCGGTCTGGAAATTCTTTTTAACACAAGAGTTAAAGAAATTAAACCAGACTGCGTTCTTTGTGACACAGAAGCAGGAGAAAAAAGTTACCAGACAGACACTGTAATTTATGCCACCGGTCAGGTTCCCCTGCGTGATGAAGCTGCTGCCTTAAACTTCTGTGCACCCGAATTTTATCTGCTTGGTGATTGTGTCACACCCAGGAATATTACTAACGCCACCACTGAAGCTTATATGATTGCCAGAAATATTGGCCGCAAGTGGAATTAATTTAAGGCCGGGGCCACAGCGCGTTTTTTAAGTATAAGATAAATTCTTCCGTGGTACGCTTACTGATCTCTGCCTGGGGGATAAAATTTTCAAAACCGTGAAAACAACCCGGGTAGATATGAAGTTCTGTGGAAACGCCTGCCTGCATCAGCCGTGTTGCATATTCAATAGTTTCATCGCGGAATAAATCCAGTTCACCCACATAGATGTAGGTGGGCGGAAGCCCGGAAAGATCTTTTGCTCTGGAGGGGGCGGCATAGGGGGAAACTTCCTGCTGATTTTCTCCCAGGTACATTTTCCATGCTTTAAGGTTGGTTTTCCTGTTCCAAAGCCGGGCATCAGTAAATTCATGACTGGAAGGAGTAAGATTGCGGTCATCAATCATGGGGCAGAGAGGCAGTTGGCAGGTGAGGGCCGGGCCGCCCTTGTCTCTCACCAATAAAGTTAAGGCTGCCGTTAAGCCTCCCCCGGCGCTGGCGCCGGCTACCGCCAGTTTTTCAGAGTCAATGTCTAATCCGTTTTTGGGGTCGGCCATCCACAGCAAGGCCGCATAACAATCTTCCAAGCCGGCCGGGTAGGGATGTTCCGGGGCCAGACGATAGTCTACAGAAACAACAATGCAATTGACATCACGCACAATTTGTTGACATAAAGCGTCGCTCATGGCGGCAAAGCCTAGCACGTAGCCACCGCCATGTATATGGAGCAAACCGGGAAGTTTTCCGTTTTTATTTTGTGGTTGATAGATGCGTAGTGGAATCTGGGCAGTGCCATCTAAAGACGGGATTTCTACAGTACTGATGGGAATACTGTGGTCTACCGGCAGATTTTTAAACATTTCCTCGTTCATTTTTCTTGTTTGCTCAATGTCGCTAAATAAATCCAAAGCAGGCATTTGGGAGAAAGCAGCTTTTAATTCAGGATGTACTCTGGCCAAAAGCGGATCATTTTTCATTGCAGGCAACTCCTTTAAAATTTATTATATATTTCCACAATTTAGCATAATTATAATTTTCTTTCCTAAGTATGTCAAGAAAAGACGCATTCAGCAGGCTATCAAATTCATAGATAAAGAGGAATTATTAATAAAAAAGAGAATAGTTAAGCTAAATACTTAAGTAATACTACAGGAAAGGGTGAATAAAATGGGCTCTAAATACAAGCATGTGTTCGAACCAATCAGAATCAGAGGTGTTCAGTTTAAAAACCGTATTGAAATGGCTCCGCCTTCTCCCAACCTTGCCAGTGAAGATGGAAAAGTAACTCCGGAATTTGTGGAGATGTTTAGATCCTTTGCCGCAGGCGGCTGTGCCGTAATTCATATCGGTAACTCCGTGGTTGATCACAGGGACGCACGCGATGAGGAACGGCAGCTTGACCTGGGTACAGACGATGCCATTTTGCCCTTGACGCATTTTGTAGAAATGTGTAAAGGCTATGGTGTGCAGCCCTCCTTGGAAATTAACCATAACGGTAAGGACTCCCAGTTTGACAGAACAGGAAAACGGGCCATGAGTCCTTCCTCAATCATTGCTTCCTTTGAAAGAATGAATGCCGCCAGGAAGGGCAGAGAGCCGCTGGCCACCATTGAAATGACTGAAGAAATGATTGAAGATGCCATTGAAAAGTATGCTGCCGCTGCCTATCGTTGTAAACAGGCCGGTTTTGAAATGTGTATGATTCATGGCGGCCACGGCAACTTAATTTCACAATTCGCCAGTCCGCTTTATAACAAACGTACAGACAAATGGGGCGGTTCTTTAGAAAACAGAACCCGTTTTACCATTGAAGTCCTTGACCGGGTACGTGAACGTGTGGGCGAAGATTTTGTGATTGAATTCCGGGTTTCCGCCGATGAGATTCATCCCGACGGGATGCATTTTGAAGAAACTCTCGAATATCTCGCACTGATTAAAGATAAAGTTGATATTATCCATGTTTCCGCCGGTTTGCACGGTGAAGTGGAATATATGCGCTACTGGTGGCAGAACTACATGATGCCGAGAGAATATAACGTCCATTTTGCCGAGAAAGTGAAAAAGGCATTCCCGGACAAACTGGTAGCCACAGTGGGCTCAATTATGAATATTGAACGGGCCGAAGAAATTATCGCCAGCGGCAAAGCTGATTTTGTTGCCATGTGCCGTCCGCTGCTGGCAGACCCTTACATGCCGCGTAAATATGCCCTGGGACAGGAAGAAGACTGGCGCCCCTGTATCCGCTGTCAGTACTGCGGTGGCAGGCTGCTGGTGCCGGCTGTATTAAACTGTGCCGTCAACCCCATGCTGGGTAATGAAAATATGTTTAAAGCGCAGCAAGTTACTAAAGCTCCCGTGAAAAAACGGGTTGCCGTAGTAGGTGGAGGCCCTGCCGGTATCCAAGCCATGCTGACACTTTGTGAGCGCGGTCATGATGTTACGCTTTATGAAAAGAGCGGTCAGCTGGGCGGTAATGTCGTTCCCGCTGCTGCACCTAAATTTAAAATTGATATGCAGGATTATCTCAGATATTTACAGATCCAGGCGAAAAAATCCCCGGCACGGATTTTACTCAACACGGAAGCAACCAAAGAACTTTTGGAACTGGAAAACTATGACGCCCTGATTATTGCCGTAGGTGCCGATCCTATTGTCCCACAACTGCCCGGCATCGATAAGCCGCACGTGCACTGGGCACCCGATGCTGACATGGGCCTGGTTGAAGTAGGCGAAAAAACAGTAATTATCGGTGCAGGAGCCGTAGGTGCTGAAACTGCCATTAACCTGGCCAGTGAAGGTAAGGATGTGGCGCTAATTGAAATGGCACCAGACCTGTCAAATCTTTATGCTTCCGCCCGCGGTGCGCAATTTGAATTCATGGACCTGTTTGAAGAATATAAAATCCCCATTCATCTCAATACCAAACTCGTCGAAGTCACCGATAATACAGTCATTTGTGAAAATGTGAAGACCGGGGAAAAAGTTGAGTTTCCTGCCGATACAGTGCTTTTGGCTTTAGGTATGAAGCCCAGATATGAAATTGCCGACAGCCTGCGGCGCTGTGCTCCGGAAACTGAAGTCCATGTGGTGGGCGATGCAGTGATTAGAAACGGCAATATTGCCACAGCTACCATGTCTGCTTTCCGAGCTGCCGCCTCCATTTAAAATTGCGTTCAACTTTACAGGCAAAACAAAAAGCATGCTGATTTTTCAGATCGGCATGCTTTTCATCCCTTTCCCAGGTGAGTAGTTTGGCCTCCGGGCTGCTCTCTGGTGAAGCTTTTTTGTGTAGTCTGTAAACGGTTAATGAGGTTAAAGATATTGTCAACAAATTTACTTTGTGCCAGTGCCTCCCTGCTGTCAATACCGTTCTTAACGGCTATTTCATGTAAACGTTCCCTTTCTATTTCAACTTGCTCATAAAGAATTGAGATTAATCTGCCTTTATCTATACTTATTGTCTGTTACCTCCTTTTGAAAAATCTTGCTACTATTATTCTATGATAATTACTGACTGCGAAAATTATAAAATCATGAACAAACCCGGTAGCAAGCTATTTGTAATTATTTGTTTAGAGATTCTGACTAGAACCGGCAAATGTTGCAGATACTTTAAACAGATGTGGCAAATTTATAATTTGTTATTTGCCACAAAGATAATTTTAATATTTTTCATCAGATTACGGTATTTTAGGGAGGAAATACCCGCAAAAGGGGAGAATATGCTTTGGGGAAGAATAATGCCTTAAATAAAATATCAAAAAAATAGAAAGGGTTCAAGAAAAAACCTAAAAACTATAACTTAATTCATGGAGGTAAGTGAGAGATGATTATTATCGGAGAAAAAATTAACGGATCCATCCCGTCTGTAGGAAAAGCCATTGCCGAAAAAGACGAAGAATTAATTCGTAATCTGGCTAAAGCTCAGTCGGAAGCAGGAGTTGATTACATAGATGTTTGTGCTTCCGTTGACGAGGAAGTGGAATTGGAAACTTTAAAATGGATGATTGATCTGGTGCAGGAAGTAACGGATACTCCCATTGCTGTGGACAGCCCCAGCGCCAGTGTCTGCGCCGAAGCCATTAAGTTCTGTAAAAAACCCGGCATGGTTAATTCCGTTTCCATGGAAGGGGATAAAGTGGAAACTGTTTTCCCCGTCATTGCCGATACACCGTGGGAATGCGTAGCGCTTCTTTGTGACGACACAGGTATACCGAAAAGCGCCGAAAAACGCCTGGAAGTTTTTGAAGAAATTATGAAAAAAGCTAAAGAGTACAATATTGATCCTTCCCGGTTGCATATTGACCCACTGGTAGAAATGCTTTGCACCTCTGAAGACGGTGTCAATATGATTGTGGATGTCATGAAAGAAATTAAAGCGCAATATCCTACCATCCATATCACGGGTGCAGTCAGTAACATTTCCTTTAACTTGCCTGTACGCAGACTGGTTAACCAGGCCTTTGCCGTTTTAGCCATGAATGCAGGTATGGACAGCTTTATTCTTGATCCGTTGAATAAAGATTTAATGGGTATGCTCTATGCCACAAAAGCATTACTGGGCGAAGACGAGTATTGCATGGAATACATCACAAAATACCGGGAAGGTGTTTTTGGCGGCAAGAAATAATACTTAAAGATCCAGACCAGGAGAAGGAGGAGTTTATGTGTTAACAAAAAGGCAAAATTTGCTGGAAACTATTCGGGGAGGCAAACCTGACAGGTTTGTCAAACAATACGAGCCTTTTGCGCTTGTCTTTGGGGATCCTTTAATGGAATTAGCAGGCCCTCAGCCTGAACGCGGGGGTCCCACAATTGTTAACGGTTGGGGAGTAACCATGTCCTGGCCTGAGCACGTACCCGGCTCTTTCCCTATCCATGATGATGAGCATAAAGTTCTCAAGGATGTTACAAAGTGGAAAGAAGTTGTTAAGGCACCTCCCACGGAAGCACCGGAAGAAGCCTGGGCCATGATTAAAAACATGGCTGCCGGTGTTGACCGCAATGAATATTTTGTTACAGCCTTTATGGCACCGGGAATTTTTGAGCAGATGCACTATTTAATGGGCATGGACGATACTTTGATCAATTTCTACGAAGAACCGGAAGCCATGCATGAGCTCATTGAATATATTACCGATTACAAAATCAGGTACGCCGAACAGTTAATCAAACATGTAAAACCGGAAGCTCTTTTGCATCATGATGACTGGGGCAGCCAGATTTCTTCTTTCCTGTCACCGGATATGTTCGCAGAATTCCTGCTGCCGGCCTATAAGAAGTTTTATGGTTACTGTAAAGATAACGGCGTAGAGTTAATTATTCACCACAGCGACTCTTATGGCGCCAATTTAGTTCCCTTTATGATTGAAATGGGCGTAGATATCTGGCAGGGCTGCATGACCACCAACAATACACCGGAACTGATTAAAAAATACGGTGATAAGATTACCTTTATGGGTGAAATTGATAACGGTCTGGTGGATAAAGAAGACTGGACAAAAGAAGAAATTGAAAAAGTTGTGGAAAAAGCTTGCCACAGCTGTGGCACAAAATTCTTCATTCCGTGTACAACCATGGGTCTGCCCATGAGTGTTTATCCGGGTGTATATGAAGCAGTCAATGACGCCATTGACAAAATGAGTAAAGAAATGTTTTAATTAAAGCTTTTGCTTAACTTAAAAAATGTGATAATAATAAAAGAGTAAAAACTCTTATAATAAAAAGGAGGAAAAAAACAAATGTCAAAACTGCAGGAAGTAAATGCTGCTGTAGCGGCAGGTAAAACGAAAGCTATTGCCGGTTTAGTACAGGAAGCACTTGACGGGGGCCATAGCGCACAAGAAATCCTTGACACCATGATCGAAGCCATGGGTGTAGTCGGGGATAAATTCTCCAGTGGTGAGATTTTTGTGCCGGAAATGCTGATTGCCGGTAAAGCAATGCAGAAAGGTGTAGAAGTCTTAAAGCCTCAACTTGCCAGCGAATCTTCCACCTCTTTAGGCAAATGCATTATTGGTACTGTTGCCGGTGACCTGCATGATATCGGTAAAAACCTGGTGGCTCTCATGATTGAAAGTGCCGGTTTTGAAATGGTTGACCTGGGTGTTGACGTACCCAAAGAAAAATTCATCGAAACCATTAAAGCCAATCCTGATGCCAATATTGTTGCTCTGTCCGCTCTCTTGACAACAACCATGCCCGCCATGAGAGACACTGTTAAAGCCATCAGAGACAGTGGTTTAACAGGCTTCAAGATTATTGTTGGCGGTGCTCCCATTACACAAGAATTTGCCGATGAAATCGGTGCCGACGCCTATGCCCGTGATGCCGGCGGTGCTGCAGTGAAAGTAAAAGAACTCGTTTCATAATCCATAAAAAAACAGGCTGTGAAAATTTCACAGCCTGTTTTTTTATGGTTTTTACAGAAGTTTTAATTTGTCGGTAATATAGTTTTTTCCTGTGTTGTTTGTGCCATTGCCCTGGCTGTTTTAACTTCATAATCGTTAAGGATATATAGATAAAAAGCGGCAATGGGGATAATTAAAATGATGGCACAAATAACAAACATGGTGGAAAGGGAAGTCATGCCGCCAATCCAGCCCAAGATAATAGAGCCCCAGCTAATGCCGGTGTCCACTGCCGTCAATTGGGTAGCCGTGGCTGCAGCCCGGCGTTTTTCCGTAACCATGTTAATAACCATTGTTTGCAGTGTGGGGGTAACAATGCCGCTGCCCAGACCAAGGATCACGGAAGCCGCACTATAAAGCAATATTTCCTGGGTGAAGGCTAAAGCTAAAAGACCTACGCCAAAAATCACCAGTCCGGATACCAGGATTGCTTTGGGTCCCTTTTCGTCCATGATCCTGCCGGCAAAAAGCCGGGAGATTGCCACCCCTATGGCATTAAGGATAAAATGGATGCCGCTCAGGTTAGCAGGGATACCGATTTCTTCGCTGAAAATGATAACATAAGCCATGATGGTGCCGGAAATGCTGCCGACAATGATGGTAATAATGGTAACTGACAATACTTCTTTTTCAATGATGTTATGCAAAGAGATTTGCTTCTTTTGCCTGGGGATATCAGGATATTCAATAAATAAAGCCATGATGAAAGATAGGACCATCATAATGCCGGAAGCATAGAAAAGAACTAAAAAACCGTATGTATTCATGACCCAAATACCTACAGCCGGGCCAATGGCCATGGCCAAAGTATTACCCAGACCGGCATAGCCCACACCTTCACCTCTCCTTTGCGGCGGTACAATATCGGCGATAATGGTGCCGGCACCGGTAGTGGTAATGCCAAAGAAAAGACCCTGGATAATGCGAATGATGACTAAAAACCAAACTGTGTTAGCGATGGGATAGCCAAAAGTAAAGAAAGTAAAGAAAGCAGTTGAAACAAGAAAGACGGTTCTTCTGCCCATGGTATCATAAAGATAGCCGGCAATGGGACGGGAAAAGAGGGCGGCCATAGGGTAGACGCCTACCACAAGTCCAATGAGAGATTTAGGTGCACCGATATGCAGAATATAGGACGGCATGGTGGAAATAAGTAGTGAAAAACCCGACCACATAATAATGTTGGTGAAAAAAAGTAAGGTAAATGTTTTCGTCCATAGCGGAGCTTTTTGCTTAGACATATTCTTCCTCCAGTTTTGTGCTGATTTTTACATAACTTTTCCTGAAACTTTGTGCCTTTTTGCAAAGCAGGTAAAAAATTACTTTTGTTCTGCACCATGGCAAAAAGAAATTCATCATACCTATTATAATACATGTTGTTGGCGAAGTGTATAGGCGTTCATGGGGAATTTATCATACTTTGCCGTCCTTTTGAAAGGTTTTTTGTCTGGATTTATGTGGGGGGAGAATTGATGTTTAGGCAAAAAAGGTATAAAATACACTTTATGTACTGCTATTAAACAACAGCATTCGCTGCCCGTAAAGAGAGGCGGTGTAATGTGTTAAGGTATATCGCAGTTGTTGAGGGAGAGGGAGGAAGAAAGAAAAATGACAAGTAAAGATATACAGGCACTGGTCTTGGAGGCTGCACAAAAGGCAAAAGCAGAAGCAAAGGCAAAAGGAAATGTACCACAAAATACAGAAAAAGTTGAGTGGCCCGTCAACTGCACCATTGGCCCGGGTTTAGAGGGGGCCATTGCCTGTGAAAGTGCGGTAGGCTATATTGACGGTACCAGGGGGGAATTAATCTATCGCGGTTACAATGTTTTTGAGCTTTGCGCTTACTCTAATTTTGAAGAAGTATCTTTTCTGCTTCTGCATGGATATTTACCTGCTGCAACAGAACTGCATGCCTATCAAAAAAAGCTCGCCCGCTTTAGATCCGTACCTGAAACCATAAAACAACTTGCTGCCGCTAAACTTGAAGGGTTAAGCGAAATGGCTGCCTTACGTTTGGGAGTTCTGTTTTTGCAACAAAGCTTTGCACAAGAGAAGACAAAACAAAACTGCCCCAGCAATACCACGGGCACCGTTAGTGATAAAAATTATGATTATTGTTACCGGCTGATTGCTGCCCTACCCACCATTGTAGCGGCAATTGCCCGCCTGCGGGAAGGGAAAGAGCCCATTGAGCCTGATCCCGACTTAAGTCATGCTGCTAATTTCCTTTACATGCTTAAAGGCCGCAGACCGACCCCCAGGGAAGAAAAAGTTCTGGATGTTGCTTTAATTTTACACGCTGATCATGGCATGAATGCCAGTACCTTTGCCGCTATGGTAGTAGCCTCAACTCTTTCTGACCTTTATTTTGCCGTAGGTGCCGGCATTGCCGCTCTAAACGGCCCGCTGCACGGCGGCGCCAACGAGGATGCCATTAAAATGCTGCAGGAAATTGATCAGCCGGAAAAGGTAAAGGCATGGCTTGAAGAAAAGCTGGCGAAACGGGAAAAAGTGCCCGGTTTCGGCCACCGCGTTTATAAAACTATTGATCCCAGAGCAAGAATCCTGGGTCCTTTGGCGAAACAGCTGTCTGAAGAAAATCCATACCACTGGCAGCTATATCAAGTTGCTGAAACTTTAGAGCAGGAAATGGCCGTGCGCCTGGGAAACACAAAAAAGATTTATCCTAATGTTGATTTTTATTCCGGTTTAGTTTACTTAGCGCTTGGTCTTAAGCCGCAACTTTTTACACCTATCTTTGCCGTCAGCCGTGTCGCCGGCTGGACGGCAAGAACAATGGAATATTTGGAAAATAACCGGATTTTTCGCCCCCGGGCAATTTATACAGGCCATTGCAATGAGCGATATTTGCCGTTGGAGGCACGTCAAAAGTAATTTTTCCCAAAAAGCCGCATAGCGGCTTTTTTTTCGGGTAGGATTATATCAACCTTGATTCACCTTCTTTCCTGGAAAAACAGGAAGCGTCTTTGTCATAAAATATATTAATGGTACGTTAATGAAGTCCTTTACCCTAATTTAATACAATAAAATAAACTCGACAGTGCAGAGGAGGGAGAAAATGACGTACGAAATTCGTCTCAGCGTTTTAAGTCCGGTAGCAGAAGGACAAAAATTAACAGGACCCTCAAAAGTTTCGTTGTCGCTGGCAAAGCGATTAGATTCACTGGAAAATAGAACTATTTACCTGGTAGATACAGGTTTTGGCGGCAGTGCGCAATTTATGGTGCAACTGCAAAAATGGTTTGAAAAGAATATGCCCTCAGTGAAAACTGTGAGGAAGAGAAAGTCAGGCCATGTATTTATGGAAGATGAAGCCAGCCGCATCCTTTGGGATGAAATTAAGGAAAAAGGTGATGCTGTAGTTCTGGGAGTTGCGGGGTGACCGGGCTGTGTTGCAGCAGTTGCTGCTTCCACAGCCACTTTGGAAGATCAGTATCAGATTCCTGTGGCCCCCATTTCTACACAGCAATTTAAGAGTTTTGTGGAACAAGATCCTCCCGGTTCACTTTTACAGATTATCTATACTCCACATCCGGTTGCAGGAGCTTCACCGGAAACACTTTCTGAGTATATTGTTGGCCCTGACCCGGAAACCGGCAAACCGGTGATTGAGGAAATAATTGATATGCTGACGAAACCGGTGAGCCTCAAAGAAATCCCGCAAGAAACCGTCTCCGGTTCCGGTGGCGGTAAATTAACTTTGTTGGGACCTGATACAGAGGAAAACTTACAGGACCTTTTCTATGAGAATGGTTGGACAGACGGTAACCCCATCATTCTTCCTACCAGGGAGCGGGTAGAAAAAATGCTGGCAGGAACCAGCGCCTCGCCGGACGAAGTAGTTGCCCAAATTTATATCGTGGATACAAAAGAATTAATTAAGCCTACGGTTACTAATATTGCCGTTATCGCCGTGATGGCCGGGGCTAAACCGGAACACTTCCCGGTTATTTTAGCGTTGGCTTCCGCCGGTCAGTCAGCACTTGTCCCTTCTACTTCACCATTTGAATCTATGGTTCTTATTAACGGTCCCATAGCGAAAAAGATCGGCATGAATTCAGGCATTGGCGCCTTTAGTGCGGTGAACAGGGCAAACTCGGTTATTGGCAGGGCTTGGACTCTAATGAGCCACTGCTGGGGTTTTGCCCGTCCCAGAAAGACTCTTTGGAGCTCGCAAGGTAACAACCACACATATAATAATATGTGCGTGGCTGAAAATGAGGAAAGAAGCGTCTGGGCACCTTTCCATGTTCAAAAAGGTTTTAAACCGGAAGAAAGCACAGTAAGTATTTTTAGAGGCTGGACTTTTATCAATAGTAACGGAGCTGCTTCCAACCGTTCACTTATGGAAGAACTCAATATCCTCTATGGTGCTATTCCTCCCATTAATTCACATGCCACCATTATTATGGATCCGTTAGTGGCTAAAGACTTAAAAGAAAAGCAAGGTTTTGTCACCAAAGAAGATTTTGCCCGCCACTTTTCGGAAAACATTAAGATGACGGCGGAAAAGTATTGGAAAAACGACTATGTAGATATGATGGTGGGTTCAGAAGCGGCTAAGGGCGTGGAGCCTTACGCAACATGGCAAAAGGCTGCTCCCGCTGAGCTCATTGCGCCTTACCATAATCCGGAAAATATTAATATTATCGTGGTAGGCGGTGAAACAAGTCCCGTCTTCAAAGCCACTGACTATGGTTATATTACTACTGTCTCCATAGATAAATGGATGCCGCAGCAGGCAGACATTGAATGTGCCGACGGTACTTGCGGTCTGCCGGACGATTTTGATGATTATGATGAGTAGTAGAAAGAAAAGTACAGAAGAACTCAATTTATTGAGTTCTTCAGTACTTTTTTGTCTATGAAGCAGTGTTTAGCTATCTATATGGTTCTAGCCGCATAACGTGGTGTTTCCTGCGTGAATGCCCCGGATATTTATTATTTATATATTAACTTCATAGAAAAACTTGCCTAAGAAACCTGCGGATAGACGCAAAACATGAGGAATGACAATGGAGGCCATTTCTTGGAATGCCTCTTTGTCGTCCCTGCCCTGGGCTAAATATTTTGCGAATAAAGGGAAAGAAAGATGGCTGCCATAGTCAATCCAGTCATAAATGTTGTTGGCCTTAACGTAATGCTGTTTCCCGTCAGGGTGCAAAAAAACTTTTTCCCAATGGTAAAAACCACCGCTTTGGACGAGATATTTTCGACCATGTACAGTCAGCCATTTTTCAAATTTTCCGTGCCCCTTAAAGGCAGTTATACCGGCATGGTGGGGGATATTTATATCCTGCACCAAGTGCAGGGCGCGGCCCAGTTGGTAAAGAGCCTCATGCCTGTAACCGTTTTGCCATTTGTTTTTGGCCAGGGCATATATTTTCACTGTTTCGTCTGCGGAACTGGCTTTGCTTAAATATCCTCTATGGCTCCAGGGGTGGTGAAAATGGACAAGATGTAAAATATAGCCGCCGGAAAAAGGAAGATCCGCGTCTTTTGTGCCTTCAGCCAGCAGCTCCAGCCCCGTTTTTCCTGTAACCCGGTCTGTTTTCTGCAACAGACGGTAAATATCTCCTTTCCCGTCGTTTTTTAATATCTCCGCCGTCAGGCTCACAAGCTCCATATGTTTACTAATTTCAAATAAAGGTTTATACTTGCGCCACATCATGTTTTATAGTATGCAAAAAAAGAGAAAATGTCAGAGCCTTAAAGGCGGTAATAAAATGTTAAAAGACGAAAGTTTGTTTAAAAAG
>JAAYSO010000060.1 GCA_012523945.1 Bacillota bacterium
GCTTAAAATGGATACGGCTATCCGGAGTCAGTTCCCCGGAAATAAGAATCCTGTAATCACCAAAATGCAAAGCCAGCAGGAAACGTCGCAATAAGTTTTTCAGTAAAATTCCGCCGCTGCCTTCATACCGGGTAAAAGCGTTTGTATCTCCCATAGGGTAGTCAAACTCATCTGTTTTCGTATTAGTAAAAACATAAGTATCAGTCAGCTCACCATAATAAATTTGCGGCACTTCAATCTGCAGAGCTTTTTCCCCCTGCACGGGAAAATCACGTAACGCCAGGTAGGGCAGCCCTTGGCTGGTTACTTCATTGACCGGGCTCACTACAGCCCCATAACCATGTGTATAGACCAGGCGTGTATTAACCCAGGTGGGCGCAGTTAACTGCTGCGGCACCAATTCCCGGGCTGCAATCATTACCTGACGTTTTTTTCCGTTAATTTCATAACGGTCAGTGTCAACATCGTAAAAATTGTAGTAGCGGCGCAATCCCTGCAGTTGATTATAAGTCTGCCTGATGGGCCGCCAGTCCCAGAGGCGGATATTGTCAATAGTTTCCCTGTCAGAGACCAATTCCTCGTAACTTAAAACATCAGCCAGGGCAAATTTGCGCTCATCAATCTGATCCAGCCCAAAAGCTTGTCGGGTAAATTCTATATTGTGCTGCAAATAAGGTTCTTCCCGGGCATATTCATTGGGCTCCACAATAAATTTCTGCACTACTGCCGGGAAAATACCATGCAGAATAAAAGTAGCCGCCACCATGGCCACAATACTGCCAATAAGCAAACGGGTGGCTTTAAATTTAAGATTAAGCAGCAATGCTACTGCTGCCAGAATGGCCAAGACCAATAATATCCAATAACCAGGCAAGTAAGCATGCAGGTCGGTGTAAGTGGGCCCGTAAACTGCTCCCCGCGGTGAATTAAGCAAACCGTACATTTGCATACGATAACCATAAGCCCGTACTAAAAAGGCAGCCGCCAGTAAAACGGAAAGATGCGTGGTGCCGCGGCGCACAAAAAGCGTGCGCAAACCCAGTTGCTGCGGCGGCTGAATTAAGAGGTAAATCGCTCCGCAAATAAAAACGGTAACTATTAACATGAAAAACAAATAGCGATAAATGAGATCCCAAAAAGGAAGTCCAAACAGATAAAAAGATACATCGCGCCCAAAAATGGGCTCCACAATACCGGTTTTATCCCCGGCCCAAAAGAGCCGCACAGTCATCCATTCATGCTTGTAACCGGTTGTGGCCAGCCATGAGGTCACTATGGCTATTCCTAAAAATAACCGCTGTAAACGTTTGGGGGTTAAAAGATTGCCCAAGGCGGAATTAATTAAAAGCTGCCGTAAAACAGGATTGGGCATCTCCATAATTGCTTTTCGTGTGTAATTTAAGTTTAAAAACAAAAACAGGGCAAATATCAGCCAGGTAAGAATTCTTGTTCCCCATCCGGACAGAAATCTGGTGAGAAAAACACCGGCAAAACCCAGACTGCCAAACCAGAGCCAATCAAGATAAATGCCGGCAAACATGCCAAGAAGCAGAAACAAAACAATAATCACGGCCGCAGCCAGGACAATTCTTTTCACATCAACACCCCCTTCGTTTAATTATTCTTGCCGGATTCAGACAAATCCTTCCTTGTTTACCGCTTAAGCAACTTAAATCGCCCCTTGGGGTATAAATACACTCCTTTTGGCAGATATTTTAACTAGCTTTAGCTTTA
>JAAYSO010000061.1 GCA_012523945.1 Bacillota bacterium
TGCTGGTGGAGGCGAGGGGAGTCGAACCCCTGTCCGAAAGCAGACCAGCAAGAGTCTCTACGAGCGTAGCCTCAATTTTACTTTCATACAGACGACTCCTTGAGGCAGGATGCGTCTATACTAGCACAATTGTGATTCCCTTCCCCTTTGGCTGTGCCAACCGTGGAGTCGGTAGCCTGCGAAGTCGATGCCCAACCGGATCCTACAGGCTCAGAACCGGCGGACACGCTGCTTTTAATTAAGCAGCGAGAGCGTAATTATCGTTGGCAGTTATATGCCTTCCATGTTCTTGACCGGGCCATGGTCCCGGACTCGCTACTCTTACCCATCTTGCCCCCGTCGAATCCAAAACGCCCCCTGAATTAAAGCCGATTTTTTTCTTTAAAGACTCTTTCAATTTCGCGTTTGGCTGCTTTTTCCGCCAGGGCCTGGCGCTTGTCGTATTGCTTTTTCCCACGGGCTAAAGCAATTTCTACTTTAATAAAACCTTTACGCGCATAGACCTTGGTTGGAACCAGTGTATAGCCTTTTTCACGGGTCAGACCGATTAGGCGTCTGATTTCGCTGCGGTGCATAAGCAGTTTGCGCTTGCGCACCGGCTCGTGGTTAAAACGATTACCCTGGTCGTAAGGACTGATATGCATATTATGCAGCCACAGTTCACTGTTTTCTACACTGGCATAACTGTCTTTAAGATTCAACTTATTGGCGCGTACAGATTTCACCTCTGTTCCGGTTAAAACAATACCGGCTTCATAGGTTTCTTCAATATGATAATCATGAAAAGCTTTTCGGTTTCTGGCGAATACTTTTTCTTCCATCTAATCCTCTTCCGATAAAGAACCCTATTTGCCGTCATTGAAGTGGACAAATAGGGTTCTTATTTCTTCTCCTATTCCTGCACTAGTATTATAACATTTGTCGCTTTTTTCGTCAACTTATCCTGCAACCAATCCTGGGGGAGAAGTGTGTTTATCTAGTTATTTTTATGGTGCTTTGTACTCTTCAGGAACGTCAATAAAGGGAGAATAATCATCCATGGAGATTCCTTCCTGGCTGTAGGGGTAAGCATTCGCTTTTGCATACATATCGGTCCATTCCAGATAATGCTTGTAAGTTTCGTATTTCAGCCAGACAGTAGGAAGTCTAAGTTGTGAGTAAGTATGGCCGTCTGTGCCGTGGTCATCCCATTTTACCCAGCTGGGCCAGATAGAATCGGGAGTTGCCCAGCCGTTAAGATAAGCATATACTGCACCTAAAATAGGCTCGGCATAGAGGTTTTGGGCTGTGAACAGTGCATAACGGAAAGCGTCTTGCTGACCGTTGTCCCACTGCATCTGCAGACCGGAACCACCGAAGGTTACGACACAGGATGTGTCAGTGAGACCTTGCTGGTCAAGAACGGACGCTGCAGCTTGGGCAAAGTCGTCAATGAGGCCCATTACTAGCCAGTATTTATAATCCTTGGTGGAAATAATGGGACCTACGGTATCAATACCACTCTGCAAATTAATACCGCTGGAAACGGCGTCAGCTATAAAGAAATTATCCAGGCTGCCCGTTTCAGCCAACCAGACTTCTTCGGCCCCGATTACCCGTTCATGGAGAGCCGGTGATGTTGAAAAGTCGAAGGCTACGAATCCGATTTCCTCCCAGGGAACATCGGGGTAATTTTCTTTTTTCCACTCAATTAGTTTAATTGTCTGTTGACGGCCGGCATCAAAATTATCAAAGCCGACATACGGGTTAATTAAGTGGCCACCAACAGGTACGCCTTCACCACTTGCACCATCCCGGGGAGGAGCCATCTGTGACATCCAATGAACATCAGGATATTGCTCGATCAAAGCTTTTACAGCCGGGAAGATTGTTGCGTCAGGGTCAAGAATAAAACCGGTTACTCCTTGGTCAATCATATTTTGCAAGTTTGTCAAAAATAAATCTGAATCACCGCCGGCAGATAAAAAGCCTGCCCATTCGCAATTAAAGAGCGGAGCCCAATGTTCGTATGCATCAGCAGACTGTTGATACAAAGGACCGCTTTCATGTGCCAGGTAAGCTATTTTATACCTGGGGTTTTGCGTATAGTCGTATTCATGGTCATAGTGGGCAATCTTGTCCAAATTTATGCTGCCGTCAGGATTTGCGTGCGGATATGGCTTCCCGCTGCTTGCTTGGCCTGTGTCGGGTTCTTGCGTGTTGCCGGGGCCGGCATTATTGGTGCCTGCATTATTGTTGCCACCAGAGCAAGCAAAAAGCGCGAACACCAACATGAGCGCAAGCAAAAGAACTAATGCTTTTTTCATTACTTTCCCCCCTATAAAATTTGGTCTAAACACAAGATACTTTAATTGTAGGAAAGTTGTTCGAATTTGTCAAGCATTACAAATATTCAGAATACATAAAATTGCTGACATCTTCGCCTTTTGCACATAAATAAAAATATCCCCACACAACCTCTAAAACCTGTAGTTTCGGTTTTAATGGCGCGTGGGGAGCAAGTTAATGTTTTCTAACCTGTTTTAAACGGCCTTGGTGGCTTGTGTCGAGCTTGCCAGATCGTTTTGTCTACTTCTCAAAAGCGCCCTGCGTCTCCGTTCGGCACTGATATAGTCAAGAATTAAAGCTACAGCAAGGAGCAGGCCTTGGGCGAACACATTCCAATACGGTTGTACACCGATAACGGTCAGCATATTTTCAAACACGTTTAAAAGCATTAAGGCAATAAAAGCACCGCCCAGATTACCGGCACCACCCATAAAGGATACCCCGCCCATAATGGCTGCCGCAATTACAGTCAGGTTCGGGTTAAAAGAGATAATTGCCGTGGGGCTGGCCAGCCTGATCTGCGCCGTCCATAAGAGACCGCTGAAAACCGCCAGGACACCGCCATTGATAAACAAGACCATGCGGATCCAGTCGGCATTAAGACCCGAGAGTCTGGCCGCAACAGGGTTACCGCCCAACATATAAACATTGCGTCCAAAAGTAGTTTTTGATAAGACAAACTGATAAATAATCAGGATGACAATGGCAATGAGAAATGTCACGGGCAGGAAACCGAACAAATTAGCTCTGCCAAACGCGGTAAAAGATGATGCGGCCAATTGGATATTGTAGCCTTTTGTCATTACGTTACACAAGCCTGTATACACGGAGGCCATACCAATGGTGGCAATAAAAGACGGGAATTGCAGTTTATTGATTAAAAATGTGTTAACCAAACCAAAGACAACACCGACCACCAGGCAGATGATAAAGGCAAAGGGCCAGGTCATAGGTGTTTTATCCAGCAACCAGGCAAAAATCATTGTGCCTAAAGTAGCCTGTGCCGCTACGGAGAGGTCAATATTACCACCGACTAAAATCAGCGCAACACCGGCCAACATCACTGTCTGTAGAACTAGGTTGTTAAAGATATTAATCAGGTTACCCTTTGACATAAAACCTTTGGTAAACAAAGCGGAAAGCGGTTCACCGGCAAGCACACCGCTGCTTATCACCATCGTAATAACAGTGAGGACAATGAGGGTAATAAGCAAAACCGCAGATTTATCCCGCAGGAAACGTTTTAAAAGAGATGTTTTTTGCATAACTGTTCCTCCTTGTTATTACAATGTTTCCGCTGAGCTGGAACGTCTTTGCGCAATAAAGTCAACTGTAAGGGCGATCAGCAAAAGAGCACCTGTAAATACTTGTACCCAGAAAGGGTTGACTCCCACTGCACCCATACCGATCTGGAAAGTGTTCAGGATGAGCAAGCCTACAAAAACACCCGCCATGCCTCCGACGCCACCGCCAAAGGAAATACCGCCCAGCACAGCAGCAGTAATACCGGTAAATTGGTTTGTCTGCAGTGCCATCAGTGATCCCTGACCTAAACGGGATGCGGTAACAATCCCGGCCACCCCGCTAAGCATGGCACTATTCATGAAAAGAATGTAGGTCATTGCGGTGGCACTGATTCCTGCCAAGCCGGCAGCTATGGGGTTTCCGCCCACAAATTTCACTTTCATCCCAAAAGATGTTTTGGAAAGGATAATTCCATAGACGACAAAAAAGATCAGCATGATAATAATACCGACAGGTATTGGTCCAATGGTTCCTGTGCCGATAAATCTTAATGTTTGATCCTGGAAGTTAATATTGGCGGCAATTCCGTTATTGCCAATGGAACTGAACAGGTACATCAGACCTTGAGCCATTAAAGTCATGGCTAAAGTTGCAATAAAGAAGGGAATACGGAATTTTGTAATCATGAGCGCATTAATGGCACCCAGGCAGGCACAAAGAGCCAGCGCCAGGATAATGCCCACATACCAGGGTAGACCCCAGCTGCCAATGGAGGCTGCCAGGACTACACCGCCAAATGCTCCTACAGCGGCCTGGGATAAATCTATCTGGCCCCCCACGAGTAAAA
>JAAYSO010000062.1 GCA_012523945.1 Bacillota bacterium
CAGCGCTGGGCTTTGCCTTTACCACCCTGGTGCGCACTTTTCTGATCCTGCTTGGTGGTGGTCTGGTGGTACTTGGCCTGACTTCCAGCCCCCTCTTTACTTCCGGGGTACCGCTTTTTAGAGGCGTTAAGCTGGTGCATCTTCTGCCTTTAGTCCTGGTGGCTGTGGTTTGTGTGAAAACTGTTATGTACGGTCATGTTAAAAGATGGACGGTTAAAGAAGCAGTGGCGATGCTGCGGGAAATCTGGAAAGAGCCGCTTGTGTTGGGCTATATGCTGGTTTTAGCCGTCCTGGCCGTGGTGGGTTATATTTATGTGGGGCGTACCGGTCATACGGCAGGTATTCCCGTGCTGGACCTGGAACAAAAACTGCGTATTGTTTTGGGCAACTTACTCATTGTGCGCCCGCGCTTTAAAGAGTTTTTAATCGGTTATCCCCTGGCCTTTTTAGGTCTGGTACTGGCGGCTAAAGGCTACCGTAAAGCCCTGACGGCGGCACTTCTGACTTTTGGCGGTATTTCCGCCGTGGCCGTGGTTAATACTTTCATGCATTTTACCACGCCGGGGTATAATACACTTTTGCGTTCCTTCCACGGTTTGTGGTTGGGGATTATTTTTGGCCTGCTTTATACTTTTTGTCTCTTTGTTTTACTACGCCTGTGGGAAAGAATAGCCAAATGAAAAAACATGTAGTCATCTCCGGCTATTATGGTTTTAATAATGCCGGCGACGAAGCTATTTTAGCTGCCATTATTAGCACCATGCGTAAACTGGCGGCAAAACAGCATCAAGAGTTGGAGTTTACCGTCCTTTCGGCAAATCCGGCTGCAACCAGGGCCAGACATCAGGTTCAGGCCGTGGAAAGGATGAATTTACGGCAGATTATCAAGGCTTTAATGAAGTGTGATCTGTTTTTAAGCGGCGGCGGTGGGCTTTTACAGGATGCCACCGGCCGCAGTCTTTCCGTTATTTATTACCTGGGGCTGGTGTTTTTGGCCAAGCTCCTGGGCAAACCGGCGGTGCTTTATGCCCACGGCATCGGCCCTATTGAAAAAGGTTTTAACAAGTTTTTAGTGCGTTTCATCTGTAACCTGGCGGATTATGTTTCCGTCCGGGATGAAGCATCTTTAGAGGATTTAAAAAAAATGGGCGTCAGGCGGCCGCCGCTGGAACTTACGGCGGATCCTGCCTTTTTATTGCAGTCCCAAGTGGCAAGGATTACTTTGCCTGACAAGAAAAAAGTAATCGGTATTGCCGTGAAAGCAGAAGCAGACGATTCTTATTTAAAAGAAATTGCCCGGGCGGCAGACTGCCTGGCAAAAGAATTTGACGCCGCCCTTTTTTTAGTCCCCATGTACTATACAGAGGATTTGGCGTCCACAAAAAAACTGGCCGGCCTGTTACAGGCAGAATACTTTTCTTTAGAGCAGGTTTTAGAACCGGAAGCATTATTGGGTCTCTTTGAACAGTTTGCTCTGGTGATCTCTGTGCGCCTACATGCTTTAATTTTTGCTGCCGCAGCCGGTGTGCCCATGGTGGGCATCGGTTATGACCCGAAAGTGGCGGCCTTTTTAGGGCAGCTGGGTCTGGCTACTGCCGGCAGTGTGGAAAATGTTCAAGCTGAAGTTATTGTGGAGCAGGGCAGAAAAAGACTTAATGATCAGGCATTAAAAGCAAGATTGAAGATAAAGCAAAAAGAGCTGCGGCAAAAAGCCGGGGCAGCTTTAGAAAAGATTTTCTTTACCTTGTTTGAAAGTGGTGACAAATGATCAAGCAGGATGCAAAAAAGCCCGCAAAAGAATTATTTTTAGGCATTCCCGCCGATGTAGTTACCAATGAGGAAGCCAAAGCACGGATTAAAGCTATGCTTGAGGAGGATCGGGCCCATTTTATCGCTTCGGTGAACCCGGAAATCTGCGTGGCGGCACAAAAAAACGCAGAATTGCGGCGTGTACTTTTATCCGCCGATATGGGGACACCGGACGGGGTGGGTATTGTGCTTTCTTCCCGGCTGCGTGGCGGCCGCATCAGAGAAAGGGTAACAGGCATCGATTTAATGCTGGAGTTAATGGATGTGGCCGTGGAAGGCAAACATCCTGTTTTCCTCTATGGTGCGGCGGAAGGCGTAGCCGAGGAAGCGGCACGGAATTTGCAAAAAAGTTACCCAGGCTTAATTATTGCCGGTACGCACCACGGCTATGTGGAGCCGGAGGAAGAGCCGAAAATTGCCGAACTCATTGCCCGGTCCGGGGCCGAGATGGTCTTTGTGGGCACCGGCAGCCCCCGGCAGGAAATGTTTGCCGCCAGGTACGGTGAAGCCACCGGCGCCAAGGTGCTGATGGTGGTGGGCGGCTCCTTTGATGTGCTTTCCGGCCGCCTGCAGCGGGCACCAAAAATTTGCCAGCAGCTGGGGCTGGAGTGGCTGTACCGGCTCTGCCAGCAGCCGCGGCGCCTGCAGCGGTCGCTGGTACTACCGTATTTTTTACTTTTATCGCTCAGGGACAGGCGGCTGTATTAAATACAGGAATCAGACACCGCCTTGGCGAATAAAGAATAAGATATGCATTAGATTTGGGAGCATTACAGTAAAATGGCAAATAAAACGATTTATAAATGGACCGGCATTGTGACAGTCCTGCTGATTATATCCCGCCTGACCGGGATGCTGCGGGAAACAGCCATTGCCTTTCAGTTTGGTATGTCGGCAGAAGCCGACGCTTATCTGACGGCGTCGCTTTTGCCGCAAATTCTTTTTCTTGCTTTTAGTGATGCGGTGAAGACTGCTTTTATCCCGGTTTACAGTCAATACCATAAAGAGAAAAACGGCAATTCCCTGGTCCTTACTTTGTATATAATTATCGGTATCTTTTTACTGGCAATAAGTTTGCTGTTAGTGGTGCTGGCCCCCTTTGTGGTCAAACTGGTGGCCCCGGGGTTTAGCGGTAAAACTTATGAGCTGACTGTGATCCTGTCGCGTATAATCCTGCCCGGACTTTTGTTTTTAGGCTTATCCGGTCTTTCCAGCGGCATTTTGCATACAAAAAAGAATTTTCTGGTGCCGGCATTGCCGGCTTATCCCAGTAATTTTATCATTGCCGGTTTTGCCGTCTGTCTTGGCGCCCAGTTTGGTGTAAAAGGCCTGGCCTGGGCTACCTTGGCGGCTTATGCCAGCCAGTTTCTGATCCAGCTGCCGGCAGTGCTTAAAAGCGGCGTTTTAAAAGAGAGTAAACTTTTTTGGCGCCACCCCGGCCTGAAAAAGATGCTTGTCATCATGCCGCCGGTGATTATTGGCGGTGCCGCCATGGAATTAAAAAGTATTGTGGACAGGATTTTTGCTTCACTTTTGCCGGAAGGTACCATTGCCGCTTTAAATTATGCTAACCGGATTTTTCAGATGCCCAACTCTGTTTTGGTAGTGGCACTTTTGGCAGTCCTTTTCCCCACTTTGGTGGAACTGGCCTTGGAGAAAAACACGGATGCATTTAAACAGGCACTGCGCCAGGGCCTTAGTATTATTATCTTTTTTGTTCTCCCCATGATGGTGGGCATTATCCTTTTGCGGGAACCACTGGTGCGCCTGCTTTTTGAGCGGGGAGCCTTTGATGCCACAGCCACAAAAATTACTGCCGAGGCGCTGGCTTTTTACAGTTTAGGGCTTTTGTTCATGGGCGGGCAGCTGCTTTTAACCCGGACCCTATACGCTTTGCATGATACTTTAAGCCCCATGCTGGTTACTCTGGGCAGTGTAGTTGTAAATGTCATCTTTAATGCGCTTCTTATCGGGCCTCTAAAGCATTCAGGGCTTGCCCTGGGCACTTCCCTGGCACTTTTTTGCCAGCTGGCGGTGCTGTGGTGGCTTGTGCGAAAAAAAATCGGGCCCTTTGGCGGGCGTGCCCTGCTTGTTTCTTTATTGAAAGCAGGAGTGGCCGCCGCCGGCATGGGCGTGCTGATACTTCTTGTCCGCCCCTTAGTGGCGGCAGATTCTTTACTTAAATTAGCTGTGAAATTTACCCTGACTGTGGGTGGAGGAGCACTTTTTTACTTCTTGGCAGCGTATTTTTTAAAAATTGAAGAACTGGCACAAGGCCTGGAGCTTTTGCGCCGCCTTAAAGCCGGCAGGAAACGTTAAGTACAGCCGTCACTGTCAGTAATAAGCAGGGGCAGGTAAATTTACCTAATTTAGTGCTCTACCCCCAAAATAGGTGGAAATAGTGCGAAATAATAAGTAAGGGAGGAGGAACCGTGGTCATCAAACATCATGGCCAAGGTCAATCTATCCCGGAAGATCTCTTACAGCGAGCGCAAAATGGTGATGCGCAATGCCGGGAAGCAATTATTGAAACCATGCAACCATATATTGTGCGCATTGCGTCCAATTACTGCGGCCGTTACCTGGAAATCGGCACAGATGAAGAAATTTCTGTGGCGCTGCTGGCACTTAATGAAGCCATAGACGGCTACCAACAAGAACAAGGCACCAGTTTCCATGGCTTTGTTCAAGTTGTGGTCAGAAGACGCTTAATAGATTATTTTCGCCGCAATCAGGCTCGCAGGCTGGAGATTCCTTTTTCCGAATTTCAAACCCGGGACGAGGAAGACGATACTGTCGAGCTGACTGTACTCGAACAAAAAGAAGCGGAAAAAGTCTACCTGCACCAGGAAGAAGCCAGAGACCGCAAAGAGGAAATTTCTTATTACACCAAGCTGCTGGAGCAGTACGGTATTACTTTAGCTGAGCTTTTAAAATGCTCACCCAAACACCGTAGTGCGCGTGAAAGGGCCATCCTGGCAGCCCAGACCATTGCCGGTAATCCGAGGCTGGTGCAGTATTTTAAAGACAATAAAGCGCTGCCGCTAAAGGAAATTGAAGAGCAACTGCCCTTTAGCCGTAAAACTTTGGAGCGGCACCGCAAATATATAGTTGCTTTACTTTTAGTCTATATTGAAGATTTGCCTCACATCCGTGAGTACTTGAAAGGGAAAGGAGATAACGAGGCATGAAGATCAAAGGCCTTGTTTTAGAGATACAAAAGAATAAAGTGATCGTGCTGACGCCTGACGGCCAGTTTCGCAGCCTGCCCAAAAGGGGCAAAGTAAAGGTTGGTGATGAATACACCTACACCGTTTCCCTGCGTCCCTACCTGGCAGTGGCGGCATCCCTGGCCTTACTGCTCATGTCTTCAGTATTTATCTCCTCCGTTTACGACTTGCCGCTTTTTGCCGGCAAAGCCGAAAATACGGACCCTGTGCTGGTGGCGCAAAATGATGACCCGGCCACAGCCAGTGACTTGCCGCCGGTAAAAAATGAGCAGCCGGACCCACAAAAAGAGGATGTAACGCCGGCACCTGATCCGGCAGAAAAAGATACAGAAACTCCCGTCGAGCCGGCTGAAAAAACAGACCCGGTTGAGACTACGGAAAACACACCGCAAAAACCGCAACCGCCGTCTAAACCGCAGCCACAGCCACCAAAGCAAGAAAGTAATGTCAAACAGGAACCGCCACAAAACCAGGAGCCTGCTAAAGAGCCGGCAGGGGAAGAACCGGTAAAAGCAGAAACTGATGAAGATAAAGAACAGGAAGAACAACCTGCAGATCCTGATCCGGAAGTAGTGGTGGCGGAAGAAGAAGAACCGATTTTTGATGAAGCCAATCGGGGCGGGCTGTTATCCAAGTGGTTCACAGATCTGTCCGATTTCTTCACCGGCGGAAAATCTAAATAGTAATAAAAAATAAACGCCTTAAGCTTAAAGCAAAGCTTAAGGCGTTTTTGTCTGTAAACTTATTTTAGTGTGTAACCGGGTCGGTGTCTTTTGGGCGCAGGTAAGTTTGCACCACATTTTCTAAAAAGGCCTCATCTAAAACTACATACGACACGCCGCCAATGGTGCGTCCTGTGCCCTGGAGAGTGATTGTCTCTACGGAATCCAAGTTCAAACTTGCCGCCTGCTGGGCTAAAGACAAAGCTTTCGTCAAGGGCAAATCTGTGCGCAGGTACTCTGTAGCCTGCCGGGCCAATTGCGGCAGTTTCAGGAGGCTTTTGGCCTGCAGGACTTCCTTGGCCACCGCCTGCAAAAACTGCTGCTGGCGGCGCATGCGGCCGAAATCGCCTTCTGAGTCTTTGCGAAAACGTACATAGGCCAAAGCTTCATACCCGGTTAAACGCTGTTCACCCGGCTCCAGCTTCACGGCCGGGTAATCTTGTTCCGCTTTTACATAGATGGAACGTTCCACATCTAAAGTGACGCCGCCCAGGGTATCCACCAATCCCACGAAGCCGGAAAAATTAGTGACAACATAGTGGTGGACGGGAACTCCCAGTAGTTTTTCCACTGTGGCCCGCATCAGGCTGACGCCGCCGTAGGCATAAGCATGGTTAATTTTATCTAACCCGCGGCCCGGGATTTCCACCCGGGAGTCACGGGGAATAGAGAGCATTGTCATTTCTTTTGTAGCATTATTAATGCTTAAAACAATAATGGTATCGGCCCGGGCTTTTTCCGTGCCCCTTTGGTCAAGGCCGAGAATTAGAATATTGGTAAGGTCTTTATCCTCTTCCTCCACAATTATTTCGTCCTGCCCGGAGGGGATTTCCACTTCATTTTCCGGTTCATGAATTTGCGCCCACACAGACCAAACCCAGCCCGTTCCCCCCGCCAGCACAGCCAGCATAGCCAGCAGTAAAACAAGAAAAAAACAACCTAGTTTGCTTCCTCTTTTTTTACGCATCTGGTTTCTCCTTCTTTTATCAGGTTAGAGTAGTTAATGTGTTTTAAGAAAAGCGGTTAAAGATAAAGACGGCGGACAGGCCAAAGACAAGGGCCAGGCAGTAAATGGCCAGCACCGCCTGCCGGTGGGAAAAGCCTAAATTTAAGAGGCGGTGGTGCAAATGGGCTTTATCGGCGGCAAAAATAGGTTGGTTGTTTTTATAACGGCGCACAATGGCAAAGAAGGTATCAAAAATCGGTACACCCAGGATGAGGATGGGCGTAATAAAGGTGTATAAAGTGACACTTTTTAAAAGTCCCATGACGGATATGACCGCAATGGTAAAACCTAAAAACATACTGCCGGTATCTCCTAAAAAGATTTTGGCCGGATGGAAATTATAACGCAGGAAACCTAAAACCGCCCCGGCCAGGGCCAGGGACAAAAGGGCAATTAAAGTATTCTGGTTGACCTGCAGGGACATGAAGGAAAAAATCAATAAGGCAATAAAGGAAACGCCTGAGGCCAAACCGTCTAAACCGTCTATGAGATTAATGGCATTGGTGATGCCTACAATCCATAACATGGTTACGGGGATACTCATCCAGCCCAGGTGAAAATACCCGTCAAAGGGATTATTAATAAAATTAACGCGAATACCGAAATAAACGGGAATGGCTGCCGCCAGGACTTGTCCCAAAAGTTTAGCCAGGGGCGGCAAACTTTTAATATCGTCCACCACGCCCACAAGTAAAACTACGGTGCCGCCCAGAAGCAGACCGAGAATTTGCCTGTCATAAGTGTAATTGACGACAACAAGCACAGCCGCCAAAAAACCAAGGTAAACAGCCAGACCGCCCAGGCGGGGCATAATGCGGTTGTGAACTTTACGCTTATTAGGTATATCAATGGCTCCCACACGGTACGCCAGCCGGATCACTAAAGGGGTAAGAACAAGTGTTAAAAGAAAAGCTACAGCAAAAACAAGTAAGAAATAGGCTACCATTATACCACCTGCAATCTTTTGAAGTTGGGCACTTGCCGCCACAAGGGCGATGAATTAAGTTGTGGGTTTTGCCTGAGAAATTTCAACAATTATGGAACCGCCTGCTGCTTCAGCTCCGGAAAAACTATCTTCACCGGCGGGAGTTTCCGCACTGTTCCCGGGCGTTAAGCCGGCAGTACCCTCCGGATAAAAATCAGGGTCAAAAGGATCTACGAAGTCGCCGGGTTCCGGAGCGGCGGGATCCTCAGGATCCACCGGCGTCCAGGGATCCTGCGGCCCATCCGGTTCTGTGGGCTCAGGGCCTTGCGGCTGTTCAGGTCTTGGGAAAGTAGCCGGAACGGTGAGATTAAGCTTGACCGGGGCAGATACAGCACGGCGGTTTACCGCTTCCAGGCGGTAAGTATAGGTCACGCCGGGTTCTACACCGGCGTCCAGAAAACTGGTCCCGGTCAGTTCGGCCAGTTTTTCTTCACTACCACCGGCGGCAGTACGATAAAGGCGGAAACTTAAATTGTATTTATCGCCTTTACTCCAGGTCAGCTTCACACCCCTTTGCCCCTCAGCCTCGTTTAAAGTGGCAGTAAAGGCTTTGGGTGCAGCGGGGGTTGTATCAGTAAGCCGCTGTGGTGCCGGCGGCGTATATTTGACGCCGAAAACATCCTGCATCACGTGGGCAATTTTTTCTGTATCCAGAACCATATAATAAATGCCGTTTTGCGACTGGCCACTACCGCTTAAAGTATAAGAAATAATTTGCTCCTTATTGATGCGACCGGCATAAAGCGCCAGGGCAATAATCTGCTGATTAGAAAGATTGGTATCAATCAGTTCCTGGTAAGCTTCGTAAAGCACCGGAATGTTTTTGATCAGGCCTTCCTTGCGAAAATGATCCAGGGTGGCCAGCAAAAGTTCAGTCTGGCGCTGCATGCGGCCGATATCGCCGCCTACTTCACGGTTACGCAAATAATGCAGGTATTTTTCCCCGTCCAGGATTCTTTCTCCTTTGGGGATTTGTAACACTCCGTCTTTATCGATGACGTCGTAGGGCACATTAAATTTAATGCCGCCTACGGAATCAACCAGCTCCACCACGGCGTCCATATCCACCGTGACGTAGTAATGCAGGGGCATGCCCCCGAACAGGTTACTGATACTTTTTAAGGCATATTCCACGCCGTTATCATGGCGCAACTTGTCCTTGGCGTTGATATAACCATAGTAATAGGCACTGTTAATTTTGTCGTAGGTGGAAGTGTCGGCAATTTTAACGTAGCTGTCCCGGGGCACATCAATAATGCTGACTTGGTCCCGGTCAAAGTTTACGGAAATCACTTTAATGGTGTCGGTACGGGAGCCCAGGGAAAGCCGGCGCCGTTCGGTATCCACATCAAAACCTAAAAGCACAACATTAACGATTTTTTGCTCGAAATAATCGGCAAAGTCTAGGTCCTTTGTTTCTGTTTTTTCTTCTGTGGCCGCATCAGCCTCCGGAATATTAGGGGTGGTAAATAAATCTGCCGGGCGTAAAATGCGGTAAGCATACCAGCCCACATAGCTGCCAAAACAAATTAATAAAACTAACAAAAAAATTACAACACGGTAAACAGGTTTCATATTTTCAAATTTTTTGCCTATTTTGTGCCAAAGGCTTTCATTTAATTGGGGATCTTGATTATAATTATAAATTGGCTCCATTGACGAACCTCCACCGCTTCCTTAGATACTAATTAGTTTAGTTTCGACAAAAGAGAACAGTATCCCTTTTAATCCAGCCGGTTAATTAATCACATTAATGGCAGTTTATCGGTGAAAAAAAAGTAATGACAGCTAAATGCTGTCCACCACATAAATGGGATTGGTATAAAGCCACGGTTTATTGTTTAGACGTATTTCTACCCGATATGTTCCTGCCTGCTCCAGCTTTTTTTCCCACTCACAGGCGGCAGTTTCATACCAGGTCTGGCCGTTTCTTTTGATTTTCACCTGCAACCGGTGCGCTTCCTTTCCCGGGCAGGCTAATTTTAGTTTTGTCCTGTCATTGAAAACAAAAGTGTCACCTAAACAGGCAGTATTATGGCCGTCTGTAACGGTAAAAGAAAAGCCGTCCGCTTCCGCCGCCAGGCGGTTGACAAAATAAACACGCCCCAGCTTTAAAGCTTCATAAATTTGTGCTTTGGCCGTAGCGGTATCCTGCGCTAAAGGCTCTGCCAGCAATAAACAGTTATTGGCGGTGCCAAAAAGATATTCATAAGGGAAAATACGGCGAAAAAGGGGGCCGCGGCGGATATGCCAGTCATGGGCATCGGAGCCGGCAATGGCTGTGATTTTTTGAGTTTGGGTGATAGCGTCAAAACGGGCAAAAGCTTCGCTGCAGGGACCTGTGATGGGGGCTTCAGGATTAATATAGGCATAGTAAAAAGCCTGCCAAAGGTTTTGGACACCATCGCGAAACTGGGAGCACCAGTTCCAGACTTCAATGCCGGTAAAGCCTTGCACCTGCCAGTCCAACCAGGGAAAGACGATGCCGTTTAAAACCAGGGGCGAACCTTTTTCAAAAGGATGGGCAATAAAGCCCAGTCCCCCCTGGGAGTTAACGGCTTCAATGACGGCCTGGGGATTTTCGTCATCGGCGGGAATTTCTTCTGTAATATTTAAAGCTAAATAATGGTGTTTATCCACATTGATTTCACTGCCACAGAGCACCAGCACCCCATGCCGGTAGCCTTCCTCCGGAAGATGCGCCAAAGTGTGATGGTCTGTGATAATAATAAAATCCAAACCGCGCTTGGCGGCGGCCTGGGCAATTTTTTCAATTGTGCCGGCACCGTCTGAATATGTACTGTGAATATGAATATTCCCCATTACTGTGTACATTTCTTTGCCACCTTTAGCTTTTCTCTATCTATTAGCGGCAGGTAACAGAAATTCCTGCCAGTTACTACTGCTTGCGCCGGATATACTGCTCTACGGCAGCCCGCAGAAAAGCTTCATCCAGTAAAACATAAGAAATGCCGTCAATTAAGGCTACTTCGCCGCGCAGCCTTACGGCGGCAATCTGATCCCGCTCCAAATCAGTGGCTAAACGGGCCAAAGCATAGATTTGGGTTAAGGTCAGGTCCGTGCGGACATGTTGTACCAGCTCCCTGGCCAGCAGCGGCAGGCGGATTAATTCCGGCTGCCTGGCTTGCTGCAAAATTGCTTTCAGCACTTGCTGCTGGCGGCGCATGCGGCCGAAATCACCTTCAGCATCGGAGCGAAAACGTACATAGGTTAAAGCCTGCCTGCCGTTTAAGCGCCGGCGGCCGGCATTAACAATGGGCCGGCCGTCCAAACCGGTAATCTGCAGCTCCGCATCTATTTCCACACCGCCCAACGCATCAATGATGCCGGCAAAGCCGTCAAAATTGGTGATAATATAATGGTCAATAGGTACGGCAAGTAAATTTTCCACTGTTTGCCGCATCAGGGCCACGCCGCCATATTGCATGGCATGATTAATTTTATCCAAGCCAAAGCCGGGAATTTCCACCCGGCTGTCGCGGGGCAGGGAAAGCAGCGAGATGTCTTTATTGGTGCGGCTGAGGCTTACCACCATAATGGTATCAGCCCGGGCAGGTTCATCTTCCCTTTGGTCACTGCCCAAAAGTAAAATATTGGTAATGTTTTCATCCCTTTTGTAGTCCGGGGTTAAATCACTTGGCTCCAGCGGCATGTAGACTTGCCGCCAGAGTAAAAACGGTAAAAGAAAAAGCAAAAAAAGAAATGCCAAAAGTAGAAAAAGCCTTTTATTTTTCACAATTTCTGCTCCTGCCTTTTAAAATCCGGTTGATATAATTTCCTACCGATAAAATGCACCGGCAGGGCTTTCCTTATGCGCCGGCGGTTTGCAGGGTAATAAAGAACTTAATTTTTTGACACCGGCGAAAAATTTGTTGTCAAAAGCAGGATATTTTCTCCCTTTGCTGAATAGAAAAAAGTAAGAATAACGGGAGGAATTATATATGGCTATTCGCATTAAAAGCATCTCGGACATCCGGCGGCATTTTAATAAAGTTGTGGAATCTTTACGGGAGGGCCCTGTTTTTATTGCCAAAAACAAACGGGTGCGGGCCATAATGCTGGATATTTTTGATTACTATAGCTTGCTGGAAGAAATAGAAATTTTAAATGAACTGCTGCGTGATGTCAGTAACAGTGAATACAGCTTTGAAGACGATCAGATGATAAACCGTTTAGTGGCTTTGGATAATGGAGATTAACCCCAAGAAAGACGCATATTGGGCTTGATCTAATTTCCTGGCAAAAAAGCCGGCGTTGCCGGCTTTTTTCCGTTAGTTATGGGAATTTAAACGTTTCGGTGAAATTAATGTGTGGCTGATTTTTTCCAATTGTTCCAGTGCCCTGCCTGTCCCTTTAGCCACACAGCTGACAGGATCTTCAGCCAGGTAAACCCTGACGCCTGTTTCCTGGCTTAAGAGCTCGTCCATCCCATGTAAAAGCGCTCCCCCGCCGGTTAAGACGATACCGTGTTCAATGATATCGCCGGCCAGCTCCGGGGGTGTTATTTCCAAAACATAGCGGACACAGTGTAAAATCTCCGCCAGGGGTTCTTTGATGGCTTCGCGCACATGATCTGAATTAAGGATGAGGGAGCGCGGCAGACCGGTGACCAGGTCACGCCCGCGGATTTCGTATTCTATAAAGCGACTGCCGGCAAAGGCGGTGCCCACTTTTATTTTTAACTCTTCAGCACTGCGTTCACCCAGCAGGAGATTAAATTCTTTTTTCACAAAGCGGACAATGGCCTCATCAAATTTATCACCGCCGACACGGACACTTTCTGTAACTACAATTTCCCCCAGGGATAAAACAGCCACATCGGTGGTACCGCCGCCGATATCAATGACCATATGGCCCGAGGGCTGAAAAATTTCCAACCCCGCTCCTAAGGCGGCTGCCCTTGGTTCTTCAATTAAAAAGGCTTCCCTGATGCCTGAACGTATCACAGCTTCCACCACTGCTTTTTGTTCCACCGGCGTGGTGGCGGCGGGAATACAGACTACTACACGGGGGCGTATTAGGCGCCTTTTTTCACTAATCTGTTCAATAAAATAGCGCAGCATCACTTCCGTAATTTCAAAGTCGGCAATCACACCGTCCCGCAAGGGACGGGTGGCAATAATATTTCCGGGGGTGCGCCCAATCATACGGCGAGCTGCCTCACCTACAGCCAGCACTTTGCCTGAATATTGTTCTATGGCAACGACTGAGGGCTCATGTAAAACAATGCCCTTGCCGCGTAAATGAACTAAAACCGTGGCCGTACCTAGATCTATGCCCATATCCATGCCCAGATTCATTACTTTCACCTCACTGTAGCGCTTGTCCCTGCAAAAAAAGGGGAATCAATTTATAGTTCGCTAAGTGGGCGTGTTTTCCTTTTTTAGTCTTTCTTTTTCTCCCTTGCTAGGTATTTCCGGCGCGTGGCTTCCCCGCCGCGAATATGTCTTTCCGCTTTATTTTTTTCTAAAATCATCTTTACCTCCCGGGCGATATAGCGATTGATATAGGGGAGCCTCTCTGTAAGATCTTTATGGACAGTTGACTTGGAGACACCGAAAACTTTTGCCACCTGCCTGACGGTTGCACCCGTCTCGAGTATATAACTGCTGATTTCCAGCACACGCTGCTCAATATAATCCTGCATTGGGCCGCCCCCTTCAAACTGCTTTGCTAAAAATATATGTGCCGGGGGGGCTTTTATGACATAAATTGCAGGGATGGTGGGTATTTCCAACCCTGCATGCCGCAAAACTCTTTTTTTTAAATCCTGTAACCAAATCTAGCAATAACCGGTTGATAGACTTGGAAGAAGCGTTAAATCATATCTGGTTTCACCAATTTTTGTCTGCAAATATAAATTAAAGAAAGGAGCCATGCAAAAGGCTCCTTTCTTTTTGGCAGTAAGTTAGAGGGAGTTTTATTCGGCAGAAATAACTTTTAAGGGGTCCAGTGCCTGTCCCTGGCGATAAACGGCAAAATGTAAATGGCTGCCTACAGTGGCGTCCAGGAGGGAGCTTTCGCCCACAAAGCCGATTATTTCACCTTGCGCCACTTCATGGCCCACGGCTAGAGTGGGCTCTTCCGCCAAACCGGCATACTGTGTGACATAATCACCGCCGTGGCGAATTTCAACCAACCACCCCAGGCGGGGGTCTTCCGTTATTTTGTCCACAATCCCCGGCCAGGCAGCTTTAACTTCCGTGCCGGCTGTGGCCAGAATATCAACACCTACATGAGCCCGCAGCATACTGCCCAGGCGATATACATCATGGTGACCGGCGGCAATGGTTCCATCCACCGGCCAGATCATAGGCTCTGTGGGTAAGCTTAATGCTGTGGCTGTTTCTTTTGCCTCAGTTTCCCCGGCCAACACCTGCTCTTCCCCGGCTGGCTCTTGGCCAGCTGTGTCCACACCGGCCACAGGTTCATCAGAGGGAGATAAAGTTCCGGCAGGCTGTTTGAGCCAAATTTGCCACAGGGCGGCCGCCACCACTAAAGCTACTACCAGCACATATCCCAGTACCGGCCAGAATTTACGTTGCAAACGAATTTTTTTTAGCGGAGCTAAAGGTGCGAGAATTTTCTTCATTAGGACATCACCTCTTCGGAGGTAGTATGTCCAGAATTTTCCTGTATTATGCGCCTCTTAGGGCGCTTTTATAGTAACCAGCTCCACATCTGTATAATAATATTGCAGGATTTCCGGATAAGTTTTTCCGGCTTGCGCCATGCCGCCGGCCCCATATTGGCACAGCCCCACGCCATGCCCGTAACCGTGCACTGTAAACTTGATTTCCTGATCATGGTAAGTCCAAAAGAAGCGGGTTGACGGCAGGTCCAGGGCTTGGCGAATTTCTTTGCCGCTGATGGTTTCACCGGCCAGGCGCAAACTTTTTATGCGGCCGGAAGCGGAACGCTCTGCCGCCTGCAAAAGCTGTTCACCTGCTGCCGCCACCGGTAAGGCGGGAAAATGCTTGCCTAAAGCTTGTAAAAACTTTTCCTGGGTAAAAATATATTCCGTTTGTGACCAGCGTGACCCGGCACAAAAACTGCAGTTTTTCCCGCGCAGGTAAGGCAGGGCAGTGGACCAGACTTCCTCACTGTTTTCAGTATGACCGCCGCAGTGGGCATGAAAAACGGCTTCAATATAGTCTTCTTCATAGGTGAGAACCTGGCCCGCCGTTTCCCGCACTGCCGTCCGGATTTTTTCATAGTTTTGCGCCGCCTCTTCCGGTGCCCATTTAGCAAGCAAATCTTTTTCGCCGGCCCAGGCCTGGCAGTGTTCCGGGTCGGTACAAATATCGGCGCCCGGATTTTGACTGCAGCCGGAACCGCCAAAGGCGAACATTTGCTTCACTGTATAGGTGCGGGCGCTGACCGCCTGGGCTTTCAGGGCTTCCGGAGCAAAAGCAGCAGGCATTTCGGCCGCCACCACGCCCACTAAATATTCCTCCAATGGCATTTCTTCTCTTGCTTGTAAATCATGGCGAAAGACTTTAAGCACCAGCTCCCCGGCGGGGGAAATAATGGGGGTTTTCTCTAAAATCACAGCCGGCTTTTGCTTGGGGGCAGGAATACTGCAACTGCGCGCCAGAATTGACGGCAGGATTATAAGTAAAAATAACATGAGCAGAAAAAAAGAAGCAAGCACTCTTCGCATGAATAAGCCTCCTTGTGCAGCGTAAATAATTTATATGCTGCCTGTGGCTTGTCTAGAACGACTTGCTTCTTTTAGGCAGGGTGACGTTTAATCCTGGCGCCTAAAGCCTGCAGTTTTTCCGTCAGGCGCCAATAACCCCGGTCAATGTGGTAAAGGGCGCTGACTTCAGTTTTGCCCTGTGCCGCCAGTCCCGCCAAAACTAAAGCGGCACCGGCGCGTAGATCCGTGGCCCTGACCGGGGCGCCAAATAATTTCTCCCGGCCGGCGATGACGGCAGTGGGACCTTCAATTTTGATTAGCGCGCCCATACGGCGCAGTTCATCCACATGCATAAAACGATTATCAAAAACTGTTTCGGTAATAATGGAGGTACCTTTGGCCAAGGCCAAAAGTGCCATCATAGGGGACTGTAAATCGGTGGGGAAGCCGGGGTAAGGCATGGTTTTAACGTCTACGGCACGGATTGGTTCCCGGCGTGAGATATGAATAAGGCCTGCTTCTTCTTCCACCCGGCAACCTACTTCTTTTAATTTGGCAATTAAAGAAGAGAGATGAGCCGGGATCACATTTTCTACCGTAATTTCACCGCCGGTAATGGCCGCCCCCACCATAAAAGTGCCGGCTTCAATACGGTCAGGAATGACGGTGTAATCGGCACAAGTAAGCTTGGTTGTCCCTTCAATACGAATGGTGTCGGTGCCGGCACCCAGAACACGACCACCCATGGCATTAATAAAATTGGCTAAATCGACAACTTCCGGTTCTTCCGCCGCATTTTCAATAACTGTAGTGCCTTCCGCCAGAGCTGCCGCCATCATAATATTTTCCGTTGCTCCCACACTGGGAAAATCCAAATAAATCCTTTCGCCGCGAAGCCTGCCGGCTACAGTTTCAATATAGCCGTGGCCGATAATCACTTCCGCCCCTAAAGCTTTCAGCCCTTTTAGATGAAGATCAATAGGGCGGATACCGATGGCACAGCCGCCGGGCAGCGAGACCCGGGCCCGTCCCGTCCGGGCCAAAAGCGGCCCGATCACTAAAAAAGAGGCACGCATTTTACGCACTAAATCATAAGGAGCCTTGGTTTCGATGATGGCTGCCGTTTCAATTTGCAACTTTTTTTGCTCCGGATCATAGGCAGTCCTGGCACCTAAAGCGTCTAAAACTTTACACATGGTGCGCACATCTTCCAAAGCCGGGATATCGGAAAGAGTGACCCGGTCTTCACATAAGAGCGAAGCAGCCATAATAGGCAAACAGGCATTTTTTGCCCCTTCAATGCGCACCCGCCCTTTTAAAGGAACGCCGCCTTCAATGGTAATGATGTCACTCACATACGTCTGCCCCCCTTTTTACCGTGCTGGTATTAGGGTTTCCCAAAATTTTAATTAATATGGGTCATGAATCAGGGGAAATCCTGCCCAAATGACAGTTTTATTAAAATAATCATCATAAAAGGCGGCAAGATTAAGGTTAAAACGTTCTCCTTCCACGAAAAGATGCTTTTTCACCAGAGGCGTATAAGCCGTGAGGCTGATTAAATCAGGCGTGACCATTTCTTCCACGATTTTGGCCTCCACGGCAACAAGTGCCGCTTGGGCAAGTTCCTGCCTTTTTGTCTGCTCAATTTCGCCGCTAAAGCTGCCTTTAAGGTAATAACTAAATTGGCCCCGGGGCAACTTTGGCAGCAGGATTTTTTCCAGTGCGGCCACCGCTTCTGTGAAAGTTTCCCGTGAATTTTGTTGGCTTAATACCAGTAAATGTGTCCGGGGCGGCAGGGTAAAATTATCGCCGGGGTTACTTTGTACCACAATCTGCACATCTAAGCCGTTTACCGTTTGTCCATTACACTCAAGGACGCGAAAAGTTTCGCCGCTGCTTTTTTGCACCTTATCGTCTGACACTGCCAACAGACAAGCCATATTTTCTAATACGGCTTCCAGTTCGGTAAAAGTTAAAAAACGTTCATTCAAGACGGCATAAAACTGCACTTCACCGCCTTCTATTGTTGCTCCCGTAGCCTCTAAAGCCAGGACTAAAGCTTCCGGTGCAGAAAGTTTTTCTTCCGGCCAGGCATACACAGTGGTGGCAAGCATTAGTATCAGCAAAACAAGGCCAATTTTTTTACGGTAGTTCATGGCATTCTCCCTCCCTACTCTCTAATATTGGCAAACCTTGCCCTCTCTAAACACGAAAAACAAAATAAAAGATGCCTCCGTTCACAAAGACCGGAAGCATCTTTTATTACTCATTCATTTTTACATGGAGAGAATACTTTACTATTTATGTTAAAATTTCTTATTTTGGAAGGAATTTTGAAGTTTTTATAGAAAATATTAAACACGATGTATCGAAAGCATTATTTGTGCATAAAATAATATAGCCTGCAGGTCAATTGTTGACAGTCGGTTAATTTTCGTTTAAAATGAAAGTTGCTCACCTACCATGTGTAGGATGAGAATCCGGTTTTCGCACTGCGATTACCGGTTTTTATTTTTTAGATTTTATACAATTCATAATCATTACTATAATTTCTTTTTGATTTTATATAAAATACCGGGTAAGCACTTACAAAAAAATAGTTTTTTTTCTTATTAGCCAGTACAACTATATAATCTATTTCATTATGTTGGTAGCGGATATATAGGCGATTATTCTTAACCCATTTTTCAATATAATTACTACCTTGGTTAGCAAAAGCTATTATGTTGCTAATCCAATTAATTCTTATCGCCCTATATAAACATAGATTTCTTTTTTCCCCTTTTTTTAAATGGATTTGATTATCTTCAGTTAAACAATTTCCTTTACATAAAACATAAGATTTATCATTGTTGCAAGGTAAAATATTGAATTTTTCTTTTGTTGATAAACTTATTAAATGCCAAAACACCTCGGCTTTGTTATTGATCAATGAATTACAATCCAGATAAATAAACTTACCAAATAATTTTGGTCTTTTATTTTTATCCATAAGTTCTTTTTTATAAACATCATAAATGAGCTCAATAGCAGCATTAAGAGAATTGCATTGAACCTCATGGAGTTTTTTAACTTTTGGCCCACCTTTGGTATCCTTAATATCAATAAAAATACGATAATCATGTAATGGATCGATTAAAGGACTTAATAAGTAAAAATACATTTTGTAGTACCAAAGATCGTAACTTCCTTGATTGTAACGCATATGATCTAATTTCGATTTGTTAGTAGCCACTACTCCCCTAAATGATAAAAAATCATTGCTGAAAAAATAATTAACCAGTTCAAGATAAAAGTTTATCTTACTACCTGATACTTTAGTCCATTTTATTTCATGCCAAGAACTTAACCCATGGTGAGCTTTAATGTTTCTTATATCTTCAAAAGCTTTTCTTTTTAAATTTGTGGGACACATAACTGCTCCGAGAACCATAACATCTGAATCATCATTTGGTAGATGACAACTTTCATCACAATAAATGCTATATGTTGCCATAATAACCTCCAAATGCTTTATTTATAATGATATTTAAATTATAGCATATTTATCTTCAGTTATAATAGCAATAACAGAACAAACGTTCCGTTATTGTGCTCGGCTTATTCCGGCAAAAATCAGTCCATATATTCACGAAAAAGCTTCCAAGTAAAACTTTATTACTTGGAAGCTTTCTAATTTCTATACATTTGGCTAGTAATACTTTACCTCTAAGAAATTCCTCTATCACCAGTTATGTTTTTCATAAGCCACAGTTTCCGTCAGGGGCTTGCGTTCAAAATGCAGCGGTGCCGGTTGGCAATCCTCCGCCGGGTAGCCCAGAGCCAGGATATTAATAGGCTCAATATATCCCGGTAAAGCAAATTCTTTACGCAATACCTCCGGATCAAACCAGCAGATCCAGACACTGCCCAAACCCTGCCGGGTGGCTTCCAGCATCATATAGGTTGTGACGATGGAAGCATCTATGGCTTTGCTGTCCATGCCGTCAAAGGGCCGTTTCCAGGACTGGCGGTTATCGGCACAGGCAATTATGGCCAGGGGTGCATTATAAAGTCTTGCCGCTTTATTAACTTTTTCCAGGCCTTCCTTCTCCCGCACCACTAACAGCCTCTGGGGCTGGTTATTTTTTGCCGTAGGTGCCTGCCGGCCCACTTCTAAAATGCTTTGCAGTTTTTCCTCTTCCACGGGTTTGGAAGCAAATTTACGTACGGAATAACGCTTGTTAATGATTTCTAAAAAATCCATCCACCTCACCTCTCTTGCTTTTTAGATCACGCCTTGCTCCAGCATGGCCCGGGCCACTTTGACAAAGCCCACAATATTGGCGGCTTCCACCAAACTGTTCAGACCGTACTCGTCAATGGCGGCGGCACAATCCTGGTAGATGTTGCACATAATTGTTCTCAGTCTGGAATCTACTTCTTCGGCGGACCAGGGGAGGCGTTGGCTGTTTTGGGTCATTTCCAGGCCGCTGGTGGCTACGCCGCCGGCGTTGGCAGCTTTGCCCGGGGCAAAGAGAATGCTGTTTTCCAGGAAGAGTTTAATTGCAGAGGGAGTGGTAGGCATATTGGCGCCTTCCCCGACGCAATAGCAACCGTTTTTAATGAGCGCCTTGGCGTCTTCCTCATAAATTTCATTCTGTGTGGCACAGGGCAGGGCAATATCGCAGGGCACCTGCCAAATGCCCCTGCTGCCTTCAGTATAGCGGGCACCTTTATGTATGTCCGCATATTTTTTAATGCGCTCCCGCTGAACTTCTTTAATTTCTTTTACGGTGTCCAGCTTAATCCCTTCAGGATCGTAAATAAAGCCGTTGGAATCGGACATGGCCACAACTTTTGCTCCTAATTCCTGTGCTTTTTGGCAGGCGTAGGTGGCCACATTGCCGGAGCCGGAAACAATGACTGTGGCCTGGTCAAATGATTTATTTTGGGCTTTCAGCATTTCGCTGACAAAATAAACCAGACCAAAACCTGTAGCTTCTTTACGTACCAGGGACCCGCCGTAGGAAAGGCCTTTACCGGTGAAAACCCCGGTAAATTCATTGCAGATGCGCCGGTATTGACCGAAAAGATAGCCCACTTCCCTGGCACCGACGCCAATGTCGCCGGCGGGAACGTCTGTGTCGGGACCCAGGTGGCGATACAGTTCTGTCATAAAGCTTTGGCAAAAGCGCATGATTTCCATTTCGCTTTTACCTTTCGGATCAAAATCGGCACCGCCTTTTCCGCCGCCCAGGGGCAGACCGGTTAAAGCATTTTTAAACACCTGGCTGAAGCCCAGGAATTTAATAATGCTTAAATTAACGGACGGGTGGAAACGAATACCGCCTTTATAGGGGCCAATGGCACTGTTATACTGCACCCGAAAACCCCTGTTCACATGGACTCTGCCCTGATCGTCCACCCAGGGTACGCGGAAAATAATCTGTCTTTCCGGCTCAATAATACGTTCCAGAATATTTGTTTCTTCAAATTCCGGGAACCGGGCAAAAACAGGTTCCAAAGATTCAATTACTTCCGTTACTGCCTGTAAAAATTCATCTTCATGCGGATTGCGTACTTTTACTATTTCACGCATTCTCTCTAAATAAGACATATCCCCACTCCTTCTTCTCCCAGGTGAATTTATTTGTTTAAGGTTTTAATCTCTTAAAGTTTTAGCGCAGTTTAAAGAAACCCTTTCACCACAATGACAGGTGTGCCGGCATCGGCAGAACCGCTGACCAAATCGGCCAGGCTGGCAATAACATCTTCGATGCGGCGCGGGGTGGTTCCTTCCGTCAGTTCCAGGTCGTCAGGCAAAGCTGCTAAATTTTGTTCTGCCAGAGCCGCTTCAATTTCCTCACGGCTTTTTCCTTCCTCATAACACACATCGGCCAGGTATTTATATTTTATACCTTCCCGGAAGCGCCCGTGAAAACCGTCTGTTTTCCCAAACACAGGCATGGGGTCTGCCAGCTCATAAATGCCTGTACTGGGATCTTTATAAGCGCCGTCGCCGTAAACTAAAACTTCAACCTGTTTGCCGGTGGCGGCCAAAACTTGCTGCTGCAGGTCTTTGGCAAAACCATCGGCATTTTGCGGTGCCAGTTTCAGTTTGTCTCCCGCAGACATATTACTGCCTAAAAGGCCCCATTCACTGGAGTACTTTCCTTCATTGCAAAGATCCTGCAAAGTAATAACATTGGCAAAGTGACTCAAAAGCTTTTGCTGTGTTTGCCGGCGGTTATGAATATCGGCCACAATGACGCCGTCGGGATCAGATTGTAAAACGGCTAAAGGATCGTTGGCAAAAATTATGTTCGCCTTTGCCCCCTGGCCTTCAATAATCTCCTGGTACATTACAGGATAGTTAACCTTGGTCACAGGATGCAAGCAGTGATCCGGTGTTAGTTCTGACAAAGCAATAATGCCGCCTGCAGGCGTCAGCTTTTCCGCCAGGTAAGGGGAGATGACCTGGTTTCCCACTTCATCGCAGGGATAGGACAACTGTACAATTACTTCCCCTTCCGGCACAGCCTTGGCAATGCCCTCCAAAACCATGGCAAAGCGGTTGCGGCTGGCAATGGGAAAAACTACTCCTACCTTGGAATTTTTCTCTATTTTTAATTTATTTTTGACTTCTGCCGCCACTTGGTCCAAAGTTACATAGTTTTCCTGGGCCCGGGCCACCACTGATTCGGTGACACAAATAACATCGCTGTCAGCCAACAGGCCGTCGGCGGCAACTTTTTTCAAGGCCGCCACAATTTCTGACAGCAAGTCTGTACCGGGGAGGATCACACCCATCTTGACGCCAAAGGCAAGAGGGCCAATATAATCTGGTAACTTAAGCAAATAAATACCTCCTCACGCTTCCCTTACAACCCCTGCGGATAGGAAAGCAGCAAACCACAGTAGATATGATTTCCTATCCGAACCGACAAAAAAACATGGAAAGATTTGGTTACCAGTGCAATGAAACCGCATAGTAATTTCGCGAACTTGACCTATGTTTCCTGCAAACAGCCGGCAAAGTTTTTCTGAGATAAAAAAGGGGAGACAAAAGCAGTTTCTTGCTTGTCTCCCCGTGTTTTTAAGCAGATTCATCACCGCGAACAATATCTTTGATTTTCATGAGACGGGTCAAGGCACTACGCTCGTTTTCATCCAGCTTCATACTGATATACTTGATGGTTTCCTCCAACTGGGGAATCATAATATGCTCCAAGGCGTTGACCCTGCGGCGGGTTTTATCGATTTCATCGGCCAAAAGGTAAACTGCTTTTTCCAATTCGGCCAAACGCATTAATTGCGGCAGGATCCCTGCCAGGGTGGCGATGGAGGAATCAAGTTCGCCGGAGGTATTGGCAAAGCCGTACGGTGTGGCGTTCTTTCTTTCTTCCTCGTTTTGTGTCACAATGAGCTTCGGTACATGGATGCTCATAATGTTTTGCATCTGGACGTCCACATTGACAGTGGCGTTAGGATACATCACTGCTTCTTCGAGGGTTTCTGCGCTCATCACCGCACTGGCCAGCAGGAAGTTGGCAAAGGAACTGGAAAGCTGCGCTTCCACCTGTTCACGCAGATCTTTGTTTTCCCTGATCAGTTCCAAAAACTTGCGCATCAGCTCGTCACGTTTGTCTTTTAGGAGTTTATGTCCGCGTTTTGCCATCTGCAGGCGTCCTTTTAAGCGGTTTAACTCCATGCGGGTGGGCTTAGCGCGAATTTCCATTCCTTATTCCTCCTTGGCCGGCAGATATTTTTCTAAATATTCATCCCGGACCCGCTTCAGTTCCACCCGCGGCAATGTGGCCATGAGCTCCCAGCCGATTTCCAGGGTTTCCACGATGGAGCGGTCTTCATATTCGCCCTGGTTGATGAATTTTTCTTCAAACCTGTCGGCAAAATCGGCAAAGAGTTTGTCTGTCTCCGTCAGGGCCGCTTCACCCAGGATGGCAGCCAGTTCTTTGGCTTCCTTACCCCGGGCATAGGCAGCATACAACTGGTTCAAGACGTCTGCATGGTCTTCCCTGGTTTTGCCTTCCCCGATTCCTTTATCTTTTAAACGGCTAAGCGAAGGCAGTACATCCACGGGAGGATAAATTCCCTTCCGGTGTAAAGCCCGATCCAGCATGATCTGGCCTTCTGTAATATAACCGGTTAAGTCCGGAATGGGGTGTGTGGTATCGTCTTCCGGCATACTGAGAATAGGAATCTGCGTAATGGAGCCTTCCTGCCCCCGGATCCGTCCGGCCCGCTCATAAATGGTGGCCAAGTCGGTATAAAGGTAACCGGGATAACCACGCCGGCCCGGCACTTCTTTACGGGCAGCGGAGATTTCCCGCAACGCCTCGGCGTAGTTAGTCATATCCGTTAAGATGACAAGTACGTGCATTCCCTTATCGTAAGCCAGGTACTCGGCGGCAGTTAAAGCCATCCGCGGGGTGGCAATCCGCTCAATGGCGGGGTCGTCCGCCAGGTTCATAAAGAGGACAGATCTTTCAATGGCTCCTGTTTTCCGGAAGTCGTTAATGAAGAAATCGGCTTCCTCAAAGGTGATACCCATGGCGGCAAAAACAATGGCAAATTTACTGTCTGTACCAAGAACTTTAGCCTGACGGGCAATTTGAGCCGCCAGACGGTTATGCGGGAGCCCGGAGCCGGAGAAAATCGGCAGTTTCTGACCGCGCACCAGCGTGTTTAAACCGTCAATGGTGGAAATTCCGGTTTGAATAAACTCGGAAGGATAGTTGCGTGCATACGGGTTCAGAGGCAGGCCGTTAATATCCAACCGTTTTTCCGGAATGATTTTGGGCCCGTTATCACGGGGCTGACCAAGCCCGTCAAAAACACGGCCGAGAATATCCATGGAGACCGGCAACTCAATGCCGCGGCCTAAAAAACGCACTCTGACATCGGTGAGGTTCAAGCCGCTGGAGCCTTCAAAGATTTGTACCAGCGCCTTATCACCGTCAACTTCCAAAACCTGCCCGCGGCGAACGGAGCCGTCATTAAGCTCGATCTCGACCAGTTCATCGTATGTGACACCTTCAACGTGTTCAACGATCATTAATGGCCCGACAAGTTCCGAAACACTACGATACTCTTTTAGCATGGCACATCCTCCTTCCCTACGCGTACTGGGCCTCAGAGTCATCACCGATGGCCTCGGCAATTTGTTCTCTGATGGCTGCTTCTATTTGATCAAATTGCGCCAAATCTTCTTCGACAATATAACGGGCTCTGGCTATTTGTTCACGGACGCCAAGATCCAGGATTTCCTGCAAGTTGGCTCCGCGGCCAACGGCACGCAGTGCTTCTTCATGGAAAAGCATAATTAATTTCATCATTTTATACTGCTTATCCAGGGAAGCGTAAGTGTCCACTTCGTGGAAAGAGTTCTGGTGCAGGAAGTCTTCGCGAATGGAACGGGCAGTCTCCAGGGTCAGGCGCTCCTGCTTGGAGAGAGCTTCCTGACCAACCAGGCGCACAATTTCCTCCAGATCGGCTTCTTCCTGCAGGATGCGCATGGCTTCAGTACGCATCTGTGCCCATTCGCTGCCGATATGCTCACGATAGAAATCAGTAAAGTTGTCAGTGTAAAGTGAATAGGACTGCAGCCAGTTAATGGCCGGGAAGTGACGACGATAGGCCAGGGCAGAATCCAGGCCCCAGAAAACTTTAACGATCCGCAAAGTATTTTGGGAAACAGGTTCGGAGATATCCCCGCCCTGCGGCGAAACGGCGCCGACAACAGTCAGTGCCCCTACCCGCTCATCACTGCTGTGACAGATTACTTTACCGGCCCGCTCGTAGAATTCAGCCAGGCGGGAACCTAAATAAGCAGGATAACCTTCCTCACCGGGCATTTCTTCCAAACGGCCGGAAATTTCCCGCAGCGCCTCGGCCCAGCGGGAGGTGGAGTCGGCCATTAGAGCCACACTGTAGCCCATATCACGGAAGTATTCGGCAATGGTAATACCGGTATAAATGGAAGCTTCACGGGCTGCCACCGGCATGTCAGAAGTATTGGCAATCAGCACTGTACGTTTCATCAAGGGTTCACCCGATTTGGGGTCCAAAAGTTCGGGGAACTCGTTTAAAACGTCTGTCATTTCATTACCGCGCTCACCGCAACCGACATAAACAATAATTTCGGCATCGGCCCACTTGGCCAGCTGGTGCTGTGTCACCGTTTTACCGGAACCGAAAGGTCCGGGAATGGCAGCAGTTCCTCCTTTGGCAACGGGGAAGAACATATCAATGACGCGCTGGCCGGTGATGAGCGGCTCGTTGGGCGACAATTTTTCCCTGTAGGGACGGCCGCGGCGGACGGGCCATTGTTGCAGCATTTTCACATCTACAGTTTTGCCGTCCTGTTCGATTTTAGCCACCACATCTTCCACGGTGGCCTCGCCCTGGTGGATAAAGGTAACTTTACCTTCCACACCGTAAGGAACCATAATTTTATGCGTTACCAGCGTCGTTTCCTGGACTGTACCCAGTACATCGCCGGCTACAACTTCCTGGCCTACTGCAACTACGGGTACAAAATCCCATTTTTTCGTCCGGTTCAAAGCGGGAACTTCCACACCGCGTGCGA
>JAAYSO010000006.1 GCA_012523945.1 Bacillota bacterium
ACAATAATCTGATAATTTAGAATTAAAAGAATAGTTGCTCAAAGGCGGCCATCCCCTCCTTAACTGACTCTTACCTCCCCGAAAAGAGTTTTAAAGCGACGGGATAAGCCGCAAAAATATTTGCACCAAGATCCTCCTCAAGCGCAAGAAAGCCGGGAAAGATAAAATTTCCCGGCTTTCTTGTTTTTTTTCGGTTGGGAAGTTATATCAAGCCTAATGTGCTTTCCTAATTCGGGAGCCAGCAGTTTTCGATATAGACAGGTTCCAACTGCTTTGCTTCCAAAGCGTGATTAACTGTTTCAAAAAGAAGATCCAGCCTGGAGAGGTAGATCTGTTTGCCTTCTTGCTTGGCAGGACCGAAAGGAACAATAAAGATGCTTTTCAGACTTAAGATTTGCTGGATATTTTGTAACAGGTTTTCCGAATTGCCGTTGGCCACCAGGGCCAACACCACCGGTTTACCGCTTTGCAGGTATTTTACCGGTCTTGCCAGGGAAACGGAAGTAGAACGCGCATTCACCAGTTTAGCCAGGAAGTTGCCGGGGCAGGGGGCAATGACTAAAATGTCAAAATTTGTATTATCATCGGGGTCATCAGCCTCTTCTGCCAGGGCTGCAGCCATCATTTCCCGCCCGGTGATTTGTTCAATTAATTCTTTTGTCCGTAAAAACTCTTCATTAAATTCGGGGTGATCCGAAGTTGCCAGGAATAAAGGATAAATTTTTGCTCCGGCGGCAGCCAGTTTGCGGATTTCTTCCAGAATTGCCGCCATGGAGAAATGTCCCTCAGGTAAGGCAAAGCCAATATGTTTTCCTTGTATGCTCATAAAATATCCCCCTTTATTTGCAGTAATATATATGCAGAAAAAAGGGGGATCGTGCCTGTCCGCAGTTTTGTTTACAGATTAAGTATATTTTCCAGCCCGTAAATTACATCTTCATGCTGCATAATTTCTTTAATGGCTAAAAGTACTCCCGGCATAAAGGAAGTGCGGTCAATACTGTCGTGGCGGATGGTTAAAGTCTGGCCGATGCCGCCGAAAATAACTTCCTGATGGGCCACTAAACCGGGAAGACGGACACTGTGGATATGGATATTTTCCAGATTGCCGCCCCGGGCTCCGGGCAACTTTTCCAGTTCCTCCACATCAGGCTTGCTGACTTGGCCCCGTGATTTCAGAATCATTTCTGCCGTTTTCATGGCTGTGCCGGAGGGGGCATCAATTTTTTGGTCGTGATGCAGTTCAATGATTTCCACATGGGGCAGGTATTTGGCGGCGCGGGCGGCAAAAAGCATCATCAAAACGGCACCGATGGCAAAATTGGGCGCAATGAGGGCACCTGTGTTATATTGCTTTGACCACCGGCGAATAGTTTCCAGGTCAGTTTCAGTAATGCCGGTTGTGCCTACTACCGGCCGCACTTTTAGGGACAGGGCTGTTTCAATATTTTGCATCACGGCAAAAGGAGTGGTGAAATCGACCAATACATCCGGTTGGGACCGGGCCAGTACGGCGGCAAGATCATTTTCTACCGGGATGTTCAGCTCACCCAGGCCCACATGAGTGCCGATATCACTGCCGTCTCCCTTAATGTCAATGGCGGCCACAAGTTGCAATTCCGGGTCGCCAAAGACGGCACGGATGACGGTTTGACCCATATTACCCAGAGCGCCGTTGACGGCAACTTTTATTGTCATATGTATCATTCCTCCCTGGCATACTAGACCAACTATATTTGCATTGTCTTATATCGACTGCGCAATGTCAAGTATAGAGCCGAATTAGATAGCAAAGGAGCGGGTAAGCTATAACAAATTTATTTTTCTCCGGAATCCGTTTATGAAGGCAAGGAGGCTGCAAAAGATGACAGTAAAAGTTGGCATTAACGGTTTCGGCCGCATTGGCCGCATTACTTTCCGGGCACTGCAGCGTTACGAGCAGCTGCAGGTAACTGCCATTAACGATTTAACCGATACTAGTACCCTGGCACATTTATTAAAATACGATTCCCTTTATGGCCGTTTGCCCCGGGAGGTGGAGCTGCAGGGAGATAACCTGGTGGTGGACGGCCGGGAAATCCGCACCTTTGCTGAAGCCCAGCCGGAGGAAATCCCCTGGGGCGAACTTGGAGTAGAAATAGTCATTGAAGCCACCGGTAAATTCCGTACCTATGAGAAGGCGGCTTTACATTTAAAGGGTGGCGCCAAAAAAGTTATTGTCACCACCCCTGTTAATGACGCCGACATCATCATAGTTTTAGGTATTAATGAAAAGCTGTATGATCCGGATAAACACCGGATTATTTCCAATGCTTCCTGTACCACCAATGCCTTGGCCCCTGTGGTGAAAGTGCTGCATGAAAACTTTGGTATTAAAAAAGGTCTCATGAATACAACTCATTCCTATACTAACGATCAAAAGCTTTTGGATCTGCCCCATCCCGACTTGCGACGGGCCCGGGCGGCACAAGTATCCATGATTCCCACCACCACAGGAGCAGCAAAAATGGTAGGCAAAATTATCCCGGAACTTGAAGGCAGAATCGACGGTTTTGCCGTGCGTGTACCGACGCCCACAGTTTCTTTAGTGGATTTGGTGGCAGAAACGGAAAGGGCGGTAACGGCAGCAGAAATAAACAGCGCCTTGCAAAAAGCAGCCGAAAGTGATGAGTTGCGGGGGATCCTTGGCTACAGCGAAGAACCTCTGGTTTCTGTGGATTATAAAGGTGTTTCTTATTCCAGCACTGTAGACAGTTTATTAACACAAGTCATAGGTGATAATTTAGTGCGTGTGATCGCCTGGTACGATAATGAATGGGGTTATTCGCACCGTGTGGCCGATTTGACGGCCTACGTGGCCCAGGCAAAGAGCCGAGGACGGCAGGAATAAACGCCTCGACACAAGAATATACTACGTATTTAGGTGGTAGAGTTTGGCTTGTGAGGAGGATTTTAATGGCGGAGATAACTTTTGGTACGGACGGATGGCGGTCAGTGATTGCCGGGGATTTTACTTTTGCCAATGTGCGCTGTGTGGCACAAGCCATTGCGCAGCACCTGCAGGCGCAAAATTTGGCGGGGCGGGGAATTGTTATCGGGTATGATACACGTTTTTTAGCGGAAAATTTTGCGGCGGCGGTGGCAGAAGTGATGGCCGGTAACGGCATTAAAAGTTACGTATGTGAAAAGTATGCACCGACCCCGGCTGTGGCCCATGCCGTCACCGTCTTAAAAACAGGTGGCGCCATTATGCTGACTGCCAGTCACAACCCGGCTGAATATTCCGGGATTAAATTTATTCCCGATTATGCCGGACCGGCACTGCCGGAAGACATAGACCCCATTGTGGCTAATTTGGCAGAGGTGTTAAAAACGGGTGCCGTCAGAAAAATGAGTCTGGAAGAAGCAGAAGAGCGCGGCCTGGTGGAAACTATTGAGCCGCTGCCCGCTTATATGGAGCATGTGGAAAAACTAATAGATTTTGCCGCCATTAAGCAAGCAGGGATGAAAGTTGTGGTTGACCCCATGTATGGTTCCGGGATGGGCTACCTGGAGACAATTTTAGCCCGGCACGGCTGTCAGGTTAAAGCCATACATAATTGGCGGGATCCGCTTTTTGGCGGTTCCCTTCCTGAACCGACAAGACAGCATTTAAATGAATTAATGGATGAAGTGAAAAAGAGCGGGGCGGATATCGGTATTGCCCTGGACGGTGATGCCGATCGTTTAGGTATCATTGATCCCCAGGGACGCTTTTTCAGCCCTAATGAAATACTGGTGTTATTTTTAGAATACCTGGTCAGTAACCGTGGTGCTGCAGGTGCCGTGGCCCGCACCGTGGCCACAACTCATATGTTGGACCGTATTGCTGCACATTATGGTTTTGATGTGATAGAAACTCCGGTAGGCTTTAAATATATTGGGCAGGCTTTACGGGAGCAGGGTGCCTTTATAGGCGGGGAAGAAAGCGGCGGTGTCAGTATCCGGGAGCATATCCCGGAAAAGGACGGTATTTTTGCAGCCCTTTTATTTATTGAAATGCTGGCCAAAACTAAAAAAACGGCTGCCCAGTTGCTGGAAGCACTCAGACAGCGTTTTGGTCCCATCTATAGTGAGCGGCTGGATTTGCGGACAACTGTGGAGAAAAAAGATGAGATTGTAAAGAGAGTAAAAACTTGGGAACCCCAAAGCCTGGCGGGTATTCCGGTTAAACATTCCAACCGGATAGACGGGTTAAAAGTTGTTTTGGCAAACGGCAGCTGGTGCCTGGTGCGTCCTTCCGGGACGGAGCCTGTTTTTCGCATTTATGTTGAAGCTGCCAGTGAAGCGGAAAAAGAGAAAATCCAGCAGGAGGTGAAAACTGCTTTATGTGTGCAACTATAAATAAAGTAATTGATTTGGCGAAAACCAGCGGTTTGCCCCTGACTGCCGACCATGAGGGGCGGTTAGCTTTCGGTGAGGGTTTGGAAACTGTTACTCCTGCTGTACGCAGACTGGCAGAAATGCAAGAAGTACTCATGGCTGCGGGGGCAGACGGGCCGGATGAACTTTATTATATGTACCGTGATGTGTGCCGGGTACAGGATAAAGAACTTATTGCCAAGTATGGACTGCGCTATGATGTGACTGTGATCCGGCCGGGACAAATCGGCAGGGAATTTATAAAAACAGCCGGCCACTATCACCCGTTAAAACCACAGACGGAATTTTCCTATCCCGAAGTTTATGAAGTCTTGGCCGGTAAAGCTCATTATTTGTTGCAAACGGAACCTGACGAGGACGGCATTGATGCTATATTAATTGAAGCCGTGGCCGGCGACAAAGTTTTAATCCCGCCCGGTTACGGCCACATTACCATTAATCCCGGTCAGGAATATTTAATTATGAGCAATTGGGTAGCGGCCGACTTCAGTTCCATTTATGGCCCTATTAAAGAACTGGGAGGCGGGGCGTTTTTTGAAGTGGCTGCAGACGGTGAAGATGAAGAATTTGTGGTAAACCCAAAGTATAAGCCAACGCCGCGTTTGTCTCTGCAGCCGGTGAAAAATTATCCTGAATTCGGCCTTGTCAGCGGTGAACCTATGTACCAGGCCTTTCTGGCTGACCCGGATAAATTTACTTTCCTTACACATCCGGAAAAACATTTTTAGCAGAGACAAGCTGAGACAGTTTAAACACAAAGAAACGGCTTGCCTTTACAGCAAGCCGTTTCTTTGCCTAATGTTTGTCTTTAATCTGCAGTTTGCGGGAGCGGATGCGGCCGCTTTCCGCTTTATTCATGCGGATTTCCAGAACACCGTGACTGTATTCCGCTATAGCCTCATCCGGTTTAACTTCCACAGGCAGCGGGATAGTGCGTGAAAAGCGGCCATACCTGCGCTCGATCATGCGGTAACCTTGTTCATCCCGGTCTGCACCGCGTTTAATTTCACCACTGATAGTAACTTGCATTTCATCCACGGTAACATCTAATTCCTGCGGGTCAACTCCGGGAATTTCCGCACTGACGACAATTTCTTTTTCCGTTTCATGTACATCAACAGAGGGCCCGGGCATACGGTGAAAGGGCTGGCCCCGCATAGGCAACAGGGGGCTGTCAGGGAAAAGGTGTGACATTTCGTCGCGTAACCGTGCAAACTCACTAAAGGGATTCCAGCTTACATGATGTGGCATCTGCATCCCCCCAATTTTTTTTGTTCCCGTTATTATTTTGTCGATTACATAAAACAATATACAAACCTGACCCTTCAGGTTTGAGTCAATTTTTACCGTAAAAAAACACCAACCGTTCGATTGGTGTTTTGGTAATACAAGGTTATTCTTATTTTGCCTTGGTAAATTTTGCTTCAACATCGTCCCAGTTGACAATGTTCCACCAGGCTTCTACCCAAGCAGCTCTTTTGTTTTGGTACTTAAGGTAGTAGGCGTGTTCCCAAACATCACAGACAAGCAGCGGTACAACACCCCAAATAGCCAGGTCCTGGTGTTTTTCTGCCGTCATAATTTCCAACTTGTTTGCATACGGGTTCCAGACTAAAAGCCCCCAACCGGAGCCTTCCACGGCTACTGTGGCCGCACTAAAATGTTTTTTAAAGGCATCAAAGCTGCCAAAATCTTTCTCAATTTGCTGCGCAATTGTTCCTTTAGGATTGCCGCCGCCATTGGGACTCATGTTTTCCCAAAAAATACTATGTAGGATATGACCTGCGCCATGGAATGCCAATTCCCTCTCCCAGTGCTTAATGAGGGCAAAATCTCCTGCCTCCCGTGCTTCAGCCAGTTTAGCTACTGCATTATTAAGTCCGTCTACGTAACCTTTGTGGTGAAGATCATGATGAATTCTTACCGTTTCCGCATCGTAATATGGTTCAAGAGCATCGTAAGCATAAGGTAATTCTGGCAGTTTATAAGTCATAGTACACACTCCTTTTCATTTTTTCTCGTTGCCTTATAGTATAACACTTAAGACAAAAAAATAAGTTAACAAAGAATTTAAAGTGAAAAAGCCTTTATGCAAAAAGAACGGCACAATTCCTGTGCCGTTAAAAAGGAGTTGTTATTATGTTAGAACTAGTTTTTATTTTATACGAAAAATTTGCAAAAAGCAATAGCTTTTTGGCATTAATTGCATAGAGAGTGCTTTCTTTTCCGTATGTGCTTCCAGTCCGAACCTCTCCCGTTTTTTATATAACTGTCAACGAACTGTCAACGACAAGGTATGACGTTTGTTCATCATACCACAGCTCTCTCAGACGCCATCCCTTAAAGTTATACTTTAACGATTGTTTTCTTTGCCGTTTATTCCAGTTGGTCAATTAATAATTTTGCAATTTCAAGATATTTGTTTTCTGTTAGCTGCTCAGTGATTTTGCCGTACAGGCTATAATTAATTTTTCCGTCATGCCATAACAATGTAATTACTTCACTGCCATTTGGTATTAATATTTGCACTTCAAGATTGTTAATCTGCACTACTTCGGATCTTTCCTCTCTGTGCTTCCCTAAAGTGAATTGTTCAGTTGATACTAATGTTTCGAAAAACACCGGGAAAGAAGCTTGCCCATCATCATAGCTCCAGGTTTGCATCACGGACAGCTGGGAATCTTCCTTTAAAGGATTCTGTTTTATAATAAAGATATGAAAATTATCGTTAAATCCCGGCGGCAAGTTATTTATAATTGTTGGGACTTTATATCCCGCTATAATTTCAGCTTCCTCAATTGATTGGGGATAATAACCTTTTTCATTAAGTGCTTTATTTACTTCACCCCAATCAATTATTATTTCTGTGTCTTTAGCGTTTTCACTTGAAGTGCAGGCTGTGAAAAGAAAAGTCATAAGACAGATTAAGATAATGGCAGTAATATTTCTCTGTCGTCTTTTTAACCCCATAGATCCAATCCCCCTCTTTTTGAGCTATTTTAGATTTTAACCTTGTCGGGAAAGCAATAGTTTTTATGGTTCTAAATGTAAAAGCAAGCACTAGATTTTTTATCTATAGAAGGAGCCCCCTTTTCCGGTTCTATAAATATAACCGGAGAAGGAGGCTTTTTGTTACACTTTGTGTCATCTTTTAAAAAAATTTTTATCAGTTCCTCCAGGGAGAAAGCAACATTTGCTCCTGAGTAATTCCCTTTTTTCACTGAACTGTACTTTTTAACTGGCTAAATTAGGAAGAATGTATTCCGAATCCGCTTTTATAGTTGCAACAAAACCGGTGTCATCAATTAAACATAAGTAATAATTTTCAGTATATAACTGCCAATCGCCAACTATAGTGACAAGGAGCTTGCCGTCATAAAAACCTATTCTGTGAAAAAGAAAATCTTTTTTATTTTCGTTTTTGAAATAATCCGTGCCGCTAAGTGTTGCTATATCCAATAATATTTCAGCTGTGTAATTGCCAAGATTAATTTTACAGATCTGCGTATGACTAAAAACAAAAAAAGAGTGGTCGGTTGCAATGACATTTACTCCAGCTGGGGGAAGAGCGGGAGATAATGTTTTTGGACAGTTGGCAATTTCATTTAATTCGCATATACCGTGAAGATAATCAACTTTACCGATATATAGTTTTATTTGATTTTGTGCAATGGTCAATAATTAAACGTTCAATTTTTATGGCAGAAGCTGATTAAGGGTGTATATTTCTTGTGATGGTGCAATTATATGCATAATTTTACCCCCTGGCGCTTATACTTTGATATGTAAGGAAAATTTTACCGGGGGTTTGTCTATGTTTGATCAGCGTGTTTATGTAGATAAAAAGGAAGCTGCTGCTGCCTATAATCGTGAAGGTGCGATTTTAATGCAGCGGAGTGCTTTTCGGGAGGCTTCTTTTTATTTTTTGTCTGCAGTTGTTTGCGATCCGGATTGCTGGCCTGCTTTTTACAATCTGGGAAACTGCTGGGCTAAAGTCAATGAGCTGGAGGCAGCAGTTTGGGCGTATGAACAAGCTGTCCGTAATTGTACTGAATATGCACCTTTATTTTTGAATTTAGGGATAACTCATTGTCGTTTGGGACAAGTGGAGCAGGCACTGCCTTATTTGGAGCAGGCATGGCGCCTTGATCCGGAAAATGCGCAATGTTCGGCGGCATTGGGTTATGCCTGCTATAAACTGAATGAACTGGGTTTGGCCTGGCATTGGTATTGCAAGGCTTTTCGCTTGCAGCCTAAAGAACAGTACAAGGAAAGCATGCACTATATTGGCAGTTTGATTACCGCTGCACAGTAGCCACAAAAACCGGAGAGATCCGGTTTTTTTATGCGGGTGGGAATTATATCAAGCTAAAGCTCCTGTTGGTTTTATTTCTAAATAAAGAAAAAGAAGGAGCCAGGAAAAGGGATAGGTTGTCAGGTTGTCGAATTAACACTAAATAGTGCTTTTAGGAGGGGTGTTTGTGAGGGTTAAACAGATCTCGGTTTTTTTGGAAAATAAATCGGGTAGGCTGGCGGACGTCACTAAACCTCTGGGCCAGAACGGGATTAACATTCGTGCTTTATCTATTGCGGATACAACTGATTTCGGTATTCTACGTCTGATTGTCAATAAACCGGAAGAAGCTAACCGCATTTTACGCAATGAAGGTTTTATGGTCAGCGAAACTGATGTGATTGCCGTAGAAGTGCCTGATGAACCGGGTGGTTTAGCCGGCGTGTTGGAGATTTTGGAACAGGCAGAGATAAATATTGAATATCTTTATGCTTTTGTTGGCGGCTCGACCAAGGAAGCACTGGTTATTATAAAAGTTGAAGATTGTGAGGGTGCAATCCAGGCATTACAGGCGAAAAATATTCGCGTGTTGGAAGGTGCAGAGGTTTATTCACTATAGCTGCAAAGATTGGGCTTGCCTTAACCCGGCACCGCTTCACAGCGGAGCCTTTTTTGTTATACGATAGAGAAAGGATACAAATCTGATCTAAAGGAAAGATTGTAGCAGAAAGAAGGAGGAGGGGCAGAAATGGAAAGGAAACTTTTAAGCGGCAATGAAGCCATTGCCCGTGGCGCCTATGAAGCAGGTGTGCGTTTTGCTTCCGCTTATCCGGGCACACCCAGTACGGAAGTTTTAGAGGTTGCCGCTACCTATGAAGAGATCCATGCGCAGTGGGCCCCCAATGAAAAAGTTGCCCTGGAAGAAGGAATCGGGGCGGCTCTGGCCGGCTCCCGGGCGCTGGTGGCCATGAAGCATGTAGGGGTTAATGTGGCGGCAGACCCTTTAATGACTGCTTCATATGTGGGGGTTAACGGCGGGCTGGTATTAGTTGTAGCCGATGACCCCGGCATGCACAGTTCACAAAACGAGCAGGACAGCAGGCAGTATGCCCGCTTTGCGAAAGTGCCGCTTTTGGAACCTGCCGACAGTCAGGAAGCAAAGGATTTTGTCAAAATTGCTTATGAGATCAGTGAAGAATTTGATACGCCGGTCATGCTGCGCAGCAGCACCCGTATATCTCACGCCCAGTCACTGGTGACTTTGGCAGAACGCCAGGATATTCCCATTCGGCCTTACGAAAAGAATCTGGCTAAACGGGTAATGATGCCGGCTTTCGCCCGGCCGCGTCATGTGGCGGTGGAAGCAAGATTGGAGAAACTAGCCGCATATGCGGAAAACACACCGCTGAACCGGATTGAATGGCGGGACAAAAAAATCGGCGTCATTTGTGCCGGTATCAGTTACCAGCAGGTCAGGGAAGCCCTGCCTGAAGCGTCTGTTTTAAAACTGGGATTAAGTTATCCTTTGCCACAACGGCTCATTAAAGAATTTGCCGCCGGAGTGGAAGAATTATTTGTGGTGGAAGAGCTGGACCCGTTTTTTGAAGAGCAGATTAAAGCCATGGGTATTAAAGTGCGCGGCAAGGAACTTTTCCCGCTGACAGGTGAAATTCATCCCAACCTGATTGCACAAACCATCCTGGGACAACCCCTGGCGGAAAAGCTTGAGGCACAAGCCCGGGAGGAGGGAACGGTACCCACACGTCCGCCTGTGCTTTGTCCCGGTTGCCCGCATCGCAGTGTTTTTTATGCACTGAAAAAACAGAAGCTTTTAGTCAGCGGTGATATTGGTTGTTACACTTTGGGTGCGTTGCCGCCCCTTGATGCCATGGATAGCGTTATCTGTATGGGAGCCAGTATTTCCGCCGGCCTGGGTTACGAAAAAGGAAATCCGGATTTGAAAGGAAAAGTAGTTTCCGTCATTGGCGATTCTACCTTTTTCCATTCAGGTCTGACCGGACTGATGGATGTGGTCTACAATCAAGGTTCAACACTTACCATTATACTGGACAACCGGATTACCGCCATGACGGGCCATCAGGACAACCCGGGGACCGGTTATACGCTGAAAGGTGAGCCCACGGTGGCTTTGGCTATCGGGCCTATCTGTAAGGCATTGGGTGTAAAGCGTGTGCGTGAAGTGGATCCTTATGATTTGCCGGCTTTGGAAGCAGCCATTAAAGAGGAAGTGGCAGCCCCTGAACCGTCAGTAATTATTGCCCGGCGGGCTTGCGCGCTTCTGGATAAAAGCACAAAAGAACTTTATATCATTGATGAGGAAAAATGCAAGCGCTGCAACCACTGCTTGCGACTGGGCTGTCCGGCCATTGTCAAGGAAGAAGACAGGATCACTATTGATGCTTCTTTATGCGTGGGTTGCGGTGTCTGTGTACAGGTTTGCAAATTTGACGCCATTGTAAAGGCAGGTGGCGAAAATGACTAAAACAACAAGTATTCTCATGGGTGGTGTGGGCGGTCAGGGGATTGTACTGGCCAGTAAACTTATTGCCCATGTTATTCAGGCTCACGGCAAGGAATTGAAAATTTCGGAAATTCACGGCATGGCACAGCGTGGCGGCAGTGTGCTCACTTATATTCGCTTTGGGGATGAAGTGGCCTCTCCTATTATTGAAGCGGGACAAGCAGATATTGTTCTGGCTTCAGAAAGACTGGAGGCCTGGCGCTGGCTGCCTTATTTACGCCATGGCGGCACCATGATTTGCAGCACACAGATCATTAAGCCCATGCCGGTTATAACAGGTGCACAAAAATACCCGGAAAATATTATGAAGGTGCTGGAGGAGCTGGCTGCAGAAGGAAAACTTGGCGCTTTGTATGCCATTAATGCATTGGAAGTTGCCCGGCAGTGCGGCGAACCGAAAGCAGCCAATGTGGCCTTGCTCGGTATTCTGGCGCATTGTTTGGAATTTCCGCTGGAAAGCTACCTGGCGGCACTGGAAGCACTGGTACCGGAAAAATATTTAGACGTGAACAAAAAGACGTTTATGGCAGGTTACGAGGCTGTGACCAAGAGTTAAGAAAAAATTTCTTGCTTTTAGGTTTTACCTTTGTTATAATAACTGTTAAAATTTCCTGCGCAGAAGTCAGGAGTTTAAAGTTAAAGCAAGCAATGACAGGGAAGAAGCCTGGAAATATCGCCAGAGAGGGAAGCAAATGGTGAGAGATTCCTCGATTATGGAAAGGCGAGCCGCCCTGGAGCTGTCCGCTGAAAAGACAAAACTCTTTTGTCTGAGTAAGGCGGACCGGTACTGCCGTTATCCAGAAAGCTTGGCTTGAGTGACCGGAGTTTTCCGGTAACCAGAGTGGTACCACGGGTTATTTCCCGTCTCTGTTTTGACAGGGACGGGTTTTCTTTTTCTGGCCTTTAAATATACCGGAGGTGAGTTTTTTGCAATTTGAACGTTTTTATGCTGATCGTGCCGCTTGTATGAAAACATCAGAAATACGTGAGTTTTTTAAGCTGGCAGAACAGCCGGATGTTATGTCTTTTGCCGGCGGATTCCCCAGTGCCGATTATTTTCCGGTGCCAAAAATTACTGAAGTTTTGCAGGAGTTACTGGCGCAGGAAGGCAAAACGGCCCTGCAGTATGGAGCAACTGAAGGCAGTTGGGACTTAAGGGAATACCTGGCGCAAAAAATGACCCGGGAAGGGATGCCGTGTACGGCGGAAAATATCCTGATCACCAATGGTTCCCAGCAGGGTATGGATTTAATCAGTAAAGTATTTCTCAATCCCGGTGATGTGGTGATTGTGGAAGAACCCGGCTATGTAGGTGGGTTGGGTGCTATTTTTAACTATGAAGGCCGGCGCGTTCCCATTCCGTTGGATCAGGAAGGTTTGCGTGCAGATATTTTATCTTCAGAGTTGCGTAGGCTGCAAAGAGAAGGGCGCACCCCTAAATATGCCTATGTGGTGCCTAATTTTCAAAACCCTTCCGGTATCACCATGTCCCTTAACAGGCGCCGGGAGATATTACAGTTGGCACAGGAATATGATTTTTTAATTTTGGAAGACAATCCTTACGGCGACATTCGTTTTGAAGGCGAGCCCATCCCCAGTATAAAAACTATGGATCCGGAAGGCCGTGTTATCTACCTGGGGTCCTTTTCTAAAGTTTTTCTGCCCGGCATTAGAGTAGGCTGGATTATGGCGGAAAAAGCTTTAATTGATAAAATTGCTTGTGCCAAAGGTTCCACAGATCTTTGTTCCAACTCATTAGGCCAGCGCCTGGCTTATCGTTTTGCCGTTAGCGGTTATATTGATGCCCATATAAAAAGCTTAATTTCTGAGTATAAGGCAAAACGTGATCTGATGCTGTCCTGCATGGAAAAATATTTTCCGGAAGGTGTGACCTGGACTTATCCCCAGGGGGGCTTTTTTATCTGGGTAACCTTCCCCGCCGGGATAAGTGCCCGCCGGCTGTTGCTGAAAGCTATTGAACGCAAAGTGGCCTATGTGGACGGCGCCGGTTTCTATGTTAATGATAACGGTAAAAATACTGCCCGCTTTGCTTATTCAGAAGCGGAGCCACAAAAAATCAAAGACGGTATTGCCATTCTTGGTGAGCTTTTACATGAAGAGCTGGACAAACAAAAGCGGCATGCTTCCGGTAGTTTTTAAGGAGCGGGTTGCTGTTGCCGATAGACGATAAGAAAGCAAAAAAGATGTGTCATGTGAGGACACATCTTTTTTGCTTTCCGGTTAGCTGTTGATAGTTTTAAGGGCCTTGGTAACATCGCGGTAAAATTTGTAACCGCCGGCAAGCACCTTGGCGTTGTACCCCAGTTGCCGCAAAGTACTGGCGGCAACGTAGGCGCGCTGTCCCACCCGGCAAACGACAATAATGTCCTGATCTTTGGGCAGTTCAGACAGGCGCGGGCGCAATTCAGCCAGCGGGATATGGTAAGAACCTGCAATCATGCCGCGTTCCACTTCTTCTTTTTCTCTTACATCTAAAAGGAAAGCATCCGTTTTTTCAATTTCAGCCCAGGAGACTGTCTCCATGCGGCCGGCAAGAATATTTTCCGCCACAAAGCCCACCATGTTGACCGGATCTTTGGCCGAGTTGTAGGGAGGAGCATAAGCATGCTCCAGGTCCTGTAAATCGTAAACAGTCATGCCCAGGCGCAGGGCAGTGGCTAAAAGGTCAATACTTTTATCGACACCTTCATAGCCTACAATTTGTGCCCCCAATATTTTCCCTTCCGGGCTAAAATGGGTTTTAACGGTCATCATCCGGGCCTCAGGATAATAAGTGGCATGGGAGTTGGGCTGTGTCAGGGCTGTTTTATAACTGATGCCCTGTGCCTGTAAAGTGCGTTCATTACTGCCGGTGGTGGCCACAGTCAGGTCAAAAACTTTGGCAATGGCAGTTCCCTGTGTGCCTTTGTAGGTTTTATCCAAGCCGGCAATATTATCGGCTACAATACGGCCTTGCTTATTGGCCGGGCCCGCCAGGGGGATGAGAGTCTGTGTCCCTGTATTTAGATCAGTTATTTCGGTAGCATCGCCCAGGGCGTAAACATGGGGCAGGTTGGTTTGCATTTTTTCATTAACTTTAATGCCGCCGCGTTGACCAAATTCCAACCCGCTGTCTTGAAGAAAGCCGACATCAGGCCGGACACCGATGGATAAAATGACCAGATCGGTGTCAATAGTTTTACCGCTTTCCAAGACAACCCTGGTGGCCTGGTCCTGTTGTTTAAATTCAACGACCCCGTCGCCCAGGTAAAGATCTATACCTTTGGAGACAATATGGCCGGCTACAATGGCAGCCAAATCATAATCCATGGTGCCGATCAGTTGAGGTGCTTTTTCGATAAGGGAAAGCTCGAGGCCTAATTTATGCAAGTTATCGGCCATTTCCAGTCCGATATAACCGCCGCCTACCACTACTGCTCTTTTTACCGGTTTGGTTGCCATGTAGTTTTTAATGGCGTCAGCATCCAGGAGGTTGCGCACAGTAAAAACAGGAGCGTTTTCGATGCCGGGGATAGGCGGTTTAATGGGCTGCGCTCCCGGTGAAAGGACAAGATAATCGTAGCTTTCCCGGTAAGTTTCACCGGTCTTTAAGTTTTTCACCGTGACGGTTTTATTGTTGGCATCAAGGGAAGTCACTTCATTTAAAGGGCGTACGTCAATATTAAAAACATTTTGCATTCTCTCGTTGCTTTGCACTAAAAGGGCATTGCGGTCCTGAATTACGCCCCCTACATAGTAAGGTAAACCACAGTTGGCAAAAGAAATATACGGGCCTTTTTCCAGTAAAATAATTTGTGCCTGCTCATCCAAGCGGCGCATCCTGGCGGCAAAACTGGCACCGCCGGCCACACCGCCCACAACAACTATTTTTTTGGCTTTCATGCCGAAACCCCTTTCCCATTACGAAATCTTATACATACCCCCCATAGGTATCTATAAAAATTGTAAGGTTTTTGCAGAGGTTTGTCAATGTTTATTTGGGAAGCTTTTATCTGGCTCGTTATTTTCCCTTGACAGATTGGCAGGTAAGAGGTAGGATTAATTCAATTAAATAAAAAAACTCTTATCCAGAGTGGTGGAGGGACTGGCCCTGTGAAACCCGGCAACCGGACGTTTCGTCACGGTGCTAATTCCAGCAGAATAAATTCTGGAAGATGAGAGTCGTTTTTTGCGATCTCTTTCTTTTCCGGAAAGAGTTTTTTCTTTATATATCGCATTGGGGGGAGATAAATGTCACAATTACGTACGATACAAGAAATTAATGAAAAAATCGCCAAGGGACAGGTTGTCGTTGCCACGGCGGAGGAAGTAATCTCTTTAGTGGAAAAGCAGGGTGTGGAAAAAACTGCCCGGCAGGTAGATGTGGTAACCACAGGTACCTTTGGGCCCATGTGTTCTTCCGGTGCCTTTTTAAATCTTGGTCATACCACGCCCAGGATGCGCATGTCCAAAGTATCTTTAAACGGCGTCAGTGCGTATGCCGGGATAGCTGCCGTGGATGTTTATATCGGTGCTACGGAAATACCTGAAACAGATCCGGCAAATTCAGATTTCCCCGGTGCTTTTAACTACGGGGGAGCCCATGTGATTGAAGATTTAGTGGCCGGCAAGCAAGTGTTTTTACAGGCCACTTCCTACGGTACAGACTGCTATCCCCGGCAAAAGCTGGAGAAGTATATTACCCTGGCTGATGTAAACGAAGCGTATTTATTTAATCCGCGTAACTGCTACCAGAATTATAATGTTGCCGTTAACTTGTCTGACCGGACCATTTACACCTACATGGGGATTTTAAAACCCAACCTGGGTAATGCCAACTACTGCAGTGCCGGCCAGCTATCACCGCTTCTAAATGACCCGCTTTACCGTACCATCGGGGTGGGAACAAAAATCTTTTTAGGCGGGGGTATTGGCTATGTGGCCTGGCAGGGCACACAGCATAATCCCAATGTGGCCCGGACGGAAAACGGTGTGCCACGGGGCGGGGCCGGAACATTGGCCTTAATTGGTGATTTAAAACAAATGACTACAAAATACCTGCGCGGCGTAAGTTTTCTTGGCTATGGTGTCTCCATGCAGGTGGGCGTGGGGATCCCCATTCCTATTTTAGATGAACAAATGTTGCGCCATACGGCAGTTACCGATGCGGAGATTAAGGCACAAATAGTTGATTATAGTGAAGCATATCCACAGGGAACAGGCGGCAGCCTGGGTGAAGTCAGCTATGCGGAGCTGAAATCCGGTAAAATTATTGTACAGGGCAAAGAAGTTCCAACGGCACCTTTATCCAGCTACCCCAAAGCCAGGGAGATTGCCGAATTGTTAAAAGCCTGGATTTTAAAAGGTGACTTTGCCCTGACGGAGCCGGTGGCACCACTGCCCACGGTTGAGTTCCCGGTGAAGTTTGAAGATCAAGCCAAGTAGGAGGGGAGTTCATGATTAAACGTAAAGTTGTGTTACATTTCCCCGCCACCGTAGTGGAGCAACCCTTTATCTATACTTTAGCGAAGGAATATAATGTGGTGGCCAATATTTTAAAAGCCAATATTAACCCGCGCAAAGAAGGCCGGATGGTGGTGGAGTTGTCGGCAGAAGATCAGGAATTTAATGCTGCCATGGATTTCCTGCACTCGCGCGGTGTACAGGTGCTGCCCCTGGAGCAGCAAATAATCTGGGTGGAAGATCGCTGCACACAGTGTGGTGCTTGCACGGTTATTTGCCCTACCAATGCTTTATGGATGAAACGGCCGGAAATGACGGTGTCTTTTTGCAGCGAAAAGTGTATTGTCTGTGAACGCTGCCTAAAGGCCTGCCCGGCCCGGGCCGTGGAAGCTTTATATCTTTCAGGTGAATAAAGATGAACCATTCACGCCGCACGTACCGGCAAAGCATGCAGCCGCCGGGATTTGTGGGTTTTACGGCTAAATATAAAGAAACAGATTTATATGTGGCTGTGGGTGAGGCCGGTTTCACGGAAAAACTGCCTGGTTTTACGGAAAACAGGATTCTTTTTTACCGTACACAGCTGGAAAACTATCTGGCACAGGATCCGGTTTTTCGAACTACCCTGGAACCTCATTTACTGCCGCTCAACGCACCGCCTATGGCGCTGGCTATGACCAAAGCCGCTAATATGGCGGGGGTGGGGCCCATGGCGGCGGTGGCAGGCGCCTTTGCCCAATTTATCGGCCGGGATCTTTTAGCCACCACAGTTAAAGAAATCGTGGTGGAAAACGGCGGCGATATTTTTTTCCAAGTGCAGGAGAAAATTAAAATTGCCGTTTATGCAGGAGCTTCGCCTTTAAGCAACCGTATTGCCCTGGAACTGGAACCGCAACCGCATGGTTTGGGGGTCTGCACTTCTTCCGGCACGGTGGGGCATTCTTTAAGTTTTGGCCGTGCCGATGCCGCAGTTATTGTTTCCCCTTCCGCCATTTTGGCCGATGCCGTTGCCACGGCTACGGCAAATCGTATCCAGACGCCAAAGGATTTGCAACAGGCTTTGGATTTTGCCCGCCAGATTCCCGGCGTTACAGGGGTGCTGGTGATAAAAGACGATAAAATAGCTGCCTGGGGGCAGCTGAAACTGGTTCCGCTATAATCGTGGCAGAGGTGCTTTCCCGGGAAGATTTTGCGCTTGATTTTCTCCTTTCTTTAGACTATAATACTAATGTTCGCCGGCATAGCTCAATTGGCAGAGCAGCTGAATCGTAATCAGCGGGTTGGGGGTTCAAGTCCTCTTGCCGGCTCCAAATTGAAAACACCATTTTTCAAGGGCTCACAGTGATTTTGCTGTGAGCCCTATCGATATGCGCTTGTTTTTTGAGGAAGCCTACAACAGTTTTGCTCTCGGAGATTAGTCCATGTTATACTGTAACGTAAGAGAGGCGGAAGGGGTGTTTTAGGTTGACTAATGTTAAAAAGAACAATCGTTATACTGCTGCGGATGCCTTAAATGATGCCCTGGTAAAAGCAGGCGTTTCTTATATTTTCGCCAATACCGGTACTGATTACCCTCCCATTATTGAAAGCTGGGCCAAGTATGATGTTTTGGGACTGCCAAAACCGGAAATTATTATTTGCCCGCATGAAATGGTGGCCTTAAGTGCCGCGCAAGGGTATGCGCAAGTAACGGGACAGGCGCAGGCAGTCTTTGTGCATGTGGATGTAGGTACGCAAAATCTGGGCGGTTCTGTACATAATGCTTATCGCTGTCGTGTGCCGGCTTTTATTTTGGCGGGCGTCTCCCCTTTTACCCTGGAAGGGGAACTGAAGGGAACACGCAATGCACCGATTCAATTTATCCAGAATGTGCACGATCAGGCAAGTATTGTGCGTGAATATACCAAATGGTACTATGAAGTGCGTACCGGCAAGAACATCCAACAGCTTGTTTATAGAGGAATCCAAATTGCCCACAGCGACCCACAGGGGCCTGTTTATTTAATGGCAGCCCGGGAGCCGCTGGAAGAGGACGGTAGAGATATTGAAGCTGAAATGGTAAAATGGGGCTCTATTGCGCCAACAGGTCTGGCCGAGGAATCCTTAAATGATATCTGTGAGGCCTTACTGGCAGCGGAAAACCCGGTCATTATCACTTCCTACCTGGGCAGAAACCAGGACAGTGTGGAACAGCTTATCAGTTTAAGTGAAAAACTGGCTCTTCCCGTCATTGAAGTGGGCAGGTGGAATATGAATTTCCCCTCTGATCATCCCTTGCACTTGGGACATGATCCTGCCGGTTTTTTACGGGAAGCCGATTTAATTTTAATTATTGACAGTAATTTACCCTGGATCCCGGCAGAGAATCAACCTAACCCCAAAGCAAAAATTTATTACCTAGACATTGATCCGTTAAAGGAAGCAACTCCTTTATGGTATATCCCGTCCCACAGGTTTTTTAAGGCTAATTCATACGCCGCCCTTTTACAGATAAATAGGCGTTTACAGCAAACCAAGCTTGATGAGGAGCTGATTGCCAAAAGATTTAAACGCTTGCAGGCAGCCCATGAAAAACTGTGGATGGAAATTAAAGCCAAAGAAGTGGAAAAAGAAGTTTTGACCCCGGAATTTGTTGTGGGGACGCTACGTGATGTGGTTGGCGATGAGACCATTATTTTAAATGAAACGACTTCCTATGCTCCCATTGTGGAGCGACATCTTGCCCGCAACAAACCTGGTACCTGGTTTATGAGCGGCGGCAGTGCCCTGGGTTGGTTCGGCGGAGCTGCCATTGGGGTAAAGCTGGCTTGTCCTGAGAAGCGGGTTGTAGCTTTATGCGGTGACGGTACTTACATCTTTTCCGTTCCTACTGCCACCTATTGGGTAGCCAATAAATACAAGGCACCTTTTATGACTGTTATTTTTAATAACCAGGGCTGGGGAGCGGCTCAACTGGCTGTAAAACAAGAACACCCGGACGGGTATGCAGTGAAAAATGATAAATTCTGGACCGGTATCAGCCCGGCGGCCGATTTGGGTGCAATTGCCCAGGCTGCAGGTAATGCTTTAGCTTTGACGGTTTCGGAGCCGGCCCGGCTGAAACCGGCTTTATTGGAAGGACTGCAGGCCATTGATGAGGGCAGGAGTGTGGTACTTAATCTGCTCTTACCTCCTGTTACCCAGCAAAAACTTTAAATTTAACGGCAATTTTAATATGTAAACAAAAAGAAGGTCTCCGGAATCCGGAACCTTCTTTCCTGTTTATATAGAGTTACAAACTTTATCTCGACAGTTAAAAAAGATAGTATTCCGCCAATACGGCAATAAGACTGGGGAGTCCAAATAAAAAGGCAGTGGCGGCAGGTTCAATATTTTCCCGGCGCAGCTTCCAGGGATCCGGCCGGGGGTTTTTAAATTTCTTTTTGTTTTTATCCTGATTTGCTTGTTGCTGCTTTTTCGGTGTTTCTTTTTTATCATTTCGTGTGTTATCGCCGGAAGGCTGGCTGGCTTTAAATATTTCCAGTGCCGTATCTATATTGCGATCAAGCCTTCTTTTCCTTTTTGGTTTATTGGTCTCGGTTTTAGGCTTGCTTATAAAAATCACAGCCGCAACCACAAAGGAAACAAAAAAAACCCATTCGCAAATATTTCTAAAATATCTTTTGTCTCCTGTAACAAGAGCTACGGCAAGGGCAATGATCACTACTGCCCAGCCATAAAGAAAAGCCTTGGTTTTTTGTTGCATACAGGCACCTCTTCTGCTTTGAAGAAAGCTTTTATTCTAAAGTATCACGATTAGTTCTTTGTTATATTCGCTTTCTAATTATGTAATCCTTTTTGTCGTGAAAGATAGAAAATAAACTGAAAATTTGTACTAAAAGACTAGACAAACAAGAAGGAGTTATGTTAATATAGAGACAGTTAAAACGAAATGTACAGGTATATACAAGTAAATGTTCAAGCCTGGCGGTTAAATATGGCTGAATTTCACTCGGCCGTTACGCATAAAACCGAAAAAGATTGGGAAAATAATGAGAAATGAGCAAGATAAAGGGGGTTAAAGTTATGTCAACAAATTATGCTTACAACTTAAATGAAGTTCGTGAGAGTTTGTTGCGGGAGTATATTTCGGCAACAGGCGCTGAAAAAATAGAAATTTTAACTAAAATTATTGAGATCGATGAAGAAATTGAAAGTGCGGGTAATTAATTAGAGGCTGGCCAAGATTTGGTCAGTCTTTTTTCTTTTACTTGTCTTGCCGGCTAAAGCCGGTTTTTTTTGTAATTTTCTTCTTTCCGCGGTAAAATGAAAGCAGAATTTATGGAGGAAGATTATGCAGCTTCAGTTTAATCCAATGCAGGTTGGCTACTTTGTGGAGCGTTTAAACCGTTTTGTTGCTCTGGTTAAGCTTAACGACCAGAAAGTTGAGGCACATGTAGCTACATCGGGACGTTTAGGTGAATTGCTGGTGCCGGGGGCGGAAGTACTTTTAGAGCCGAGTTCATCTGCCAAAAGGCGTACCCGTTATAGCTTGCGCCTGGTAAAGTACCGGAATACGTGGGTATGTATTGACGCACAGGTGCCAAATATATTAGTGCGTAAAGCATTAAAGCAGAATGCTTTAAAACCTTTTGTGTACTGCCGTTTTGAGCGCAGTGAACCTAAATATGAGCACGGGCGTTTTGATTTTTTGTTGCGGGAAAAAGAAAAACCGGTTTTGTTGGAAGTAAAGTCGGTCACACTGGTGGAAGCGAAAACGGCGCTTTTCCCTGATGCTCCCACTGAGCGGGGAGCAAGACATTTAAAGCACTTGGCTGCCCTGCGGCAGGAAGGCTACCGCTGTGCGGTGCTTTTTGTCGTTCAGCGCGATGATGCCATTTATTTTGCACCCAATCAAAAAAGAGATCCTGCTTTTGCCCGGGCTTTGCGCCATGCTGTGGCCGGAGGAGTGGAAGTATATGCTTATGCTTGCCAGGTAATGCCGGAAGAGATTGCTTTAACCGGGCGCTTGCCGGTGTTAGTTTAAAGAAAAGAGGTGGTTTTAGTGCCTGTGACGTGCTATGAAAACCGGCGGCACGCCGGGGAAGTTCTGGCGCAACTATTGGCACCCTATGGTGGTAATTCCACGCTTGTACTGGGAGTGCCGCGCGGGGGAATTCCTGTAGCTGAACCGATTGTGGAAGCTTTGAACTGTGAATTTGATCTGGTTATGGGGCGTAAAATCGGTGCGCCGGGGCAGCCTGAATTTGCCATTGGTGCGGTGAGTGAAGATCAGGAAGTGCTTTTAAACCGGCGCTGGGTACGCCACTTTCAGCTGAGTGAGGAAGAAATTGAACGGCGTGCGGAAAAGGAAAGGGCGGAAATTAAACGGCGCCTTTTGGCTTACCGGGGCCACAGGCCACCTGCCGCGGTGGAAAGCAAATTAGTGATTGTGGTGGATGACGGTGTGGCAACCGGTTTAACCATTACGGCAGTTTTGCGCTCACTGAAACGCCGGGGACCACGAAAATTAATTTTGGCCGTACCGGTGGCCCCGCCGGATACAATTGCAAACTTAACTAAAGAAGTAGATGAAGTTGTTTGTCCTTTGCAGCCGGAATTGTTTTCTGCCGTAGGACAATTCTATGTTGATTTTAGCCAGCTTTCAGACCGGGAAGTTCAGGAGCAACTGGCACGTATTTGGGGCAAATAAAGGAATTTGTTGCCGAAAAGAGAAATATTTTTAGACAAAAGCGCTTGCAAACGGAGGAAGAAGATGAAACTGACTTTTTGTGGCGGTGCCTGTACCGTTACCGGAACATCTATTTTACTTGAAGCGGCAGGAAAGAAAATTTTAATCGACTGCGGTTTGTTCCAGGGCGGTAAAAGACTGCGGGAACGTAATTACAGACCTTATTTGTACGATCCGAAGGAAATTGATTTTGTGATTTTATCACACGCCCATATTGACCATTCGGGCTTAATTCCGCGGCTGGTTAAAGACGGTTTTCGCGGGCGGATTTTAGCCACTCATGCCACTGCGGATCTGGCAAGTATTTTGTTGCCCGACAGCGGTTATATTCAAATGATGGAAACTGAATGGACTAACCGTAAAAACATGCGGGCAGGCCGGCCGCTCGTTGAACCTTTGTACACCTTCGAAGATGCCGAAAATGCACTGAAATATTTTGAGGGACTGGACTATTATTCTACATATGCCATCTCGCCCCATATCAACCTGACTTTTTATGATGCCGGTCATATTTTAGGTTCGGCTATTACTGAACTGACTATTTATGAAAACGAGCGAACGCAAAAACTGGTTTTTTCCGGCGACTTGGGTAAATCCAATCAACCTATAATTCGCGATCCGGATATTATTGAAGAGGCTGATTACCTCATCATTGAAGGAACTTATGGGGCTCGTGACCATGAAGAGGAAGAGCAAAGACAGGAAATTTTAAAACGGGTAATTCAGGAAACTGTTGCCCGGCAGGGCAATATTGTGGTGCCTTCCTTTGCCGTGGGGCGGACCCAGGATATGTTGTACTGTCTCAGCCGCCTAATGGCAAAAGGGGAAATCCCTAACTTGCCTATTTATGTAGACAGCCCCCTGGCTATTTCGGCTACGGAAATTTTTGCCCGCCACCCCGAGTGTTTTGATTTGCAGATGCGCAAACTTTTACATGACGGCCAGGATCCTTTTAACTTTCCCGAGGTTATTTTCACCCGCACGGTGGAAGAATCAAAAAGAATTAATGAACTGAAGGGCGGGGCTATGATTATTTCTGCCAGCGGAATGGCTGAAGCGGGAAGGATCAAACATCATCTCAAGCATAATCTTTGGCGTCAGGAATCGACAATTTTATTTGTCGGCTATCAGGCTGAAGGCACACTGGGCCGCAGGATCCGTGACGGTGCAAAGCGAGTAAAAATCTTTGGTGAAGATATACAGGTTAATGCGCAAATTGTTACTATTGACGGATTTTCCGCCCATGCGGACCGTACGGAGCTTTTACGCTGGCTGGGAAAATTCCGCAGCAAACCGAAAAAAGTAATTCTGGTCCATGGCGAAGAGGACGTACTGCCCCGATTTGCGGCACAGATTGAAAGTGAACTTAATTTAACGACTTATATTCCACAGTACAGAGAGACTATTGAGTTGCCTGCCGTGGCAGAAAAAATAGAAACCGCTCATGAAAAAGCACAGGAGCTTATCCTGGCGTGGCGTGAATTCCAAAAAGAATATACTACACGTTTAAAACAAGTTTTAGCGCAGAATGATGAAGAAAGCCTGGAAATGCTGGAAAAAGAATTGGCAACATTGCAAAGTATCATGTCCCAATAAAGGAGGCCCGTTTGGATGACAGAAACCTGGGATGTGCAGGAGATTCTTCCGCACCGCTATCCTTTTTTACTGGTAGACCGTATTTTAGAACTGGTTCCCGGGCAAAAAGCCAAAGGCATAAAAAATGTAACTATTAATGAGCCTTTTTTCCAAGGTCATTTTCCCGGTTACCCGGTCATGCCTGGTGTTTTAATTGTGGAAGCTTTGGCTCAGGTCGGTGCCTGTGCTATCTTAAGTATGCCGGAGAATAAAGGTAAAATTGCCCTTTTTGCCGGTATTGATAAGTTGCGTTTTAAAAAACGGGTAATACCCGGTGACGTGCTGGAGCTGGAATTGGAGGTAAGTAAAATGCGCGGTGCCTTTGGCCGCGGCACCGGTACGGCTACCGTGAATAATGAAGTGGCAGTGACAGGCGAATTGCTCTTTGCCTTAACGGAAAAAAAATAAATTGACAATAACAACCCTATCGCATATGATTTAAACGAGTAATCTCCCATGCAAATTAAATACTCTTATCAAGAGTGGTGGAGGGACTGGCCCAAAGAAACCCGGCAACCGGACGTTTTCACGTTAACGGTGCTAATTCCAGCAGGTTTGATACCTGGTAGATAAGAGAGGTTGAAATTAAGAGACCTCTTGCGTCCCAAGAGGTTTCTTTCTTTTTATGAGTAAGACTGCCATTTTTGTACCATGCTAAAAAAGGAGGAGATAAATAATGGGCAAAAACTTCTTGTTTACTTCTGAATCTGTTACAGAAGGGCACCCGGATAAAGTTTGTGATCAAATTTCTGATTCTATTTTAGATGCAATTTTAAGTAAAGACCCCCAGGCTCGTGTGGCAGTAGAAACGGCAGTTACTACAGGGCTGGTTTTAGTTACAGGTGAGATTACTACAGATTGTTATGTTGAAGTGCCGCAAATTGTCCGGCAGACCATTAAAGAAATTGGCTATACCAGGGCAAAATACGGGTTTGACGGAGATACTTGCGGTGTGATTGTTTCTATAGACGAACAATCTCCCGATATTGCCATGGGTGTGAATCGTTCCTATGAAGCTAAAACCGGATTGTCGGAGACAGAATTGGAAACCGTTGGTGCCGGGGATCAGGGTATGATGTTCGGTTATGCCTGTAATGAAACCCCGGAATTAATGCCGCTTCCCATTGCTATGGCCCATAAACTGGCCAGAAGATTGGCGGAAGTCCGCAAAAACGGGATTTTGCCGTATTTACGTCCCGACGGCAAAACACAGGTTACGGTAAAATATGAGGACGGTAAGCCGGTGGAGATTCCTACAGTAGTAGTTTCCGCCCAGCATAGTGACCAGGTGGAACTGGAACAAATTAGAGAAGATATTATTGAACATGTGATTAAAGCCATTATTCCCGAACAGTATTTAACCCCGGAAACGAAATACTATATTAACCCTACAGGCAGATTTGTAGTGGGTGGTCCCCAGGGTGACGCAGGTCTGACAGGACGTAAAATTATTGTGGATACATACGGCGGTTATGCGCGTCACGGCGGTGGCGCTTTCTCCGGCAAAGACCCCACAAAAGTGGACCGTTCTGCTGCTTATGCCGCCCGTTATGTGGCAAAAAATATTGTGGCTGCCGGCCTGGCTGACCAGTGTGAGGTGCAACTGGCTTACGCTATCGGCGTGGCACGGCCGCTGTCGCTTTTAATTGAAACTTTTGGTACGGGAAAAATCCCGGCTGAAAAAATTGCCGCTTTAGTAGAAAAACATTTTGACCTCCGTCCGGCTGCCATTATTCACAATTTGCAACTGCGCCGTCCCATTTACAGGCAAGTGGCAGCCTATGGCCATTTCGGCCGCGAAGATCTGGACTTGCCGTGGGAGAAAACAGATAAAGCCGATTTGTTAAGGAAAGAAGCCGGAATCTAATTGCCGAAAAATATATACACAAAATGATGCAGGAAGCCAAGTGTCCTGCTCCACCGGGCCAGGAAAAAACTTGCCGCTAATCTGAAAGATGAGGTGCAGGTATGGGGTGGAATTAATTAAAATAGCGGAGAGTATGGAATATACAAAATAATACTCGTTGCTGAATATTAACTTTAAATAAGTTTCCTTATGACTATAGGGCAGCAATAAGCACTTCCGTAAGCGGAGGTGTTTTTTTTTAGGAGTTTGAGCATTTTTTCGCCCAGGAAGGTGTTAGTTTGGGCAGGACAGACTTTCTTTGGGTTAAATTGATGTTAAAGTCGGCATTTGCCCGGTCTGTGCTTCCACCCTATAATAGCGGGTACAGGGGAAGGGGGTGAAAAAAGCATGGCGGTAATTTTAGAACCTAATTACAGCCGCTGTCAAGTGCGCCTGCAAAGCGGTGTTGATGACCAGGGCAATCCTGTTTTGGTTAGTCGCACTTACGGGCGTATCCGGCCTGAAGCTACGCATGAGGATGTTTATGAAGTCATTGCGGCTCTCATGGGTTTGCAGAGTTTAGATGTCTATGCCATCCGGCGCCTGGAAGAAGGCGAGCTGATTAATGAGTAATAAATTTGACTAATATTGAGGAGGTGAGTTTATGGAATCCACTTTACAGCTCATTTTTCGCAATGCGGAAGGTAGACAGTATTCCCTGACCGTACCACGGCCGCGGCCGGATTTAACAGAAGCAGAAGTGACGGCGGTAATGGATTTAATCCTGGAGAAGAATATTTTTGAAAGTACCGGCGGTGCGCTGGTGGAGAAAGTGGCGGCCAGGGTTATCTCACGTGAAACTGTGGAGCTGGCAGCCTATTAAAAACGGGAGGGTTTGCCTCCCGTACATAGAAAGAAATTTGGCGGAAAGCCGGCTGTATGCCGGGGAGGGCCGCAGGGCAGGAAATAACAGTCAAATGTGGAATACTTCTTGGTGGGAGGAGCAGAAATGACCACTTTAGAAGGAATTTTAGAAAGAATCACTTACTATAATGAGGAAACTTTATTCTTGGTAGCAAGACTGCGCGACCACCAGGACCGGATTGCCACCATTATCGGCAATATGCCGCTTTTCAGTGTGGGTGAGCGGCTAACTCTGGAGGGCGAGTGGGTTCAGCATAAAGTTTTCGGCAAACAGTTTAAAGTGCATAGATATGAGGTGGACGCACCACATAATGAAAGGGGCATTCGTAATTTTTTGGCTTCCGGTTTAATCCGCGGGGTGGGTCCTGCCACTGCCGATAAAATCGTGGAACATTTTGGTCTGGACGCACTGGAAATTATAGATAAAGAGCCCGGGCGGCTTTGTGAAATAGATGGCATTGGTGCTAAAAAAGCAGCCATGATTGCTGAAAGCTTAAAGGAGCGGCAGGAAGTGATGAAAGTGATGACTTTCCTGCAAAGCTATGGGGTGGGTATTGGTTATGCAGCCCGCATTTTCAGGCAGTATGGCGAGGACACGGTGGCTAAAGTCAGTGAAAACCCGTACCGCTTGGCAGAAGATGTTTTTGGTATCGGCTTCAAAACTGCCGATAAAATTGCTCTGGCTATGGGAATGGCACCCAATGCACCGCAACGCATTCGTGCTGCTTTAGTTTACCATTTAAATGAGGCACAGGAACAGGGGCATGTGTTTCTGCCGTGTAAGGAATTAATTGCTAAAGTCAGCGCAGCACTGGAGACTCCTGAACACCCGCTGGCAGAGGATGCGGTGAATAAGCAGATCCGGCAGCTGGCCGTGGGCCGGCAGATTATACTTGAAGAGCTGGAGGATGACGAGGCTGTTTATGTGGCACCGCTATATTACGCGGAGGATTATGTAGCAAAGCGTTTACTGGAGATTGCTGCCTGTCAGCTTTCACAACTACAAAACAGTGAGGTTACTATAGAGTGGAATGAATTTAAACTGGCGCCGGCGCAGGAACTGGCTGTGAGAAGGGCTGCCGGTGAGGGGCTGTTGGTAATAACAGGCGGTCCCGGTACAGGTAAAACAACTACAATCCGGGCAATTCTTTCCCGGTTTTTACAAAACGGTCTGGAAGTGCTGCTGGCAGCACCTACCGGTCGGGCGGCCAAAAGGATGACTGAAGCTACCGGTGTGGAAGCAAAAACAATTCATAGATTGCTGGAATATGCGCCCAGGGAAGACCAGGTCGGCTTTACTTTCGGGCGTAATGAGGAAAGGCCTCTTAAAGCACATGCTGTGATTATTGATGAAGTTTCCATGGTTGATTTGCCGCTCTTTTACCATTTATTAAAAGCAATACCCTATGGGTGCAAGCTGATTTTAGTGGGCGATATGGATCAGTTGCCTTCCGTGGGACCGGGCAATGTTTTACGCGATATTATTACTTCCGGGGCGGTGCCGGTGGTGCGTTTGGAGCAGATTTTCCGGCAATCTGAAAAAAGCTCCATTGTCAGCAATGCTCATGCTGTCAATGCGGGCCAGATGCCCAAATTAACCGGCAGTGATGATTTCTTTTTCATCCAGGAAAAAGAGCCGGAAACGGTATTGAAATTAATTTTGGATTTATGTGCCCGGCGCCTGCCGCAATATAAAAATAAAGACGCCATTGATGATATTCAGGTGGTTACTCCTATGCGGCGCACAGTGCTTGGGGTGGATAATCTTAATCTGCACCTGCAGGAAAAATTGAATCCCCCGGCACCCCATAAGACGGAATTGCGCTACCGGCAGACAGTTTTCCGCCTGGGGGATAAAGTGATGCAGATCCGCAATAATTATCAAAAGGAAGTTTTTAACGGCGATGTGGGGCGCATCACTTATATTAATAATGAAGACGGGGAAGTAATGGTGGGTTACCCGGATATCGGCGGGATGCGGGAAGTTATTTATGATCAGACTGAACTGGATGAATTGGTGCTGGCTTACGCCACTTCCGTTCATAAAAGCCAGGGCAGCGAATATCCTATTGTGGTAATGCCGGTGGTAACCCAGCATTATATTCTGTTACAAAGAAATTTGCTTTACACTGCCATTACCAGGGCAAAGGAAATGGTAGTGTTGATCGGGACAAAAAAAGCTCTGGCAATTGCCGTGCATAACAATAAAGTGGAGGCACGTTACACAAGGCTGGCGGAAAGACTGGCAAAAACCGCCGGTCTGGGAGGCTAAAATGCTTTCAGCCCTTTGGGATTTACTTTTTCCGCTGCGCTGTTTATTTTGTGGTGAGCGGCTGGAGGCGGATACAATTCTTTGTACCCATTGCCGTGGGCAAGTGCTAGAGGTTAGCCGGTGCTGCCCCCTTTGCGGCTACCCTGTAGTGAAGCAAAGCGAAAGGGAATGTCCCCGGTGCAACGGGCAGAAATTTATGTTTGATCGTGCTTGTGCCGTGGGTTTGTATGAGGGTAAGCTAAAAGCAGTCATTCGCCGTTACAAGTACGGCGGCCGCACAGAAATGGCGGCAGCTTTGGGAAAATTAATGGCGCAACAAATTGAAAAATGTAAGTGGCCGCAGTTTGCTGCGGTGGTCCCTATACCTTTGCATCCCCGGAAGCAACGGCAGCGCGGGTTTGATCAGGCGGTACTGTTAGCGGAAGCAATCGGCCGGCAGCTTAAGGTGCCGGTAAAAAAGTATTTACGGCGCAGCCGTGAAACGGTGAGTCAGACACAGCTGTCTGCCGCCCAGCGCCGGCACAATTTGGCGGGTGCTTTTACTGTGGTGCAGGCGGAACAAATACCAAAAAGGATTTTATTGGTGGATGACCTTTTAACCACAGGGGCCACCGCCGATAATGCCGCCAGAGCACTGCTTGCCGGCGGTGCGGAAGAAATTTACCTTGCTGTAATCGGACGTTCATTACCTTCTTGATAGTATAGGGAAAAA